>CBRG010000391.1 GCA_000470535.1 Streptomyces sp. AW19M42
GAGGAGGCGGCGGAGCGGATCGTCACGCTGCTCGGTGACGCGGGGCTGCGCCGGCGGATGGGGGAGCGGGGCCGGGCCTGGGTCGAGGAGAAGTGGCGCTGGGACCTGCTGGCGGAGAAGCTCAGGGCGCTGCTGTGAACGCGGGAGGGGGGCACCGGAACCGGTGCCCCCCTCCCGTCCCTGCGCGCGACAGGCTCAGGTGCGGTAGATCGACTCGACCTCGTCCGCGAAGTCCTTCGCCACCACGTTGCGCTTCAGCTTCAGCGACGGCGTGATGTGGCCCGCCTCCTCGGTGAACTGGGCGGCCAGGATGCGGAACCTCCGTACGGACTCGGCCTTGGACACCGCGGCGTTGCCGTCGTCGATCGCCCGCTGCACCTCGGCCAGCAGTTCCGGGTCCTCGCGCAGCGACAGCGCGGTGGAGCCGACGGGCCTGCCGTGTTCCTCGGCCCAGTGCCCGAGGAACTCCTCGTCCAGCGTCACCAGCGCGCCCACGAACGGGCGCCCGTCGCCGACCACCATGCACTCCGCCACCAGGGCGTGCCCGCGGATGCGGTCCTCGATGACGGCGGGAGCGACGTTCTTGCCGCCGGCCGTGACGATGATCTCCTTCTTGCGCCCGGTGATCGCGAGATAGCCGTCCTCGTCGAGGGTGCCGATGTCGCCGGTGTGGAACCAGCCGTCGGCCAGCGCCTCCGCCGTCGCCGTCTCGTTGTTCCAGTAGTCGGAGAACAGGTGCTCGCCGTGCAGCAGCACCTCGCCGTCGTCCGCGATCCGCACGACCGAGCCGGGCAGCGGCTGGCCGACCGTGCCGATCTTCTGGCGGTCCCACGGGTTGAAGGCGGTGGCCGCGCACGTCTCGGTCAGGCCGTAGCCCTCCAGGACGGTGAAGCCGATCCCTCGGTAGAAGTGCCCGAGCCGCTCACCGAGCGGGGCGCCGCCGGAGATCGCGTACTCGCCGCGTCCGCCGAGCACGGCCCGCAGCTTGCTGTAGACCAGCCGGTCGAACACCTTGTGCTTGAACTTCAGGCCCATGGACGGACCCTGCGGCGTGCCCAGCGCGCGGCTGTAGGCGATCGCCGTGTTCGCGGCCTTGTCGAAGATCTTGCCCTTGCCGTCGGCCTGGGCCTTGGCGCGCGCCGAGTTGTAGACCTTCTCGAAGACCCGCGGCACCCCGAGGATCAGCGTCGGCCGGAACGCGGCCAGCTCATCGGTGAGGTTCTTGATGTCCGGTACGCAGCCGAGCTTGATCGGGGCCATCACCGAGGCGACCTCGACCAGCCGTCCGAAGACGTGCGCGGCCGGCAGGAACAGCAGCACGGAGCACTCGCCGGTACGGAAGAGGGGCTTGAGCCGCTCCACCACGTTGCCGCACTCCGCGAAGAAGCTGCGGTGCGTGAGCACGCAGCCCTTGGGGCGTCCGGTGGTGCCGGAGGTGTAGACGATGGTGGCCGGGTCGTCGGCCTTGGCGCTCGTCATCCGCAGATCGAGGACCTCGTTGGAGACCTCCGCCTCGCCGAGCTCCGACATCTGACGGATCGTGTCGTCGTCGATTCGCCAGATGCCCTTCAGCTGGGGCAGTCCCTCCTGGACCGAGACGACGGACGCCTGGTGCGCCTCGGACTCCACGACGCACAGGGTGGCGCCGGAGTCACCGAGGATCCACTGGATCTGCTCGGCGGAACTGGTCTCGTACACCGGCACGGTGACCGCGCCCGCGCTCCAGATCGCGAAGTCGACCAGCACCCACTCGTAACGGGTGCGGGAGAGCAGGGCGACCCGGTCACCGGGCCCGACACCGGCCGCGATCAGTCCCTTGGCGACGGATCTGACCTCGGCCAGGAACCGGGTGGCGGTGACGTCCGTCCAGACGCCCGCCACTTTGCGGCTCATCACCGCGACATCGGGATGCTGAGCGGCATTGCGGCGGATGAGATCCGTCAGGTTGCCGTCCGAGGGGACCTCGTACAGGGCCGGAAGGCTGAACTCGCGCAAGACTGCTGCTCCTCATCGGGCTCCGGTGCCACGGCTCTGTGTGA
The DNA here is from genome assembly GCA_000470535.1 of Streptomyces sp. AW19M42. GTDB lineage: Bacteria > Actinomycetota > Actinomycetes > Streptomycetales > Streptomycetaceae > Streptomyces. The sequence continues at coordinate 2,040 of CBRG010000391.1, forward strand.
CGCACCGGATGCGGTCCAAGATGGCGGGTGCTCAGTGGGGTGAGCACAACTGGACTGCCCGGACGTTACCCACCAGTACTCGGTTCCGGATAGGGGGTTCCGGCCAGATGTCTTACGCGTCACACATATCGGCCGGGCTTTCGCGCACAGTAGTGCACCCGAACAGGACCCTGGAGGTAACCGCAGGTCCGGTGGCCTCTACCCAGGTGGACGCGCGGGTTCTAGGGTGATCTTCATGCGAGCAGCACCGAACAGCCGGGGGGCCGCCGCCGAGCGGCGCACCCGCATCCACGTGGTCAGTGACGTGCACGGGAACGCCGAGGCGCTGGCCCGTGCGGGCGACGGCGCCGACGCCCTCGTCTGCCTCGGCGACCTGGTGCTCTTCCTCGACTACGCCGACCACTCGCGCGGCATCTTCCCGGAACTCTTCGGTGTGGAGAACGCCGACCGCATCGTCGCCCTGCGCACCGAGCGCCGGTTCGAGGAGGCCCGGGACTTCGGCCGGGAGCTGTGGGCGGGCGTGGACCGCAACTCCGCGATCGTCTCCGCGGTGCGCAAGCAGTACGCCGAGATGTTCGCCGCGCTGCCCACCCCGACGTACGCCACCTACGGCAACGTCGACATCCCCACCCTGTGGCCCGAGTACGCCGGCCCCGGAACCACCGTCCTGGACGGCGAACGAGTCGAGATCGGCGGCCGTGTCTTCGGCTTCGTCGGCGGCGGCCTGCGGACCCCGATGCGCACCCCGTACGAGATCAGCGACGAGGAGTACGCCGCGAAGATCGAGACGGTGGGCGAGGTCGACGTGCTCTGCACCCACATCCCGCCCGACGTCCCCGAGCTGACCTACGACACCGTGGCGCGCCGGTTCGAACGCGGCAGCCGCGCCCTGCTCGACGCCATCCGCCGCACCCGGCCCCGGTACTCCGTGTTCGGCCACGTCCACCAGCCCCTGGTCCGCCGGATGCGGATCGGCGCCACCGAGTGCGTGAACGTCGGCCATTTCGCCTCGACCGGCACGCCCTGGGCGCTGGAATGGTGACCGGACCCGGCCGGGCATCGCGGCAGGCCCTGGGCCGAGGCGCATCGCACACGCGATAGCCTTCTGGCGGCAGGCCTCTGCCGACCGACCGGTACACCGCACTGGAGGGCCACAGCGATGGCTGAACACACCAGCTCGACGATCACGATCGAGGCGGCACCGGCCGACGTCATGGGCGTGATCGCCGACTTCGACCGCTATCCGGAATGGACCGGCGAGGTCAAGGAGGCCGAGGTGCTCGCCTCCGACGACCAGGGCCGTGCCGAGAAGGTCCGGCTGGTCCTCGACGCCGGAGCGATCAAGGACGACCACACCCTCGCGTACACCTGGATCGGTGACTACGAGGTCAGCTGGACCCTGGTCAAGTCGCAGATGCTGCGCGCCATCGACGGCTCCTACGCACTGGCCCCGCTGGGCGACGGCCACCGAACAGAGGTCACCTACCGGCTGACCGTCGACGTCAAGATCCCGATGCTCGGCATGATCAAGCGCAAGGCCGAGAAGGTCATCATCGACCGCGCCCTGGCCGGACTGAAGAAGCGCGTCGAGTCCGTCCCGAAGGGCTGACCCGGTGCGTACGGTCCTGGTCACCGGCCCCGGCGGCGCCGGCCGTACCACCGTCGCGGCGGCGACCGCGCTGGCCGGTGCCGGCCGCGGCGCCCGCACCCTGCTGATCTCCCCGGACGCCATACCCGGCTTCCCCTCGGCCACCGGGCCCGCCCGGGTCACCGACACCCTGTGGTCCGTACGGACCGACTCCGCGGAGCACTTCCGCGCCGAACTCCTCGCCCTCCAGGACCAGCTGTCCGGAGTGCTCGGCCTGCTCGGCGGCAACCGGCTGGACGGTGAGGAACTCACCGAACTCCCCGGCAGCGGCCAGCTCGCCCTCCTGCAGAGCCTGCGCCGCGCCGCCCGGGGCGACTGGTCCCGCCACGGCTACGACCTCCTCGTGGTCGACCTGCCGCCGCTGCGCGAGGCCCTCGCCGTACTGGCCCTGCCCGAACAGCTGCGCCGCTACCTGCGCCGGCTGCTGCCCCAGGAACGCCAGGCCGCACGCGCCCTGCGCCCGATGCTCGCCCAGCTGGCGGGCGTGCCGATGCCCGCCCAGTGGCTGTACGAGGCCGCCGCCCGGCGCGACGCCGAACTCGCGGAGGTCCAGGCCCTCATCGAGGACCGTGCCACCACACTCCGGCTGGTCGCGGAACCGGGCCCGGCCGCAGAGGACGCGCTGCGCACCGCCCGTACCGGACTCGCCCTGCAGGGGCTGCGCGTCGACGCCCTGGTGGCCAACCGGGTGCTGCCCCGGCACTCCGCCGACCCCTGGTTCGCGGCGCTCGCCGCGCAGCAGGAGAAGTACCTCGACCACTGGCGCGAGGAGTGGGCCGCCGAGGCCCCGCCGCTGGAGCTGCCGCACTTGGGCCGGGACCCACAGGGCCCCGGTGACCTGGCCGCCCTGACCGCCCCGGCCGGCGGGGACATCGCTGCGGCCGTGGCCGTGGACGCCCGGGGGACCGGCCGTGCCGAGGACCCCTGGTGGATCGAGGAGTCCGAGGCGCCGGAGGGGCGGGGCGGCGGTGACGGCCCGGACGGGATACTGATCTGGTGCCTGCGGCTGCCCGGAGCGGTCAAGAAGGACCTCCAGCTGGTCCGCCGAGGCAGCGAACTCCTGCTCACCGTCGGCCCGTTCCACCGCATCGTGCCCCTGGAGTCCGCGCTGCGCCGCTGCACCGTCTCAGGTGCCTCGCTCACCGACGGGGTGCTGCGGGTCCGGTTCACCCCCGACCCGGACCTGTGGCCCACTACGGGCTGAACGGCTCATGGCCGTTCGGGTAACGTCGTAAGTACGGGTCCCGTGTGCCGGGCCGCCGGCCACCCACGTCGCAGGAGTCCGCCATGAGCGAAGCCACCGATCGTCCCGCCGACGACGACGCGTGGGCAGAGGCCTGCGCCGAGGACCTCGCCGCGGAGAAGGCCCGCCGCCGTGCCGACTACGGTCCGCCGCCCGGCTCCGCCGCCGAGGAGCTGCGCAAACTGATGGACGCGGTGGCCGACAAGGTCTCCTCCCTCCAGTCGCCGCTGTTCGGCGTCGCGGCCCAGGGCGCGGTCCAGCAGGTCATCCGGCAGGCGAAGTCCGCGGTCGAGCCCGTCATCGAGCGCAATCCGGAGGTTTTCGACCACATCGCCGCAGCCGGCGGTGAACTGCTCGCCGCCTACCGCTCGGCCGTCGAGGGTCAGGAACGCCGTTGGACCCAGGGCGCGGGGGACCCGACGGGCACGGAAAGGAAGGCGGACGACGCCACCGACCCCCGAGATGAGGGGCCGGAGACCGGCGAACAGATCGACCTGGACTGACCGGCGCCGACAGGACGGGGCCCGGCCTCGGGTACGGTTGCCCCCAGCGGGGCTCGACCGAAACTGAGGGATTCATGGGACTCACCATCGGCGTCGATATCGGCGGCACGAAGATCGCAGCTGGAGTGGTCGACGAAGAGGGCCACGTCCTCTCGACCTTCAAGGTGCCGACCCCGCCGACGGCCGAAGGCATCGTGGACGCGATCGCGGCGGCGGTGTCCGGCGCGAGCGAGGGGCACCCGGTCGAGGCGGTCGGCATCGGCGCGGCAGGATATGTCGACGACAAGCGTGCCACGGTGCTGTTCGCACCGAACATCAACTGGCGGCACGAGCCGCTCAAGGACAAGGTCGAGCAGCGCGTCGGCCTCCCGGTGGTCGTCGAGAACGACGCCAACGCGGCGGCCTGGGGCGAATACCGCTTCGGCGCCGGCCAGGGCCACGACGACGTCATCTGCATCACGCTCGGCACCGGTCTCGGCGGCGGCATCATCATCGGCAACAAGCTGCGCCGCGGACGCTTCGGCGTGGCCGCCGAGTTCGGCCACATCCGGGTCGTCCCGGACGGTCTGCTCTGCGGCTGCGGCAGCCAGGGCTGCTGGGAGCAGTACGCCTCCGGGCGGGCGCTCGTCCGCTACGCGAAGCAGCGGGCCAACGCCACCCCCGAGAACGCCACGATCCTGCTGGCGCTCGGTGACGGCACGGTCGAGGGCATCGAGGGCAAGCACATCAGCGAGGCCGCCCGGCAGGGCTGCCCGGTGGCCGTCGACTCGTTCCGTGAGCTGGCCCGTTGGGCCGGAGCCGGACTGGCCGACCTCGCCTCGCTGTTCGACCCGTCCGCCTTCATCGTCGGCGGCGGCGTCTCGGACGAGGGTGAACTGGTCCTCGACCCGATCCGCAAGTCGTTCCGGCGCTGGCTGATCGGCGGCGAGTGGCGTCCGCACGCCCAGGTTCTCGCGGCCCAACTGGGCGGCAAGGCCGGTCTCGTGGGCGCGGCGGACCTGGCCCGCCAGGGCTGATCGGAACCGGCACCACGGACATGGCGGACGCCCGTCGCGCCCCGGGGAGTGTCCATGAAGAGCCGTCGTCCGCCCTGAGGGCGGGCCAGGCGAAACTTCGCGGACACGGCCCGGGAGCGGCGGGCGTCCGTCGTATCGTGACCGGCATGGTCATGACGCCGCTGCCAGAATCCCGTACCGAGCAGGACGGCTCGGCCGTCATCAGAGTGCTCGGCTACAACATCCGGTCGATGCGCGACGACCCCGCCGCGCTGGCCCGGGTGATCCGCGCCTGCGCACCCGATCTGGTCCTCGTCCAGGAGGCGCCGCGCTTCTTCCGCTGGCGCAAGTACGCCGCCCGGCTCGCGCGCGCCAGTGATCTGGTGATCCTCGGCGGCGGAGCCACCGCGGCCGGACCGCTCCTGCTCTGCTCGCTGCGCGTCGCGGTGGAGCGCACGGAGGACATCCTGCTGCCGCTCACCCCCGGGCTGCACCGCAGGGGCTTCGCCACCGCGGTCGTCCGGATCGCGGGCACCCGGATCGGAGTGCTGAGCTGCCACCTGAGCCTGCGGCGCGAGGAGCGCCTCACCCAGGCGGAGGCGCTCCTCGGCCGGCTGGACGCGATGGGCGTGGAGCACGCCGTGGTGGGCGGCGACCTCAACGAAGCGCCGGGCGGGCAGGCGTTCCGGCGGCTGGCCGGACGGCTCCAGGACTGCTGGACGGTACGGCCCCGGGGCGGCGAGCACACCTTCCCGTCGCACGACCCGGGCCGGCGGATCGACGCGCTCTTCGCGACCGGGGGCATCGAGGTGCTCGGCTGCGGTGTCCCGGCCGGGCTGCCCGGCGTGGCCGAGGGCGACCTGCCGGCCGCCTCCGACCACCTGCCGGTGCTGGCGGCGCTGCGGGTGCCGGCGGCGCCGCGCGCTTGAGGTGTGCGGGG
>CBRG010000392.1 GCA_000470535.1 Streptomyces sp. AW19M42
TCAATCGCCGGAGGGGCTTGAGATGGGCCACCGCCCCCGCAGGACTCGCTGTCACCGGAGAGCCCTGAGATGGGCACCGCCCACGCCAAGCCCGCTGTCACCACAGGGGCTTGAGATGGGCCACCGCCCCCGCAGGACTCGCGCCTCAATCGCGGGAGGGCTTGAGGCGCACCGGTCTACGCGTTCGGCCGCTTCGCGGCTCGCGCCGCCTCCGCCATCGCCTCCAGCTGCGCCAGCATCGGCATCGGGTCCGTGCCCACCGTCCCCGGCAGGAAGTCCGCGATGCGTTCCGGGGTCCAGGCGGCCCCCTCCGCGTACCCCGCGCGCAGCTCCCTCGGCTGGGCCCAGACCGCGATCTTCGGGCCCGCGATCGTGTACACCTGACCGGTGATGCTCTCCGCGCGGGCCCGGTCGCTGAGGAGGTAGACGACGAGCGCGGCCACGTCCTCCGGCTCACCGATCTCCTTGAGCTCCATGGGCACGTTGGCGGACATCCGGGTACGCGCCAGCGGGGCGACCGCGTTGGCCGTGACGCCGTACTTGTGCAGGCCCAGCGCCGCGCTGCGGACCAGCGAGATGATCCCGCCCTTCGCCGCGCTGTAGTTCGCCTGGGCCACGCTGCCCTGGTGGTTGCCGCTGGTGAAGCCGATCAGGGTGCCCGCGCCCTCCTGCTTGCGCATCACCGCGGACGCGGCCCGGAAGACGGTGAAGGTGCCCTTGAGGTGGGTGGCGACCACGGGGTCCCACTCCTCCTCCGACATGTTGAACAGCATCCGTTCGCGCAGGATGCCAGCCACGCACACCACCCCGTCGATGCGCCCGAACCGGTCCAGCGCGGTGTCCACGACCCGCTGGCCGCCGGCCATGGTGGAGACGTCATCCGCCACCGCGACCGCCTCGCCGCCCGCCGCCACGATCTCCTTGACCACGGAATCGGCTATCTCGCTGGCGGGTTCGCCGCCCTCGATGGAGACGCCGTAGTCGTTGACCACCACTCTCGCCCCCTCGGCCGCCGCGGCGATCGCGACGGCCCGCCCGATGCCTCGTCCGGCACCCGTGACGGCCACCACTTTGCCTGCCAAGAAGTTCCCCATGCCCGGCCCCTTCCCGCGGTTTCTGACGGACCGTTAGATTCTACGGGTCATCAGGTCCACCGGCACAAGCCCCAGGAGGCTCCATGTCACTGCCGGACGAGTTCCACGACATCGCCAAGCGCGTGAACAACTGGGGCCGCTGGGGCGCGGACGACGAGATCGGGACGCTCAACCTGATCACCGACGAGGTCGTCCGGGAGGCGGCGGCCACCGTCCGCACCGGGCGACGGATACCGCTCGCGCTGCCGCTCAAGCAGGACGGCGTGCAGAGCGGGCTGATCCAGGGACGGATCAACCCGCTGCACACCATGGTCCAGATCAACCAGGAGCTGTTCGGCCCCGGCACCGTCGCCACCAGCGACGACACCGCCGTCCTGAGCCTCCAGACCGCAACCCACTGGGACGCCCTCACGCACGTCTCGCACTCCGGGAAGATCTACAACGGCCGCCCGGCCGACAGCATCACCCCGCACGAGGGAGCCAGGTTCAGCGGCATCGAGAAGGCCCCGCACATCGTCTCGCGCGGGGTGCTGCTCGATGTGGCCCGCGTCCACGGGACGGGCCGACTGCCCGGCGGCCACGCCGTCACCCCGGAGGACCTGGACGCGGCGGAGGAACTGGCCGGGGTGCGGGTGCGGTCCGGGGACATCGTGCTCGTGCGGACCGGGCAGGTGCAGGTCTACCTGGCCGGGGACAGACACGCGTACGGCTATCCGTCACCGGGGCTCTCGATCCGGACGCCCGAGTGGTTCCGGGCCCGGGATGTGGCCGCGGTCGCCAATGACACACTGACCTTCGAGATCTTCCCGCCGGAGATCGACGATCTGTGGCTGGGCGTGCACGCGCTGGACCTGGTCGAGATGGGCATGCTCCAGGGCCAGAACTGGAATCTGGAACAGTTGTCCACAGCCTGTGCGGAGTCGAACCGCTACGGCTTCCTGCTCTCCGCGATGCCGGAGCCCTTCGTGGGCGCCACCGGCACTCCGGTGGCACCGGTCGCGGTCTTCTGAGCAGCGGCCACCCGCGGCGCCCGGCCGGGCGCGGGGCGACGCCCCGCGCCGACGGACACAGCGTCCCGGACGGCCCGACGGCCGACGGGACAGGGCGGCGGCGAACCTATGCGCGATGGGTGACCGCGTGCGACGGCTCGTACGCGGCACCCGGCTCGCGCCCGACGGCGTCGCAGCCGCACGACCCGGCGCCGAGCGCGCCCGCCCCGTGGACGCAGGGCCGCATCTGCATCTGGATCACCGGGATGCCTCGGTCCACCTCGCACCAGATGCGCTTGCCGGCGCCCTCCGGCTGCCAGCCCCAGCGGTCGGCCAGGCCGTCGACCAGCTCCAGGCCCCGCCCGCCGGTGTCCTCGCCCTCCGCGTGCCGCTGCTGCGGCGGGCGGCAGCTGGTGTCGGCCACCTCGACCCGCACGGTCCCGGCGTCACCCGGCGTCCCCGTCGAGCCGAACAGCATGCGCAGCACGGCCGGGCAGCCGGTGTGCACGACCGCATTGGTGACCAGTTCCGAGATCAGCAGGATGAGCGTCTCGGCCAGTGGCTCGTCATCTCCTATCCCGGACCCGACCAGCCTCGAACGCGCCCATCTGCGGGCCCGCCCGACCTCCGCGGGGTCGGCCCCGACCTCCAACTGAACCTGAAGCACCTGCACCGCTCACACCATCCGAACCGGCGGACACATCGCCTCGCGCCTCCTCAGGGTCACGGAACGTGATTCCCTTACGAGACAGCATGGTTGACGTACAGTCACCGCAACAAGCGCTTCGGGCATATTCCAGCGCGAAGGAGTACGCGTGGTGCATACTGTGCGACGCACGTTGCGGAGAGTCGAACAGAGGCGCCCGGCGGCTCCGAAAACCCCGGGAAACGTTTCCCCGGCAGGCCCGGCCCCTCTGAGTGGATCACGAGCAGGGCACCTCTCGCGGACCGGAGCAGCCGCACAGGCCACATCCGGATCGCCAGGTTCCAGAACCACTCGCATCCAACGGAGCGTACCCGAGCCCGGCGCCGACTCCACCCCGTGACGAATCACGCATAGGACACAAGCCGGTATCGGTGCATACCGACTGCGCTGCGTCACTGCGCAGCGTGAACCTCAGGGCTCCGTCGCGTCACCCGCACGCAGCGGGCGCCCGGCCACCCCGGAGCAGACCAGATCGGCGGCCAGCGCCTCCTCCGCGTCCGCCGCCGTCAGCCACTGCCCGGCCCGCAGCCAGGCCCGCTTGAGGTACAGGTGGACATCCGCCTCCCAGGTGAAGCCCATACCGCCGTGCACCTGGAGACTGTCGCGGGCGTTGTCGACGGCCGCCTCGTCGGCCAGCAGCTTGGCCCCGGCGATCTCCACCGGGTCCGCCGTCACGGCGGCCGCGTAGACGGCGGTACGGGCCGTCTCGGCGCGCACCAGCATTCCGGCACACAGATGCTTGACCGCCTGGAAGGATCCGATGGGCGCCCCGAACTGCTCACGCGCACCGGCGTGTTGAACCGCCGCCTCCAGGCTGCGGGCGGCGCTGCCGAGCTGTTCGGCGGCGGCCAGCAGGGCGCCCTCGCGGCGCAGCCGCGCCCCGTCGGGCAGCGGCTCACCCTCGCACCCGGCCAGGCCGGGCACCCGCC
>CBRG010000393.1 GCA_000470535.1 Streptomyces sp. AW19M42
CCCCGTACCGCATCCGGATCCCCCACTTCGCCGCGGACCGGGTGCACGCCCGCCCCGCACCCGCCCAGCGCGCCGTCGTCGTGGTCGTCCCGGGCGACGGCCTCGGCGGCCTGTGCGCGGAGGCCGGGGCGACGACGGTGCTGGCCCGCCCGGGGGAGCCGCCCGCCAGCGGCGAACTGGTCGACGCGATCCGCCGCGCCCACGCCCGCGAGGTGGTGCTCCTGCCCAACGACGCGGGCCTGCGCCACACCGCCGCGGCCGCCGCGGAGCAGGCCCGCGCCGAGGGCATCCGGGTCGCCCTGATCCCCACCAGGGCCGCGGTCCAGGGCATCGCGGCCCTGGCCGTCCACGAGGCCGACCGCAGCTTCGACGAGGACGTGGTCGCGATGACCGCGGCGGCCGGCGCCACCCGGTACGCCGAACTGGCCCTCGCGGAGCGGCAGTCCTGGACCATGGCGGGGATCTGCCAGGCCGGCGACGTCCTGGGCCTCATCGACGGCGATGTCGCCGTCATCGGCCAGGACGTCCCGGAGACGGCCCGCAGCGTGCTGGACCGGATGCTCGCGGCCGGCGGCGAACTGGTCACCCTGGTCCTGGGCGAGGACATCCCCGACGCGCTGGCCGCGATGCTGGAGGAACACGTCAGGGAGGGCTACCTCGCGGTGGACACGGTGGTCTACCGCGGCGGCCACCAGTGCGCCCCGCTGCTGATCGGCGTGGAGTAGGCCCGTCAAAACCACGGACGTGGCCGGCGAAACCAAGCCCGTCCGGCGATCGAGGACGAGACGACGCGCCGGACGACCCCGGCGCCACACCTCCGTACGGCCCCACAACCTGGGCCGCGCCGGACAACTGTCAGTGGCGTGGTGTGCAATGGACCGCGTGTCTGCGTTCGACGAACCCCTCAAGAAGCTCCTCGGCGGCGCCACCGCGAAGGTGATGGCCGAACACCTCGACCTGCACACGGTCGGTGATCTGCTGCACCACTACCCGCGGCGGTACGAGGAGCGCGGCCGGCTCACGGCGCTGACCGACCTCCCGCTGGAGGAGCACGTCACGGTCGTCGCCCAGGTCGCGGACGCACGCGTGATGATGTTCAACGGCGGCCGGGGCAAGCGCCTCGAAGTGACCCTCACCGACGGCCACGGACGGCTCCAGCTGGTCTTCTTCGGCCACGGCGTCCACAAGCCGCACAAGGAGCTGCTGCCGGGCCGGCGCGCCATGTTCGCCGGCAAGGTCTCCGTCTTCAACCGCAAGATGCAGCTGGCCCACCCCACCTACCAGCTCCTCGACGCCGAACTCACCGACGAGGCCGGGGCGACCGAGGCCGTGGACGCCTTCGCCGGCAAGCTGCTCCCGATCTACCCGGCCTGCAAGCAGCTCGACTCCTGGCGGATCGCCAAGGCGGTCGACGCCGTGCTGCCCAGCGCCCAGGAGGCCGTCGACCCGCTGCCGCCCGCACTGCGCGAGGGCCGCGGCTTCACCGCGCTGCCCGAGGCGCTGCTGAAGATCCACCGCCCGCACACCAAGGCCGACGTCGCTGTGGCCAGGGACCGGCTCAAGTGGGACGAGGCCTTCGTCCTCCAGGTCGCGCTGGCCCGCCGCCGGTACGCGGACACCCAACTGCCGGCCGTCGCCCGCGGACCCGTCCCCGGCGGGCTGCTCGACGCCTTCGACGCCACGCTCCCCTTCACCCTCACCGACGGCCAGCTCAAGGTCTCCAAGGAGATCTTCGACGATCTGGCGACCGAGCACCCGATGCACCGGCTGCTCCAGGGCGAGGTCGGTTCGGGCAAGACCATGGTCGCGCTGCGAGCCATGCTCACCACCGTGGACGCCGGCGGACAGGCCGCCATGCTCGCGCCCACCGAGGTCCTCGCCCAGCAGCACCACCGCTCCATCACCGAGATGATGGGCGAACTGGCCGAGGGCGGCATGCTGGGCGGGTCCGAGCGAGGCACCAAGGTGGTCCTGCTCACCGGTTCCATGGGCATGCCCGCCCGCCGCCAGGCGCTCCTGGACCTGGTCACCGGCGAGGCCGGCATCGTCATCGGCACCCACGCGCTGATCGAGGACAAGGTGAGGTTCCACGAGTTGGGGCTGGTCGTCGTCGACGAGCAGCACCGCTTCGGGGTCGAACAGCGCGACGCCCTTCGATCCAAGGCGCACTCCCAAGGGGAAAAGAGGTCGCCGCACCTGCTCGTCATGACCGCCACCCCCATTCCCCGTACCGTCGCCATGACCGTCTTCGGCGACCTGGAGACCTCCGTCCTGGACCAGCTGCCGGCCGGCCGCTCCCCGATCGCCAGCCATGTCGTCCCCGCCAAGGACAAGCCGCACTTCCTCAGCCGCGCCTGGGAACGGGTCCGCGAGGAGGTGGAGAACGGGCACCAGGCCTACGTGGTCTGCCCCCGGATCGGTGACGACGAGGACGAGGCGGCCGGAAAGAAGGGGAAGAAGGCGGCCGCGGAGGAGGCGGACAAACGTCCGCCGCTCGCCGTCCTGGAGATCGCGGACCAGCTCGCCAAGGGGCCGCTGACGGGCCTGCGCGTCGAGGTGCTGCACGGCAGGATGCACCCCGACGAGAAGGACGACGTGATGCGGCGCTTCGCCGCCGGCCAGGTCGACGTCCTGGTGGCCACCACGGTCATCGAGGTCGGGGTCAACGTCCCCAACGCCACCGCGATGGTGATCATGGACGCCGACCGGTTCGGCGTCTCCCAGCTCCACCAGCTGCGCGGCCGGGTCGGCCGAGGCTCCGCCCCCGGACTCTGCCTGCTGGTCAGCGAGGCCCACGAGGCGAGCCCCGCCCGCGCCCGGCTCTCCGCCGTCGCCTCCACCCTCGACGGCTTCGAGCTGTCCCGGATCGACCTGGAGGAGCGCCGCGAGGGCGATGTCCTCGGCCAGGCGCAGTCCGGGGTCCGCTCCTCGCTGCGGGTCCTCAGCGTCATCGACGACGAGGAGGTCATCACCGCCGCCCGTGCGGAGGCCGTCGAGGTCGTCGCCGCCGACCCGGAGCTGGAGCACCTGCCCGAGCTGCGCCTCGTACTGGACGCGCTGCTCGACAAGGACCGCGAGGAGTACCTCGACAAGGGGTGAGGACGGGGGCGCCCGCCCCGGGGCGCCCCGGCCGCGCCGACGCCATATCGTGGGTGGCACGGCGCCCGCAGCACCCTGCGCGCCGCCCCGACCCGAGGATCAGACACCCATGACCCGCGTGATCGCCGGATCGGCCGGCGGACGCCGCCTGGCCGTCCCGCCCGGTACCGGCACCCGCCCCACCTCCGACCGCGCGCGCGAGGGCCTGTTCTCCACCTGGCAGGCGCTCCTCGGCACCCTCGACGGCATCCGGATCGCGGATCTCTACGCGGGCTCCGGCGCCGTCGGCCTCGAAGCGCTCTCCCGGGGCGCGGTCCACGCCCTGCTCGTCGAGGCCGACGCCAAGGCCGTCCGCACCGTCCGGGACAACGTCCGCACCCTGGGCCTGCCCGGCGCGGAGGTCCGGGCGGGCAAAGCCGAGCAGATCGTGACGGGTCCGGCGCCCGCTGAGCCGTACGACGTGGTGTTCCTGGACCCTCCGTACGCCGTCACCGACGACGATCTTGGCGAGATACTGCTCACACTCCGTGCCCAGGGGTGGCTCTCGGCCGATGGGCTCGTCACCGTGGAGCGCAGCACCAGAGGCGGAGAATTCAGCTGGCCCAAGGGGTTCGAGCCATTGCGGGCCCGTCGCTACGGCGAGGGAACGCTTTGGTACGGTCGCGCCGCCGCTACGTGCGAAGACGCACGATGACCGGACCGGAGAGCGAGGGAATCAAGTTGCGCCGCGCCGTCTGCCCGGGGTCGTTCGACCCCATCACCAACGGACATCTCGACATCATCGGCCGCGCCTCGAAGCTGTACGACGTCGTACATGTCGCGGTGATGATCAACCAGTCCAAGAAGGGTCTGTTCACGGTCGACGAGCGGATCGACATGATCCGCCAGGTCACCGCGGACTTCGGCAACGTGCAGGTCGAGGCCTTCCACGGGCTGCTGGTCGACTTCTGCAAGCAGCGCGACATCCCGGCGATCGTGAAGGGCCTGCGGGCCGTCAGCGACTTCGACTACGAACTCCAGATGGCCCAGATGAACAACGGGCTCTCGGGCGTCGAAACGCTCTTCGTGCCGACCAACCCGACCTACAGTTTCCTGTCGTCCTCGCTGGTCAAGGAGGTGGCGACCTGGGGCGGCGACGTCTCGCACCTGCTGCCCCCGCTGGTCCACGAGGCCCTGACCGAGCGCCTCGCCCGGAGTTGAGGCACTGACGGCCCGTCACCAGGTGTCGGCCGGGCGCCGACTGGCCGTACAGTCGTCCCGACCGTCTCCAATCGGCAGTAGAGAGTGGCGAGCACACGGTGGACGTGCAGAAGAAGCTCGACGAGATCGTCGAAGCGGTCGGGAGCGCCCGGTCGATGCCCATGTCGGCGTCCTGCGTGGTCAACCGCGCCGATCTGCTCGCGATGCTCGAAGAGGTGCGCGAGGCCCTGCCAGGCTCCCTCGCACAGGCCGCGGAGCTGATCGGCGGCCATGAGCAGCTGGTCGAGCAGGCCCGCCAGGAAGCGGGGCGGATCATCGAGACCGCCCACGCCGAGCGCGGCTCGCTGATCTCGGACACCGAGATCGCCCGGCGGTCCCAGGCGGAGTCCGACCGGATCCTCGGTGAGGCCCGCCAGGAGGCCGACGAGATCCGCGCGGAGGCCGACGAGTACGTCGACAGCAAGCTCGCCAACTTCGAGGTCGTCCTCACCAAGACCATCGGCTCCGTCGACCGGGGCCGCGAGAAGCTCCTCGGCCGCGGTCAGGGCTTCGACGAGCAGGGCTACGAGGACCCGGACTTCGCCGAGGCCCCCGAGCGCAGCGCCGACCCGGCCACGCTCCAGCGCCGGGCCGACGAGTACGTGGACACCAAGCTCGGCGCCTTCGAGGCGGTGCTCGCCAAGACCCTGGAGGCGGTGGGCCGGGGCCGGCAGAAGCTGCACGGCCGGGTCGCCACCGACGACCTCGGCGCGCACATGGCCGCCCAGGACGCCGCGGGCGGCCAGGGCCACACCAGCGACGAGGACCACTGGGCGGGGCTGGCCGAGATCGCCACCCCGCAGCCGCAGCAGGTGCCCCAGCGGCAGGCCGATCCGCAGTACCCCGTGCAGCAGGAGCCCCAGTACCCCGTACAGCAGGAGCCGCAGTACGCGCAGACCTACGCGTACCAGGACCAGCCCCAGCAGGACGTGTACGGCTACCAGCAGCAGCCGGACCCCTACGCCGGCTACCAGCAGCAGGGCTACGACCAGAACCAGAACCAGGTCCCGCCACCCGCCCAGGGGTACGACGCCTGGCAGCAGCAGCCCGTCCAGGCCCAGCAGCCGCTCCAGCAGCACGGTGAGGGCGCGCTGGACGAGACCAGCCTGTTCGACACCAGCATGATCGACCTGGACCAGCTCCGCCGGTACGAACAGGAGCGCTGACCGGCCGGGAAGCGGTGGGGACCCGCTGCCGGGCGCCGGATCAAGGCCGGATTGGGAGCTGGGCGACGCGTCAAGTATCCTGGTTCTTCGGTCGCGCGTATGTCCGCGATCCCGGCTGCCCGCTCCGACTCCGGAGTCGGTCGGCCCTCCCCACCACGCGTGATGCGCATGATTCGAAAGCAGGAAAAGCCCTGAACGGCCACCTCGACCACCGAAACCCTCTCGTGTTCGATACGCACGAGCTGGGTCGGCGTCCGGGTGCCATGAAGCGGCTGACCCGCTCGGTGGACGCCCCCAAGGACTTCGGTATCGACGGAGTCGTCGGTGTGCCGGAAGGCGCACCCGTGGAGCTGGACGTCCGCCTCGAATCGGTCATGGAAGGTGTGCTCGTCACAGGCACCGCCCGTGCATCGGCCGAGGGGGAGTGCGTAAGGTGTCTGGAGCCGCTGAGCCTTGAGGTCGAGGCGGACTTCCAGGAAATGTTCTCGTACCCTGACGCCGATGACCGGAACCGCAGCAAGACGGCGGACCCGGTCGACGACGCCGAGGACGACGAGGACAGGTTCTTCCTTGAGGACGGCTTGTTCGACCTTGAGTCAGTGCTGCGTGATGCGGTAGTGCTCGCACTGCCGATGCAGCCGGTGTGCCGGGAGACCTGCGCCGGTCTGTGCTCCGAATGTGGAGTCAGGCTGGACGAGAACCCCGGTCACCACCACGAAGCCCTCGACATCCGTTGGGCGGCATTGCAAGGACTCGCCGAGACCGTTCAGGACGGCGAGAAGGACAACATGGGCGGCGCCGAACCTGGCGTCGACGAGAAGCAGGAGAAGTAGCCGTGGCTGTTCCGAAGCGGAAGATGTCGCGCAGCAACACGCGCCACCGCCGGTCGCAGTGGAAGGCTGCGGTCCCCACCCTGGTTTCGTGCGAGCGTTGCCAGGAGCCGAAGCTGCAGCACATCGCGTGCCCCAGCTGCGGCACGTACAACAAGCGCCAGGTCCTCGAGGTCTGAGCGGCTGGTGAGAGGCCCGATGTCTGAGTTGTCCCACGCCAAGAAGCAGGCAGACAACGTCAACACAGCCTCGTCCCACACGCTTCTGGAAGGGCGGCTCGGGTATCACCTTGAGTCCGCCCTTCTGGTGCGTGCGCTGACCCACCGTTCGTACGCGTACGAGAACGGCGGCCTGCCCACCAACGAGCGGCTTGAGTTCCTCGGGGACTCGGTGCTCGGCCTGGTGGTCACGGACACGCTGTACCGCACTCACCCCGACCTGCCTGAAGGCCAGCTGGCCAAATTGCGGGCCGCGGTGGTCAACTCGCGTGCGCTTGCGGAAGTGGGCCGCGGCCTCGAACTCGGCTCCTTCATCCGGCTCGGCCGCGGTGAAGAGGGCACGGGTGGCCGGGACAAGGCGTCCATCCTCGCCGACACCCTTGAAGCGGTGCTCGGCGCGGTCTATCTCGATCAGGGCCTCGGCGCGGCCTCGGAGCTGGTTCACCGGCTCTTCGACCCGCTGATCGACAGGTCCTCCAACCTCGGCGCCGGCCTGGACTGGAAGACCAGTCTCCAGGAACTCACCGCGAGCGAGAGCCTCGGAGTCCCCGAGTACCTCGTCACGGAGACCGGCCCGGACCACGAGAAGACCTTTACTGCTGCTGCTCGCGTCGGTGGTGTCTCGTACGGCACCGGCACCGGCCGTAGCAAGAAGGAAGCGGAGCAACAGGCGGCTGAGTCCGCCTGGCGCGAGATCAGTGCCGCCGCGGAGGCGCGGGAGGCTGTGGCCGACAAGGCCGCCGCCGACGGAGGGGCCGCCGACACCCCTGCCGAACCGCCGTCATCCACGGACGTCGCTCCGGCCTGACCCGGAAAACCCCTCGGTGCCCCGCGCACCGGGGGGTTCTCTCTGTCCGGATGCCGGATCCGGACCCTTTCCAGATACAGGAGCGACACCGTGCCCGAGCTGCCCGAGGTCGAAGTCGTACGACGCGGTCTCCAGCGCTGGGTGACCGGGCGCACGGTCGGTGAGGTCGAGGTACTGCACCCCCGTGCGGTCCGCCGCCATCTCGCGGGGGGTGTGGACTTCGCGGCCCGGCTCGACGGGGTCCGGTTCGGGCCGGCGATGCGCCGGGGCAAGTACCTCTGGGTGCCGCTGGACGACACGTCCAGCTCGCTCCTCGGCCACCTCGGCATGAGCGGTCAGCTGCTCGTACAGCCGCAGGACGCCGCGGACGAGAAGCACCTGCGGATCAGGATCCGGTTCGACGACTCCCTCGGCACCGAACTCCGCTTCGTCGACCAGCGCACCTTCGGCGGCCTCTCGATCCACGAGTACGCCGCCGGCACCACGGACGGAGTGCCCGACACCATCGCGCACATCGCCCGCGATCCGCTGGACCCGGAATTCGACGACGCCGCGTTCCACACCGCGCTGCGGCTGCGCCGCACCACCGTCAAGCGCGCCCTGCTCGACCAGTCGCTGGTCAGCGGGGTCGGCAACATCTACGCGGACGAGGCGCTGTGGCGCGCCAAGCTGCACTACGACCGGCCGACCGCGACCCTGACCCGCCCCAAGTCGGCCGAGCTGCTCGGCCACGTCCGCGATGTGATGAACGCGGCACTGGCACAGGGCGGCACGAGCTTCGACAGCCTCTACGTCAATGTGAACGGTGAGTCGGGCTACTTCGACCGGTCGCTGGACGCCTATGGGCGCGAGGACGAGCCGTGCCACCGCTGCGGCACGCCGATGAGGCGCCGCGCCTGGATGAACCGGTCCAGCTACTTCTGCCCGCGCTGCCAGCGCCCGCCGCGCCCCTAAGATTTCTACTTTTCGTACTACGGGGTCCCACGGGCCGCGTGGACCTCGTCGTAACGTCCACGGGCGGCCAGGACCTCGTCCATCCGGCCCTCGACGAGCTCGATCAGAGCGAGCAGCCGCTCGGCGACCTGCCGCCCCAGCGGGGTGAGCTCGTAGTCGACACGGGGCGGGTTCGTGGGCTGTGCCTCGCGGTGCACCAGACCATCCCGTTCCAGCGCGTGCAGTGTCTGGGAGAGCATCTTCTCGCTCACGCCGTCGACCCGGCGGCGCAGCGCGTTGAAGCGGAGGCTTCCCTCATGGAGGGCGCTGAGCGTCAGGCTTCCCCAGCGGCCGGTGACGTGCTCCAGGGTGCCGCGCGAGGGGCACTGCTTGGAGAACACATCGAAGGCCCACGCCTCGTCCGGACAGCTGTCCGTCCCGCTGTCACCGTTCTCGTCCATGCAAACCAGCGTACGCCCGCACAGCGCTCTCCCCGGGGTTGCGCGATCCGGGGGAGAGCGAGTGGGGCGTACGGGGCAGCAGCTGGTGGTGAGGCGGGGCGGGTGCGGCTCAGAAGCCGAAGTCCTGGGTCCACCAGGGGCCACCGGAGCCGAAGTGGACACCCACGCCGAGTGTCTTGTAGTCGCAGTTGAGAATGTTCGCGCGGTGGCCGTCGCTGTTCATCCAGGCATCCATCACGGCTTGCGCGTCGGCCTGGCCGCGGGCGATGTTCTCGCCTCCGAGTCCGTCCACACCGGCCTTGGCGGCACGGTCCCAGGGGGTCTTGCCGTCGGGGTCGGTGTGGTCGAAGAAACCGCGGGCCGCCATGTCGTTGCTGAAGTTCTGGGCGAGCGAGGCCAGCGAGCTGCTCGCGGTGACCGGGCTGCAGCCCACCGTGGCGCGCTCCTGGTTGACCAGGGAGAGCACGGCGGCCTGGGCCGAGGTGCCGGCGGCGGGCGGCGCCGTGGTCCGGGAGGGGGCCGGGGCGGGCGTCGAGGGGGCCGGAGCAGCCGCCGTCGGGCTCGCGGTGGCGCTCTTCGTGGCCCGTGCGGCGGGGGCCTTCGAGGCGGAGGCCTTCCGGGACGGCTCCTTCGTCGCCGACTTCCCCGCGCTCCGGTCCGCGTCCTTCTTCTCGTCCTTCTTGTCGGCCTTGTCGGTTTCCTTCGCCGGTCCGGACGTCCTGGACGGGGACGAGGAGGGCCTGCCGTCCTGGGAGGGGCCGGACTTCGTCGGCCCGTCGGTGCGCCCGGTGCCGCGGCTGGCGGTGTCGGACGCGGTGTGACGGTCGGCCGGCGGGGTCGTGGAGCCGCCCTGGGTCAGCAGGTCCGGGGCGCCCTGGGAACGCACCTGGTCGGCGGCCGAACCGCCGCTCAGGTAGTTGTCACCACCGGGCAGCAGCCCCGAGGCCACGGCGACGGCCCCGACGGCCATGGCCGCGGAGACACCGAGCAGTCCTGTGCGCACCGGCAGGCCGGACCGCTTCCTGCGCCGGTCTCCCCGGCTCCGGCCGGCGTCCCCTTCCGCGGATTCCTCAGCGGTGGGAGCTGCGGCGGAGCGTCGATGGCGTCCCATCTGCTGTGCCTTTCTGACGACCTCGACGCCGTTTTCGACGTCACATGACTCACCCGATCGAGTGAGCTTTTGCGACGGGACTGTACGCCATGAGCTTTCGCCGAGAAGTGCTCCGAGAGCAATTGGGCAGTTAGCGTTCGGGCATGAACGAAGATGTACGACTCACCGCCTGGGTACGCGGTCGAGTACAGCAAGTAGGGTTTCGCTGGTTCACCAGGGCAAACGCTCTGGAGATCGGGGACCTCACCGGATTCGCCCTCAATCTCGACGACGGCAGAGTGCAGGTGGTGGCCGAGGGGCGGCGTGAGAATTGCCACCGTCTGCTCGATTGGCTGCGCTCGGACGACACACCCGGCCGCGTTGACGGCGTCACTGAGATCTGGGACACGCCGCGGGGTGGATACGAGGGGTTCGCGATCCGCTGATCCGGTGCCGGGGCGGGTGCGGAAGTGGTGCCGTGTTCGGGCTGTGTTCGAGGGGCGGCCCGGGGTGACGGCGGGGGGTGCCGTCGCACGTACACGTGAAATGACCTGCGGAATGATCCGGTGGTTGCCAAGAATCGGTTGCCGTGCGAGGCTGCGGCGAGAAGGATGATCTCCGTGCCCCTGAGGGCCCCGCAGGAGAGTCGCGCCGCATGATCGCCAGGCCGCGCGCCCCCGGGACGCCCTTCTCTACAGGGTGTGATCGTGTTGACCGTCAAACTTTTTGGTGAGACGCTGAAAACCCCGCGCACCTTAGCTGTTCGGCAGAGCTCTTCGGCAGCAAAACCGTAGTGAACACAGAGCACTGCCGAGCACCGCGGGTGCGATTCCCTCACGACCCACACCGCATCGGTCGGTCACTCAGTGTGGAGGACCATCCTCATGGCAAAGGCGCTTCTCGGTTACGTCGGCGGTTCAGACCCGCGACTCCTCGCCGAGATGCGACGGCTTCAGCAGCGCGTCCAGGATCTTGAATCCGAGATCGTACGGATTCAGGACGAGAACGACGCGCTCAACGCCGCCGCTCAGCACCAAGAGTCGCTGCTCGACAGCATCGACATCGACGTACCTCAGGCGGAGCCGGCGCTGACCTGACCGATGGCCCCAGGGCCGGTCGGGCTGCACGCGCCAGCCGCACCGATTCATCGCCGGATTGTCACCGGATCATTGAAGTCGATTGCGCCTGATCATCGCTTGTTCATCGAATGCGTTGATCTGTGTCTTCGTCTGCCCGTCATTGATCCGGCACGCGCGTCTCCATGGAGGCGTCGGATCCGTCGACAGAGCAATGCACGAGATTTGCAGGGGACGCTTCGGCGTCCCTTCTTTCTTTTCCCCTCCGAACCGCGCCCGTCCCGCCCCGGAGGTAGACCCCTTCCCTTACCGTCTGATGTGCCCTGCACCTTCATCAGCGAAACCGAGAGCGAAAGGTAGAGTCCGGCGGCGTGCACCTCAAGGCCCTGACCCTGCGTGGTTTCAAATCGTTCGCCTCCGCCACGACCCTGCGGTTCGAACCCGGGATCACCTGCGTGGTCGGCCCCAACGGATCGGGCAAGTCCAATGTGGTGGACGCGCTTTCCTGGGTCATGGGGGAGCAGGGTGCCAAATCCCTGCGCGGCGGAAAGATGGAGGACGTCATCTTCGCCGGTACCACCGGGCGGCCTCCGCTCGGCAGGGCGGAAGTGTCGCTGACCGTCGACAACTCCGACGGGGCACTCCCCATCGAGTACGCCGAAGTGACGATCACCCGGATCATGTTCCGCAATGGCGGCAGCGAGTACCAGATCAATGGCGACACCTGCCGGCTGCTGGACATCCAGGAACTCCTCTCGGACTCCGGCATCGGCCGCGAGATGCATGTCATCGTCGGCCAGGGCCAGCTGGACTCCGTCCTCCACGCCGACCCGATGGGGCGCCGCGCGTTCATCGAGGAGGCCGCCGGCGTACTGAAGCACCGCAAGCGCAAGGAGAAGGCGCTGCGGAAGCTGGACGCGATGGGGGCGAACCTGGCCCGGGTCCAGGACCTCACCGACGAACTGCGGCGACAGCTGAAACCGCTCGGCCGGCAGGCGGCGGTCGCCCGCCGCGCCGCCGTCATCCAGGCCGACCTGCGCGACGCCCGGCTGCGGTTGCTCGCGGACGACCTGGTCCGGCTGCACACCGCGTTGCGCGGCGAGATCGCCGACGAGGCCGAGCTGAAGCGGCGCCGGGAGACGGCAGAGGCGGAGCTCAAGGCGGCGCTGGGGCGCGAGGCCGAACTTGAGGACGAGGTACGGCGGCTCACGCCCAGGCTCCAGCGCGCCCAGCAGACCTGGTACGAGCTGTCGCAGCTGGCCGAACGGGTGCGCGGCACGATCTCGCTGGCCGACGCCCGGGTGAAGAGCGCCACCGCCCCGCCGGAGGAGGAGCGGCGCGGCCGCGACCCGCAGGACATGGAGCGCGAGGCGGCCCGGATCCGCGAGCAGGAGGCGGAGCTGACCGCGGCGCTGGAAGCCGCGGAGCATGCCCTGGAGGACACCGCCTCCCACCGGTCCGGACTGGAGCGGGAGTTGGCGGCGGAGGAACGCAGGCTGAAGGACGCTGCCCGCGCCCTCGCGGACCGTCGCGAAGGGCTCGCCCGGCTCAGCGGCCAGGTCAACGCGGCCCGCAGCCGTGCCGGTTCGGCGCAGTCGGAGATCGACCGGCTGGCCGCATCGCGCGACGAGGCGCGGGAGCGGGCGGTTGCCGCTCAGGAGGAGTACGAGCAGCTCAAGGCGGAGGTCGACGGCCTGGACGCCGGTGACGCCGAGCTCGGTGAGCGGCACGAGGCCGCCCGGAGCGAGCTGAAGGAGGCGGAGGCCTCGCTCTCCGCCGCCCGGGAGGCCGCCACCGCCGCCGAACGGAAGCGCGCCGCTGTCGCGGCCCGCCATGACGCGCTGGCCCTCGGGCTGCGCCGCAAGGACGGCACCGGGGTGCTGCTCGGTGCCCGGGACCAGCTGACCGGCCTGCTCGGACCGGCCGCGGAGCTGCTCACGGTGGCCCCGGGGCACGAGGTCGCGGTGGCCGCCGCCCTGGGCGCGGCGGCGGACGCGGTGGCGGTGACGGACCCGGCCACCGCGGCCGAGGCGATCCGGCTGCTGCGGAAACTGGACGCGGGCCGGGCCGCGCTGCTGCTGGGAGGGGGAGGCTCTGCTGGTGCTGGTGCTGGTGCTGGTGCTCTTGTGTCGGGTGGTGGTGCTGGTGGGCCCGGTGGTGCTGCTGGTGCTGCTGGTGCTGCTGGTGCTGGACACGTACCCGGTCAGGGTGCGGAAGTGGACCCCGCGCCCCGGGGCGAGGCCGCTCACGTCCCGGGTCAGGGGGCGGAGCGGGTACTCCAGGTGCGGCAGGACGCGGACGCAACCGGGGCGGTGCGGGACGGCCGCCCGGCGGCCCTGGCGCTCGACGGCCTGGAGAACCCCGCCGTCGCAGAGCTCGTCAGCGGTCCCGTCGAACTGATGGCCACGGTGCGCAGGCTGGTGCGGGACATGGTGGTGGTCGGAACGCTGGAGGACGCCGAGGACCTGGTGGCCGCCCACCCGGAGCTGACGGCGGTGACCGGCGAGGGAGACGTCCTCTCGGCGCACTTCGCGCACGGCGGTTCCGCGGGTGCGCCCAGCCTCCTCGAAGTCCAGGCGTCCGTGGACGAGGCCGCCGCCGAACTGGCCGAACTGGCGGTGCGGTGCACGGAGCTGGCCGAGGCCCAGCAGCTCGCCGCGCAGCGTCGCGGCACCGTCGCGACGCTCGTCGAGGAGCTGGGGGAGCGGCGCAGGGCCGCCGAGCGGGAGAAGTCCGGGGTGGCCCAGCAGCTCGGCCGGCTGGCCGGCCAGGCGCGGGGCGCGGCCGGCGAGGCCGACAGGATGGCCGCCTCCGCCGCCCGCGCCCAGGAGGCGCTGGAGCACGCGACCCAGGACGCGGAGGAGCTGGCCGAGCGGCTGCTCGTGGCCGAGGAGGCCTCGCAGGACGGCGCCGACGAGGAGCCGGACAGCGCTGTCCGCGACCGGCTCCCCGCCGGCGGGGCCCACCCCCCCCCGCCCCGGATGGGGGGCCCGCCCCCGGGC
>CBRG010000394.1 GCA_000470535.1 Streptomyces sp. AW19M42
GCCGAGCGGGCCGGCAGGCTCCTCCTCGACGGCGTCGGGCGCGCGGCGGCCTTCCGCCCGGGAGACGGCGGCGCGGGCGGTGCGCCCGACGAGCAGGGCGCCGGGGGGCATGGAGATGCCCCGCGCCCGCATCCGCCCGCAGACGCGCAGGGCCATGAGGGAGTCGCCGCCCTGGGCGAGGAAGTCGTCGTCGGGGCCGAGTCCCGGCGCGAGCAGCAGCCCGCGGAGCAGAGCGACGACCGTGTCCAGCGGTGACCGCGCGTCGTCGTCGCGCTCGTCCGTCGCCCCGGCGGCGAGGACGGCAGCCGCGGCCTCGGCCGCCGCGCGGCGGTCGGTCTTGCCGGAGGTGGTGAGGGGCATCCGGTCGAGTACGGCGATGCGGCCCGGCACCAGATAGGCGGGGACCCGCTCCCGCAGGTGCTCCCGGACCGCCCGGGGGTCGGGGCCGGCCCCGTCGCGGGCCACGGCGGCCGCCAGCACGTTCCCGCCGGCGCCGTCGTCCAGGGTGAACGAGGTCGCGGAGGTGATCCCGGGGGCTCCGAGCAGGTGGCGGTCGACCTCGTCGAGTTCGATGCGGTGGCCGCGGACCTTCACCTGGTTGTCGACGCGCCCCAGGAATTCGAGGCCGCCGTCCTGCCGCCGCACCACCATGTCGCCGGTGCGGTACATCCGCGCGCCGGGCGTCGCCGCGTACGGATCCGGCAGGAAGCGCTCCCGCGTCCGCGCCGTGTCGTTCAGATAGCCCAGGGCCAGCGGCTCGCCGCCGATCCACAGTTCGCCCGGTGTGCCGTCGGCGACGGGCCGCCCGTCCTCGTCCAGCACCCGTGCCACCCGGTCGCCGACCGGTTTCCCGATGGGCAGCCCGGCCGTGCCGGGTACCTCGTCGCCGGGGGCGAGCACCAGGGCGGTCGCGGTGACCACGGTCTCGGTGGGGCCGTACCCGTTCACCAGCACGGTGTGCGCGAGGGGGGTGCGGCGGTGGGCGCGGGCATCGGCGGTCGTGGCGTTCTCGCCGCCGATGACCACCGTGCGGACCCCGGCGAAGGACGGCTCCCGCTCACCGTCGAGCTCCGCGCAGAGCATGCGCCAGTAGACGGTCGGCAGTTGCAGGACCGTCACCTCCAGCTCCTCGGCGACCGAGGCGAGACGAACGGTGTCGGGGGCGCCTCCCGAGCCGTGGAAGGCGAGGGTTCCCCCCGCGGCGAGGGTCGGCCAGATCTCCTCCTGGGCGACATCGAACCCGAGGCTCGCGAACTGCAGCACGGTGCTGTGCGGCCCGAGCGCGAACAGCCGCACGGACGCGTCGACATGGCGCGCCAGCGCCCCGTGCCCGACCAGGACTCCCTTGGGCGCTCCGGTGGACCCGGAGGTGTAGATGACGTACGCGCCGTGCTCGTCGTCCGGGGTGTGCGGGCCGGCGGGCTCCACGGGGGCCCCGGAGGACGGCAGGAGCGCCGTGGGGTCGTCGATGACCACGGTGGCGCCGCTGTCGCGGAGCACGTACGCGAGGCGTTCCGCGGGGGTGGCCGTGTCGACGGGTACGAACGCGGCGCCGGCGAGCCAGGTCCCGAGCATGGCGACGACCGCCTCCGGGCCGGAGGGCAGGCGCACGAGGACGGTGTCGCCGCCCTGTACGCCGCGGCCGGCGAGGGCCAGTGCGGCCTGCTCGGCGCGATTCCACAGCTGGGCGTAGGTCACGGTGCCCGCCGGGGCCCGCAGGGCGATGTCCGCGGGGCGGCCGGCCGCGTGGCCGCGGATCAGCTCCACGACGGAGGGGTTCCCGGTCATGCGTTCCCGCCCTCCCCCGTCGTGCCGGGGCCGCAGGGGTCGAGGACGAGCCGTGCGTGGGCCAGTAGCCCGGCGTCGTACATCCGGTGCCGCTGGACGACGATCGTCAGGTCGGCGGCGGCGAGGTCGGCCACCAGGTCCCGCCCGGCGGGCACGGCCCGGCCGCGGGCGGAGAACGTGGTGACGTACGGGTCGTGGAACATCACGTCGGCCCCCGCGCCGAGCAGTTCGAGGGCGAGCGGCTCGGCCGGCGAGTGGCGGATGTCGGCGACGTCCGGCTTGTAGGTGACGCCCAGCAGGAGCACCTTGGCCCCGCGGACGGTGATCCTGTTCCTCGTCAGCAGTTCCTGCGCTCGGGCGGCGACCCAGACGGGAATCGAGTCGTTGATCCGCTGCGCCTGCTCGGCCATCCGGAACGGCACCCCGGCCTGCGTCGCGCGGTGCACGAGGTAGAGCGGGTCGACCGGAATGCAGTGGCCCCCGACACCCGCGCCGGGACGGAACGGGGTGAAGCCGAAGGGCTTGGTCGCGGCGGCCTCGATGGTCTCCCAGACGTCGACACCCAGCCGGTGGCAGATCTGCGCGAACTCGTTGACCAGGGCCAGGTTCACCTGGCGGTAGGTGTTTTCGAGGATCTTGGCGGCCTCGGCCTCACGGCTGGAGCGGGTGACGTGCACCCGCTCGGTCAGTCCCGCGTAGAACGCGGCGGCGCGGGCACCGCACGCCGTGGTCAGCCCGCCGACCACCTTGGGCGTGTTGTGGAAGCCGTACCGGGTGTTGCCCGGGTCCACCCGCTCCGGCGAGAAGGCCAGGTGGAAGTCCTCGCCCGCGGTCAGGCCGGACTCCTCCAGGATGTCGCGGATGACGCCGTCCGTGGTCCCGGGGTAGGTGGTGGACTCGATGATCACCAGCTGTCCGGGCGTCAGGTGCTGGCGGACCGTGCGCACCGCGGAGAGCAGGGGCTCCAGGTCCGGCACGCCGTGGGTGTCCACCGGCGTGGGAACGCACAGGGCGACGACGGAGCATTCGCTCAGGAACGCCGGGTCCGTGGTGGCGTCGAGCAACGGCGCCACGGCGTCCAGTTCGGCACGGGTCACCGTGTCGACGGGCGGTCGGCCGATGTTGACCTGAGCCACCAGGAAGTCGCTCAGGTCCAGTCCGCGGGTGCGGT
>CBRG010000395.1 GCA_000470535.1 Streptomyces sp. AW19M42
CCGCCAGTCGTACGACCTCGTCGGCGTCGCCCGGCTCACCGGGTGCCAGCCCCGTCTGGGCCGGTTTGAGCACGGCGACCCGGCGCCCTGGAGAGGCCGCCGCCACGGCAGCGGTCACGATCGTCTTGCCGATCTCCGTGCCCGTGCCCGTCACCACCAGAATGCTCATCTCAGCCCTCCCGCGCCGCCGCGCACACCGCGTGGCAGATCCGTGCCACATCGTCGTCGCCGGTCACGTACGGCGGCATGGTGTAGACGAGATCGCGGAACGGCCGCAGCCACACGCCCTCGCGCACCGCTGCCCTGGTCGCGGCCGCCATGTCCACCTCATGGTCCAGCTGGACGACCCCGATGGCGCCGAGCACGCGCACGTCCCGGACCCCGGGCAGTTCCGCCGCTGCGGCCAGGCCGTCACGCAGACCCGCTTCGATCCGTTTGATCTCCTGCTCCCAGTCCTGGCCGAGCAGCAGCTCGATGGAGGCGCAGGCGACCGCGGAGGCCAGCGGGTTGCCCATGAAAGTCGGGCCGTGGGCGAGCACCGGAACCTCGCCGCGCGAGATGCCCTCGGCCACCTCGGTCGTGCACAGTGTCGCGGCCATCGTCAGATAGCCGCCGGTCAGGGCCTTGCCCACGCACATCACGTCGGGGGAGACCCCGGCGTGTCCAGCGGCGAAGAGCTTCCCCGTACGGCCGAATCCGGTGGCGATCTCGTCGAACACCAGCAGCACACCGTGTGCGTCGCACGCCTCGCGCAGCACGCGCAGGTAGCCCGGCGAGTGGAACCGCATCCCGCCGGCCCCCTGAACGACGGGCTCCACGATCACCGCGGCCAGCTCATCGGCGTGGTGCGCGATGAGTTCCCGCAGGTGCGTGGCGTACGCGGCGTCCGGCTCCGCGTCGAAACCGGCCGGGGGCTCGTCGGCGAAGACCTGTCGCGGCAGCGCCCCGGACCACAGTTCGTGCATGCCGCCCTCGGGGTCGCACACCGACATGGGCTGCCAGGTGTCCCCGTGGTAGCCACCGCGCCAGGTCAGCAGTCGCCGCTTCGCGGGTCGGCCGGCCGAACGCCAGTACTGCAGGCACATCTTCACGGCGACCTCGACCGAGACCGAGCCGGAGTCGGCCAGGAACACGTGCTGGAGCGGCTCCGGGGTGATCTCGACGAGCCGGGCCGCCAGCCGCACGGCGGGCTCATGGGTGAGCCCGCCGAACATCACATGGCTCATCCGGTCCAGCTGACCGCGGGCCGCCTCGTTGAGCACCGGATGGTTGTAGCCGTGCACCGCCGACCACCAGGACGACATGCCGTCCACCAGCTCGCGCTGCCCGTGGGCCGGTTCGGCGAGCCGGAGTCGTACCCCGGACGCGGACTCCACGACCAGCGGTTCCTGCCGGCCCGGCATCGGGCCGTAGGGGTGCCAGACGTGGGCCCGGTCCAGCGCGCGCAGACCGGCGGGGGAGAGCGGCTCAGGCATTGGGTGCGAGATCCGTTCCCGCGCCGCGACGGCGGACCGAGACCAGATCCGTGCGTGCCGCCGGGACCTCCGCGGCTTCGGCGGCATCCGCCTGCGCCCCTGGGCCGTCGCCGCAGGGCGTGCAACCACCGGCGTGTGAACCACAACTGCCCGCGTGCGAACCGCACCCGGCATGGGCCTCCGCGTCCGCGCGGTGCCGGGGGAGCGTGGTCGTGCCCGCACCCTCGACCTCGAAACCGGCGTCCGCGATCATGTCGAGGTCGGCCTGTCCGGCCTGGCCCTCACTCGTCAGGTAGTCCCCCAGGAAGATCGAGTTGACCAGGTGCAGGGCGAGCGGCTGCATCGAACGCAGATGCACCTCACGCCCGCCGGCGAGCCTTACCTCGACATCCGGGCAGACGAAGCGCACCATCGCCAGGATCCGCAGGCAGCGCTGCGGAGTCAGGTTCCACTCCTTGGCGAGCGGGGTCCCCTCGAACGGGATCAGGAAGTTGACCGGCACCGAGTCGGGGTCGAGCTCGCGCAGCGCGAAGACGACATCGACCAGATCGGAGTCGCTCTCACCCATTCCGGCGATTAGCCCCGAACAGGCGGAGAGCCCGGCCGCCTGCGCCTGGTGCACCGTCTCCACCCGGTCCGCGTAGGTGTGCGTGGTCGTGATCTCCCCGTACGTCCCCTCGGACGTGTTGAGGTTGTGGTTGTAGGCGTCGGCCCCCGCCGACCGCAGCCGGCCGGCCTGACCGTCGGAGAGCAGACCGAGGCAGGCACAGACCTCGACGCCCTCGTTCTGTTCCTTGATCGCCTCGATGGTCTGCGAGACCCGGTCCACGTCCCGGTCGGTCGGACCCCGGCCGCTGGCTACCAGGCAGACACGCTTGGCGCCGCCCGCCACTCCGGCGGCAGCCGCCTTGGACGCCTCGTCGGGCTTCAGCCAGGTGTACTTGAGGATCTCGGCCTTGGAGCCCAGCCGCTGCGAGCAGTACGAGCAGTCCTCCGGGCAGAGCCCCGACTTCAGATTGACCAGATAGTTGAGCTTCACGCGCCGCCCGAACCACTGGCGGCGTACTTTTCCGGCCGCGGCCACCACGTCGAGCAGATCGTCGTCCGGAGTGGCCAGTACGGCGAGCGCTTCTTCACGGGTCGGCAGCTCGCGCCGCAGCCCCTTCTCCGCCAGCGTGTTCAGGAGGTCCATGGCGATGATCCTGACGCACGGCACGCCTCCGAGCCAAGGAAGAACCGGACAACAGAGAGGTATCAGGGTGTGTGCATGGCCACACCCTGTCCGGCTTCGCCCCCGGTTAAGGTCTGTGAGTTGCCTACAAAAGGGACTGCCCATGCCCTTCGCCCCGTTCGACTGGATAGACGACGAGGCCCGCCGCCGTGCGGACACCGGACTGGTCCGGACGCTCCGTCCCCGGCCCGCGGAATCGGAACTGCTGGACCTTGCCAGCAACGACTACCTCGGCCTGACCAGACACCCGGAAGTGACCGATGCGGCGGCCGATGCCGCGCGCCGCTGGGGTGCGGGGGCCACCGGATCGCGCCTGGTGACCGGTTCCACCGTGCTGCACGCCGAGCTCGAACAGGAACTGGCCGATTTCTGCGGTTTCGAGGCGGCCCTCGTCCTGTCCTCCGGCTACGCGGCCAACCTCGCCGCCCTCACCGCCCTCACCGGCCGGGGCGCCCTGATCGTGTCGGACGCGGGCAACCACGCCTCGATCGTCGACGGCTGCCGGCTCTCCCGGGCCGAGACCGCCGTAGTGCCGCACGCCGATCCCGACGCGGTGCGCAAGACCCTGCACGCGCATGCCGGCAGGGCGCTGGCGGTCACCGACTCGGTCTTCTCCGTCGACGGCGACGCCGCGCCGCTGGGGGCACTGGCCGAGGCCTGCCGCGAGGAGGGCGCCGCGCTGCTCGTCGACGACGCGCACGGTCTGGGGGTCCTCGGTGAGGGCGGCCGTGGCGCGCTCGCGGCGGCGGGCCTGGCGGGCGCGGAGGACGTCGTGGCCACGCTCACCCTCTCCAAGTCGCTGGGCAGCCAGGGCGGCGCGGTCCTCGGCCCCGCCCGCGTCATCGACCACTTGGTCAACACCGCCCGCACGTTCATCTTCGACACCGGGCTCGCCCCGGCAGCCGTCGGCGCCGCACTCGGCAGCCTGCGGTTGCTGCGCCGCGAACCGGAACGAGCGGGCCGGGCCCGTTCGGTCGCCACCGCGCTGTACGACCAGCTGGCCGAGGCCGGTCTGACCGCCGTACGCCCGGACGCGGCGGTCGTCTCGGTGCGGGCGCCCTCGGCCGACGCGGCGGTCCGCTGGGCGGCGGACTGCCGTGCGGCCGGTATGGCGGTCGGGTGCTTCCGGCCGCCCTCGGTACCGGACGGCATCTCCCGGCTGCGGCTGACAGCACGCGCCGACCTGACGGACGAGCAGATCGCGACCGCGGTCACGATCGTGCGGCGGACCGCCCCGGGCGCCTGAGACGACACCTGCGTCGTCCGGTGCCGTTGACCGGTCCGCCGCGTCGCGTCAGCGGACCGGGCCGAGGCTCAGACCGGCGACGAAGGAGGTCCAGGCCATGGCCGAGAACTGCAGCGGTGGCCTGGACACGTCCTTGGAGTCGCGCACGGCCAGCCGTCTGCCGCCGAACGGCGCGGCTTCCACGCAGTTGTTCATTCCCGTGCTGCGGCTGCTGCGCCGCCAACGTAACGCGTGCTGTGCGAGGCAATCCGACATGACGCCCCCCTCGGGCAGTCCGTAGTTACTGACCGCCGCGGTCGATCGTGGCGATCAGGTCCAACGAGTGCTCCGGCGACAGCGCGTGCGCCTGCAGGGTGCGGAAGGCCGAGCTGTACGCCTCAAGGTCTTCTTTCCGCTCCAGATAGAGGCTACTCGTCAAGTGGTCAAGAACGACCACATCCAGATCAGAAGTGCTCGGAAAGGAGAAGATTACAAAAGGTCCGGTGAGGCCGACGTAGCCGCCGACCGAGAAGGGCAGCAACTGGAGGTTCACATGTGGAAGTCGGGCCAGCCGGATGAGATGCCGGAGCTGTTCCCGCATGACCCGTCGGCCGCCGACCGCGCGTCTCAGGACCGCCTCGTCGAGCACCGCGCTCAGCCTCAGCGGCGGATCGCTCCGCAGCACCCCCTGCCGGGCGAGCCGCACCTCGACCAACGAGTCCAACTGGCCGGCCGGCAGGCCGTCGAGCGAGGCCCGGGTCACCGCGCGTGCGTAGTCGGCGGTCTGCAGCAGGCCCGGTACCACCGAGGTCTCCAGGGTGCGGGCGGTGCGCGCCTGCGACTCCAGACTGATGAAGTCGCGGTACTGGGGCGGGATGAGCCCGCGATAGGCGTGCCACCAGCCCGCGCCGCCACCGCCCGCAGAGCCGGCGAGTGTCTCCAGGACCTCCCGCAACTGCGGGTCGTCCACGGCGTAGGCGTCCAGCAGCCGGGTGACGTCCGCCGGCCGCACCCCGCTGACGCCCGTCTCGATCCGGCTCACCTTCGACTGGTGCCAGCCGAGCAGTTGCCCGGCCTCCCGGCTGGTGAGGCCGGATGTGTGGCGCAGACTCCGCAACTCCTCCCCGAGCTTGCGGCGTCGCACCGCAGGGCCGTGCTGCATGTGGGGCTCCCCTCCCAGTCCTGCCGGCCACTCCGTGCCGAGCGGACAGTGTGCCGCTTCCGCACGATATCCAGGGAAGAGTTCACCGCTTTGAGCGACAGATATATGCATATCTTGGTGGATCGTCGTCACAGAGGGCAGCATCAATGGCAATCTGGCGCGAAGCACAGCATGGACCGATCGCGGGTCGGTTCCGGGTGGGAAAGGGGCGACCGGCCATGGCGGACCATCAAGAGGCGAGCATCACGCTGCCGAGCGAGCCGGTTTCGGTCTCCGCGGCCCGCAGGTACGTGGCCCGGGTACTGGCCGAATGGGGCCTGTCGGAAGGGAGCGATGCCGCCGACACCGTCCGGCTCATCGTCTCCGAGCTCGCCACCAACGCCGTCCAGCACACGTTCGGCCAGTCGCCCACCTTCACCGTGGAGCTCCGCCTGGAGCGCGGGGAACAGCTGCACCTCGGGGTGACGGACAGTCACCCGCGCTGGCCCCAGCGGCTGCCCGCCGCCGTCCAGCAGGACAACGGGCGCGGCATGGTGATCATCCGCTCGCTGGCCAAGGAGTACGGTGGCCGGCTGACCGTCACACCCACCGCCGAGGGCGGCAAGACCGTCTGGATCGCGCTCCCCTGGAGCGTCCCCGGCCAAAGCTGACCGCACCCGGGCCGGACGGTCACTGCGGCGCGGCGGACCGGCTGAATCCGCTGCGCAGCAGGGCCCGCAGGGTCGCCGCCGCAGCGCTCGACCGGTCACCGCGGTGCACCACGGAAATGGTCCGCCGGTACGCGGCCGGCTCCAGCCTCCGCACCGACAGCGGCGTTGGTGACATGGCCGCGACCATCTCGGGCACCACCGCGATCCCGATGCCCGCGCTGACCAGCGCGCACACCAGCGCATAGCCGGGCGACTCGCAGACC
>CBRG010000396.1 GCA_000470535.1 Streptomyces sp. AW19M42
CCACCCCGAACCGGTCCGCCACCCCGTCCCACTGGACACACCAGGTGCCGCGGCGGTCGATGACGGTGTCGAAGTCGTAGGACGTGCTCACAGCTGTTCCCTCGGATCGTCGTTCCTGCCGGGTGCGGACATGCCGTGGGCCCGGCACCCCAAGGGATGCCGGGCCCACACACACAGCTTTCCGGGACTACTTCAGCTTGGTACCGGTGGACCGCAGGTTGGCGCAGGCCTCCGTGACGCGCTTGGCCATGCCCGCCTCGGCTGCCTTGCCCCAGGTACGCGGGTCGTAGGTCTTCTTGTTGCCGACCTCGCCGTCGACCTTCAGCACGCCGTCGTAGTTGCGGAACATGTGGTCCGCGACCGGGCGGGTGAAGGCGTACTGGGTGTCGGTGTCGAGGTTCATCTTCACGACGCCGTTCTCCAGCGCGGTGGCGATCTCCTCGGCGGTGGAGCCCGAGCCGCCGTGGAAGACGAAGTCGAACGGCTGGCTGCCGGCCGGCTTGCCGTACTTGGCGGAGACGCCCACCTGGAGGTCCTTCAGGAGCTCGGGGCGGAGCACGACGTTGCCCGGCTTGTAGACGCCGTGGACGTTGCCGAAGGACGCGGCCAGCAGGTAGCGGCCCTTCTCGCCCAGGCCGAGCGCCTCTGCGGTACGCAGGGCGTCGTCGACGGTCGTGTACAGCTCGTCGTTGATCTCGTGCGTGACGCCGTCCTCCTCACCGCCGGTCGGGGTGATCTCGACCTCAAGAATGATCTTGGCGGCGGCGGCCTTGGCCAGCAGCTCCTGGCCGATGGCGAGGTTGTCGGCCAGCGTCTCGGCCGAACCGTCCCACATATGGGACTGGAACAGCGGGTTCAGACCCTTGGCGACGCGCTCCGCGGAGACCTCGATCAGCGGACGGACGTACGTGTCCAGCTTGTCCTTGGGGCAGTGGTCGGTGTGCAGCGCGACCGTGATGTCGTACTTGGCGGCGACGATGTGCGCGAACTCGGCCAGGGCGACGGCGCCCGTGACCATGTCCTTGTTGTACTGGCCGCCCAGGAACTCCGCCCCACCGGTGGACATCTGGATGATGCCGTCGCTCTCGGCCTCCGCGAAACCGCGCAGCGCAGCGTGCAGGGTCTGGGTCGAGGTCACGTTGATGGCCGGGTAGGCGAACTTGCCTGCCTTCGCCCGGTCGAGCATCTCGGCGTAGACCTCGGGGGTTGCGATGGGCATCTGTCCGCTCCTTGGGATGTGCGGGTGTGCGGTGCTGGTTCCCTGACCTGGGGGCGACGTCATCGTCGCCCCCATCTTCCCAGACTCTTGGTCCGGCTCCACCCGGTGCACTCCCCCAGTACTCGGGGACGCCCGCT
The DNA here is from genome assembly GCA_000470535.1 of Streptomyces sp. AW19M42. Lineage (GTDB taxonomy): Bacteria > Actinomycetota > Actinomycetes > Streptomycetales > Streptomycetaceae > Streptomyces. The sequence continues at coordinate 1,357 of CBRG010000396.1, forward strand.
GCGTACCTACGACAAGGGCGGCCTGTTTCACGTGAAACAGGCCGACCTCAGAAGAAACCACAGGTCAGGACAGGCCGAGGTCCGCGACCGAGTACACGTGGACATAGGGGAGACCCGCCTCGGCGATGGCCGGAGCCGCACCCCGCTCCACGATCACGGCGACGGCGACGACCTCGCCGCCCGCTTCACGCACCGCCTCGACGGCGGTCAGCGGCGAGCCGCCCGTCGTGGAGGTGTCCTCGACGACCAGGCAGCGACGGCCCTTGACCTCTGCGCCCTCGATCCGGCGCTGCATCCCGTGGGCCTTCTGCGCCTTGCGGACGACGAACGCGTCCAGTTCCCGGCCGCGAGCGGCCGAGGCGTGCAGCATCGAGGTGGCGACCGGGTCGGCACCCAGCGTCAGCCCGCCCACGCAGTCGTAGTCCAGCTCCGCGGTCGCGTCGAGCATGACCTGGCCGACCATAGGAGCAGCCTTGCCGTCCAGCGTGATGCGGCGCAGGTCGATGTACCAGTCGGCTTCCAGGCCGGAGGAGAGCGTCACCTTGCCGTGAACGACGGCCTTGTCCTTGATCTGCTGCAGCAGCTCAGCGCGTGCGTCTGTCATGGCTACGAGGATAAGGCGCCCGGCAGCGGCACGTACCCGGCGCCCGGCGCCCTCACCGGTCCGGACTCAGAGCCTGCGCCAGCTCCACGTCGTCGCGATCTCCAGCGGATCGATCGGGGTGACGTAGCGGGGCGCGGTGTTCAGCCCGTTCGGCGGACCCGACTGCGGCTCCACGCAGACCGCCTCGGCCTGCTCGTCGTAGACCACCGCCCACTCGGCCCGGCTCTTCACCGTCAGCTCCAGCTGCTGCGGCCAGGTGAGGGTCACATCGACTCCGTCGGGCATCCCGAAGGCGTCGTCCCACGGGCCGTCCAGCGGCGGGATGCGGCGGCCGGTCGGCAGGTGGTCCTCGCCCCGCTCCTCCTGCCAGGCCGCGTCGAAGGCGATCCGGACGTCCTCGCCGCCGTCGAGGCTGCGCCGGAACCAGGGGTGCCAGCCGGCCTGGGCCGGGAAGGAGTCCCCGTACGTCTCGATGCCGAACGCCAACGTGACTGAGTCCTCTGACAGTTCGACTGTCTGCGTCACCCGGCCCGAGTACGGCCACGGCTCTGCCAGGTCGTAGTGGAACGAGGCCTCCGTCCCGGTCTCGCGGTCGGTCTGCCAGACCGTGTCACGGCCCGTGCCGTGAATGGCGTGCGGCGGGGCGGTCAGCGGCATCCGGTGCGGAACACCGCCGTTGCGGAACCGTCCGTTCTCCATGCGCCCGCACCACGGCACCATCGGGAAGCAGCCGTACCGCTCCCCCTGCCGCAACAGTTCGGTGCCACCGATCCGCAGGCTGCTGATACGGCAGCCGTTGGCGGGGCTCACGGTCAACTCTGCGTCGCCGGCGGACAGCCGGACGTCCTTCTCGCTGCTGCTCACACGACGACACTACTGGCGCGGCTACCTCCGGCGCCGCAGCGCCCGGCCCACCACCACGGCCGAGGCGAGGGCGAGCGCGGCGGCCGGGGCCACCCAGCGCAGCGTGGCACCCGCACCGGCAGAACCGGGCGCCGGCACGGGTGCGTACCGGCCGCGCGGCGGGGCGTGGTCGACCTCTTCGGCACTGCGCCCGATCATGGTGCGCCGGGCATGGGCGGCCTCGACCGGCGGCCCGTCCGGCACGGTGAACTCGATACCGGCCACCGGGTCCATCGAGGACGGCGGCACCGGAGCGTCGAAGACCGAGGCCCCGTCCGGCGACGGATCACCGGCGGGGGCCCCGTCGGCGGCGGCGGCATGCCGGGTCGGGGCCTCCCCGACACCGGTGTCGTCCGCCTCCTCCGCGGCCTCCTCTATGGCCTTCTCCACCGCGTCCCCGACGGACCGCTCATCGGCGCCGGCCACGGAGCCGACACCGGAGTCGTCCACGGGCTCGCTCCCGGAGCCGTCCGCACCGGCCCCGTGCGCGGCGAGCGCCTCGGTCACCAATTGTTGCGCGAACCGGTCCAGCAGGCGGTGGGCCGCGGCGAGCGCTGCCGCCGCGTCCAACTCCACCAGACGGCCGTCGCCGCTCACCGTGCCCTCGAACGCGATCGCCGTACCGCCGTCCCGTTCGGTCAGCCGGACGGCGAGGGCCAGCTTCACCGAGCCGGTGCCGCGCGCCTCCACACCCTCGCCCGCCACGGAGACGCCGTACGCGGAGTCCCCCGCCGGGTCGTCCGCCGGCGCGGTGATCCGCAGCGCGCCCCGGTAGGTGATGGTGTGGCCGCCGACCCGCACCTTGAGCCGGCCGGCCAGCGGGCCCGCGGACGCGTCGGCGTCCTGCTGAAGCCCCGGCACACAGCGCGCGACCCGGGCAGGATCGCCCAGCGTCCGCCGCAGGACGGGGACCGGAACCGGAACGAACACCTCATGCTCCATGGAAACCGAGCCTACTCAGCCCCGGCCGTCCCGTCAGCGCTTCGCCCCCGCCGGAACCCCCGCCCGCGGCTCGCCCCAGGACGCGGACACCCGCTCACCGACCCCCGCTCACGGTTCGTCCCAGTACCTCGGGTGCACCAGGGTCGAGGGCGCCATCCCCGGCAGCCGGCCGGACTCCGCGTGCCGCCCCGCCTCCTGGAGCGCCGGTTCCGTCAGGGACCTCAGCCGGGGCGCCTGCGGGTCCAGGCCGAGCGCCGGGGTCTGGCCCAGCCCGGCCAGTACGAACCCCCAGCCGTGCACCTGCGTGCCGCCGCCCGCCGCCCGGTCGGGGCCCGACGCGAAACCGGGGTACCGGCCGCCGATCCGGTAGGGGCGGGTGCGCAGCCCCGCCGCCCTCATCGACGCCTCGACCGTCCAGTACGTGTGCGGCCGGCCGCACGGCGGCCCGCCGTGCACCACCAGCCGGCCGCCGGGCGCGAGGGCCTCGGAGACCAGGCCGTAGAACTCCGCCGAGTAGAGCTTCGTACTGGCCGAGATCCCCGGGTCCGGCAGGTCCGAGATCACCGCGTCGTAGCGTCCGTGCGCCGCCCGCAGCCAGGTGAACGCGTCCCCCGCGACCGCCGTCAGCCGGGGGTCCCGGTACGCGTGCGCGTTAAGCGCGGAGAGCACCCGGTCCGTACGGGCCAATCGGGTGACGGCCGGGTCCAGCTCCACCAGCGTGACGCTCCGCACCCCGGGGTAGCGCAGCACCTCCCGGGCCGCCAGGCCGTCGCCACCGCCCAGGATCAGTACCCGGGCGTGCGGCCCGTTCATCGCCGGGTGCACCAGCGCGTCGTGGTACCGGTACTCGTCGCGCGAGCTGACCCGCAGCCGCCCGTCCAGGTAGAGGTCCAGGGAGCTGCGGCCCGCACCCGTCAGCACCACCTCCTGGACGTCGGTCTGCATCGCGACCCGCACCCGGTCCCCGTACACCGCCCGTCTCGCCGCCCGCTCGAAGTCGTCGGCCAGCACCGCGACCGTGGCCAGCAGGGCGATCACCGTCACGTTGACGACGATGAGCAGCCACCGGGACCGGCAGCTGAGATCCCGCCGGAACACCCACATCACCAGCGCCCCGCCCGCCGCCGCGTTGACCGCGCCGGTGAGCAGCGCCCCGGTGAGCTGTCCGAGCATCGGCAGTAGCAGGAAGGGGAACGCCAGCCCGCCGACCAGGGCCCCCACGTAGTCCGCGGCGAACAGATCCGCGACGGCGCCGCCCGCGTCCTGCCGGTCGACGCGCTGGATCAGCGTCATCAGCAGCGGGATCTCCGCACCGATCAGCACCCCGATCGTCAGCGAGAAGCCGACCAGGGCGTACCGCGACTCACCGATCCAGGCGAACGTCGCGTAGAGCACCAGCGCGGAGGAGCCGCCGACTAGGGCGAGCGCCGCCTCGATCAGTCCGAAGCCGACCGCGGCCCGGCTGCATAAACGTTTCGCGAGCAACGAACCGATGCCCATGGCGAACACCATCACGGAGAGCACGACGGACGCCTGGGTGACGGAGTCACCGATCAGATAGGAGGCGAGCGCGACCAGTTCGAGCTCGTACACCAGACCGCACGCGGCGCAGACGAAGACCGCGGCCAGCACGAGGTACCGGCCGGTCCTCGGCCGTACGGGAAGCCGCGCCGCGCCCCCTCGCAGCGTCACCTGCTGGTCGATCATGCCGCGAACGCTACGTCACTGGAACGTCGCCGTTTGTCACCCACAAGGGTGTAAGTGGCTCAGCCGCAACGGAGTTGGCCCCGTCACAGCACGGCCGCCGGCATTCGCACACCCACTCGGGTACGCGTCACCACCAACTGCCCCTCCTGCGGGTACGCGTGCCAGGTGCGCCAACGCACCTGCCCCTCGGTCCGCTGGGCGAGCATGGCGGTGAAGGCGTGCGGGCTGCCCGGGAACGTTCCGGCCAGACCGTGGGGATGGTCGGAGACGAGCGCCAGGAGCTCCTGGGCGCGCCCCGCGAACGAACCCGCGCCGAGCGTCTCCACCCGGGCCGCGAACTCGTACTCCCAGTCCCCGAGCCGCTTGGAGACGCCGAGGGGCAGCGGGGTGCTGCTGCCCGGCATACAGGCGACGGTTTCGGAACAGCTGCCGCTGTCCTCCTCCAGGAGGACCTGATGAGAGGCGCCGAGCAGGCGCAACTGGAGTTGAGCACCGGCTAGATGGAGATCGAGCACGGCGAGCGCCGGGAGCGGTTCACGCCCCAGCGCCCAGGCCAGATCGGCGGCACGGGTGTCGGAATAGGCCGTATGGAGGGTCGTGAGCATGGGTCGGCTCCGCAAAACACACATGGACACATGGACAGGGGGCGCCCCCGAGCGGGATGCACGTGGGAGGTGGGAAGCGCCCGATCAGGTCCAACTGGGGTCCGAGGGCTGAATGTTCTCTCCACTGAGGGAATCACGAACTAAGCCGCACTCGCAGTGTTTTTACCCAACTTGACGTGGTTTCCATCCCCTCGGGGGCCCTCCGGTTCACCTGTTCACCGGCGACTCGCCGCAAGGCCCAACAAAAAGGTGTCCGGCGGGACTTAGGGCCTGTCCGGCGGCCTCCTGCGAAGCCCGCCCCGCCCCTGCTCCCGCCGGACACCTCCACCGGCACCGGGCTCTCGTACCCCCCGCCCGGCCGCGGACCAGCTGCCCCGTGTCAGCTGCCTCCGCCGCATCCGCCCCCGCCGCCACCGCACGACGAACCCCCGCCGCACGAGTGGCCGCCGCCGCAGGAGTGGCCACCGGAGTGACCGCCGCCCGAGTGGCCCCCCGAGTGACCGCCACCGCTGCCGCACGACGAGCCGCCCCCGCCGCCCGCCCACCAGCTGCCGCCCGCCGCACCTCCACCGACCGCACCACTGCGGCGCTTGTTCCCGGCCAGTGACTTCCTGCGCTTCGCCGTGTCCGTCATCGACGCGACGAGAATCGCCACCGCCATGACCACGAGCACGAGCACCGCACCGATCGCCAGCTCCACCGACCTCACGTCCTTCCGTCCGTCCCCCGAAGCGAGTCCCCCGCTTCTCACCGGTTCCTGCGTGGAGGAGGGATGCCCCCGCCCCCGTTCGGCCAAAGCAGACTTGAGCAACTCCAGAGCTTCCGCGCAGGATGGCGGTCATGACACAGGGACGACCGCTGCTCAACCGCCGCCTCGCCGAGTTCGGTACGACGATCTTCGCGGAGATGTCCGCGCTGGCCGTCCGCACCGGCGCCATCAACCTCGGCCAGGGGTTCCCGGACACCGACGGACCGGAGGAGGTCCGCGAGGCCGCCGTCCGCGCCCTGCGCGCCGGCCACGGCAACCAGTACCCGCCGGGGCCCGGGGTCCCCGAACTGCGCACCGCGATCACCGAGCACCAGCTGCGGCGCTACGCCCTGGCGTACGACCCCGACACCGAGGTCCTGGTCACCGCGGGCGCCACCGAGGCCATCGCGGCCTCGATGCTGGCCCTCCTGGAACCCGGCGACGAGGTCATCGCGCTGGAGCCGTACTACGACTCCTACGCCGCCTGCATCGCGATGGCCGGCGCCACCCGCGTCCCCGTCACCCTGCACCCGGAGCCCACGGCCGGCGGCTATCGGCTGGACCTCGACGAGCTGCGCTCCGCCGTCACCCCGCGCACCCGGCTACTGCTGCTCAACACCCCGCACAACCCCACCGGCACCGTCCTGACCCGCGAGGAACTCGCCGCGATCGCCGCCCTGGCGTGCGAGCGCGACCTCCTCGTTGTCACCGACGAGGTATACGAGCACCTGGTCTTCGAGGGCGAGCACCTGCCGCTCGCCTCGTTCCCCGGCATGCGCGAACGGACGGTCACCATCAGCTCTGCGGGCAAGACGTTCTCGTTCACGGGCTGGAAGGTCGGCTGGCTTACGGCGCCCCGGGAACTTGTCTCGGCCGTCCGCTCGGCGAAGCAGTTCCTGACGTACGTCTCCGCGGGCCCGTTCCAGTACGCGGTCGCCGAGGCACTGCGGTTGCCCGACAGCTACTTCGATGCGCTGCGCACGGATCTGCGGGCCAAGCGGGACCTGCTGAGCGTCGGACTCGCCGAGGCCGGTTTCGAGGTCTACCGCCCGGCCGGCACGTACTTCGTCACCACCGACATCCGGCCGCTGGACAGCACCGGCGACGGCTTCGCGTTCTGCCGGTCGCTGCCGGATCGCTGCGGGGTGGTCGCGATCCCGAACGCCGTCTTCTACGACCACCGGGAACAGGGCGCACCCTTCGTGCGCTTCGCGTTCTGCAAGCGGACGGACGTGCTGGAGGAGGCAGCCTCCCGGCTCAAGACGCTGGCCGCGTAACAACCAACAGGCGCACCAGCAAAGGCACCGGTCACATGGCCTGGTCACTTCGAGCCGCCGCGCACCCGCCCCTGCCGTCGGCGGCTGAACACCAACCGTCCCCGAGCCGCCGCACCGGCGGAGCCACGTGAGCACCGCCACGAGAACCGCGGGCGGACGCACGGAGGAACATCACACTGCAGCTCGCAGATGACGCAAGCCCTACGGTGGCGGCAGGACGAGGTTGTCAAGGCCGGGAAGCACGAAGCGCCTGACGCTATTCGGTGTCCTTCGGGTGCCGCGGGGAGGCGTACACCAGGATCACGGTGGAGGTCTCCGGGCTGGCCAGATAGCGAACCCGGCCGCCACTGGTGATCTCGTACTCCCACTGCTCCAGCTCGGAGCCCTTCCACTCCCTGCTGGCATGCCTGCCGCGGAGCTGGTGCTGGCGGTTCCAGTTGGCGCGCGACAGCGGGTCCGTGCGAAGGACTTCCAGGCAGCGATGCGCGTTCGGCAACGCCACCCGGCACAGCTCCTCCCAACCGGTCGCGGCCTCCGTGGTCCCGTGAATGACGTTCCAGCCGCTCAGCGGGGGAACACTGACCCGATCGCCCTTCTTCGGGCTCACTCGTGCACCTCGACCGGGCCGAGGTCGACGTCACCAAGCGGACGGAGTGCTTCCCTGAGCTGGTCAGGGTCGGCGTTGATGCGGGCGGTTGCCCGCCACGAGACGATCGCTCGGTGCACAGCCTCCCTGGCGCCCAGCTCAGCGGCGTCGGACAGCGCATCCAGGAGCTCGACGGTGAATTCCCGGACTTCTTCGTCGTCCAGGTGGCGTACCCACGGGAACACCTCAGGCAGCGCGAGCAGAAGCGACCTGACACCACCGTCCTGCTTCATCAGAGCAAGGAACAGTCGGGACGCGGTAGTCAGGTTCTCCTCACTGCGCTCTGCGTGTATGGCCGTGGTCAGCACCATGTCGGGAGCGTCCCGGTGGGTGACACGCAGACATCCCAGGGCGGCGGCCCTGGCAGCGACGGCCTTCGGGTTCCGGGACAGATCGGTGAACGAGACGGATTCCGATTCGGGTGCCATGTGCGCAATGCTCATACTCAGACCGTACTCTGACTGCACTCTGATTGCGAGCGCGGAAGGTGAGGCAGCGAATGAAAGACCCTTCCTGCGACGATCTGCCTCCTCCAGCGCCGACGTCAGCGTCGGGCCTGGTGGGTCGCATTCAAGTGAGTGCGTGAACGAGGCGTCGGCTGGATCACCGCGAGCCCCGAGCTGGTGACGGCGGTCCGCTCCGCGAAGCAGTTCCTGACGTACGTCTCTGCGGGCCCGTTCCAGTACGCGGTCGCGGAGGCACTGCGGCTGCCCGACAGCTACTTCGACACACTGCGCGCGGATCTGCGGGCCAAGCGGGACCTGCTGAGCGTCGGACTCGCAGAGGCCGGTTTCCAGGTCTACCGCCCGGCCGGCACGTACTTCGTCACCACCGACATCCGCCCGCTGGACAGCTCCGGGGACGGCTTCGCGTTCTGCCGGTCGCTGCCGGAGCGCTGTGGGGTGGTGGCCGTACCGAACGCGGTCTTCTACGACCACCGGGAACAGGGCGCGCCGTTCGTCCGCTTCGCGTTCTGCAAGCGGACCGAGGTACTGACCGACGCAGCGGAAAGGCTCCGAAAGGCATTCGCCCGCTGACAGCCCCCCGCGGCGCCGGGTCGTCGATCCCGTCGCCACCTGCCGCGGCTCGCCCGCCAGAAC
>CBRG010000397.1 GCA_000470535.1 Streptomyces sp. AW19M42
TCGACGTCGTCGGGGCGGGCGGCGAGGGCCGCTCCGAGTTCGGCGCCGTCCAGCATCGCCAGGTTGGCGCCCTCGCCGTTCGGGGGGATGAGGTGGGCGGCGTCACCGACCAGGGTGACTCCCGGGACCCGGTCCCACCGGTGCCCGACGGGCAGCGTGTGGTGGGGGCGCACGACCGGCGCGGTGTCGCTGTCGGTGATCAGGGCGGTGAGCTCCGGGGCCCAGCCGTGGAACTCCTGCGCGATGCGCCGGGTGGCCGCAGCGGTGTCGGTGAAGTCGATCGCGGCGAACCAGGACTGCGGCTTGGTCAGCATCGCGTACGTGTGGAGCGTCGCGCCGCTCTCCCGGTGAGCGGCGAGCTGGATCCTGCCCGGGTCGATCGCGAACATCGACCCGCCACCGACCGCCTTCGCGGCAGTGGCGTGCCGCTCGTCAGCGTCGAACAGGTAGGTCTCGACGAACGACATGCCCGTGTACACGGGTACGTCGTCGGAGAGCAGCGGCCGGACCCGTGACCAGGCCCCGTCCGCACCGACCAGCAGACCCGCGACGACGGTGGAGCCGTCGGCGAAAGCCACTTCGTGGCGCCCCTCGTCCAGGCCCCGGACACCGCTCACCTGGTGGCCCCACCGGACGGTGTCGTCCGGGAGCGCGTCGAGCAGCAGCTGCCGCAGTTCGCCGCGCTGCACCTCGGGGCGTCCGCCGGTGCCGTCGTCGGGCTGGTCGAGCAGGACGTTCCCCTCCCGGTCGAGCGCCCGCATCGCCTGGCGGCCCTCCAGGACGATGGAGCGGAACTCGTCCATCAGGCCGGCCGCCCGCACCGCCAACTGGCCGTTGTAGTCGTGGATGTCGAGCATCCCGCCCTGCGTACGAGCCGTCGGTGAGGCCTCCGCCTCGTAGACGGTGGACGGGATGCCGTGGACGTGCAGGACGCGGGCGAGCGTGAGGCCGCCGAGTCCGGCGCCGATGATCGTGACATGAGTGGTCATGCCGACTCCCTGCCGGTCGTACGCCTGCCGGACGGGTCCCAACAGGCTCTCCGGCAAGCGTCCGGGCCGCCGGCGACAGGCCGCCGACACCTCACCGACACCGCGCGGGTCGCGCCGACAGGCGACCGACACGGCGGCGCGGCGTACGGCCCCGGGGTCCGCGACGGGGCGCGCGGCCGGTCAGGAGAAGTCGGTGATGACGACGCGCGCGGTCGTGCCGTCCTTCAGCGACTCGTACCCCTCCTCGATGTCGGCCAGGCCGATCTCGCTGGAGACCAGGTCGTCGAGGTTCATCCGCCCCTGGAGGTACAGCGAGGCGTAGAACGGGATGTCCCGCTTGAGGTGGGAGGAGCCCATGTAGACGCCCTGCACCTTCTGCGAGTTGGTCATCGCGGAGATCGCGGACACGTCGATGCCCGCGTCGTGGCCGCCGATGCCGATCAAGTAGAGCCCGCCGCCCTTCCCGAGCATCTGCATGCCCTGGGCCGTGACCGGCCGGACGCCGACGAAGTCGAAGACGTGGTCCGCGCCGTCGCCGGTGATGTCGCGGACGGCCTCGACCGGGTCTGCCGAGCGGGAGTTGACGACATGCGTGGCACCGAAGGCCTTCGCCCGCTCCAGCTTCGCGTCCTCGATGTCGGTCACGATGATCGTGCCGGCGCCGGCGATCCGGGCGCCACTGACCGCGTTGACGCCGACGCCGCCGGCCCCGATGACGACGACCGTCTCACCCTGCTGGACGTTCGCGCTGTTCAGGACGGCGCCCGCGCCGGTGAGCACACCGCACCCGATGAGCGCGGCAGGCGCCCACGGCATGTCCTGCGGGATGACGCCGAGCTGGTTCTCGTGGACGAGCGTTGCCTGGGCGAAGCCGCCCAAGCCCATCCCCTGGGCCACCGGCGCGCCGTTCCAGCTCAGCCGGGGAGCCTGCTCCGGTGTACGCAGCGTGGCCTCGGGGCGCCGGCAGATGTGGGTGCGGCCGCTGAGGCAGTTGACGCAGGACCCGCAGTACCGGATCAGGCTGCCGACGACGTGGTCGCCGGCCTCGACCTGCGTGACCTGAGGCCCGGTCGCGGTGACTACGCCGGCGACCTCGTGGCCGAGCACGACGGGGAACTCGCGGCCCATGAACGTGGCGATGCTCAGGTCCGAGTGGCACAGGCCGGACGCCCGCACCTCGACGCGGACCTCATGACCGACCGGCCCGTCGAGGTCGACGTCCTCGACGGTGAAACCCTGGCCCAGACCCTTGGTCACGGATGCCTTCATGCCGGCGCCTCTTTCGTCGGTATCACCGCTGCGGCGACCTGGCCGTGGGCCGCTGCGCCATTGCCTCGATGGTGGCACCGGTTCGTGGCGCACGGGGGCGGAATCCGGGGAAGGCCGTCCGGACTAGGTGTTTGCCACTTCGGCAAGGATCTTTGCCGTATAGCGTGGAAGCGCGCACCATCGTCCGCAGATGGAGGTGTTTCGCATGAGCGACATGACGACGCAGGCAACGCAGACGTACGACGTAGTGGTGATCGGCGGCGGTGCCGCCGGCCTGAGCGGGGCCCTGGCGCTGTCCAGGGCCAGACGTTCGGTGCTGGTGATCGACGCGGGCAGCCCGCGCAACGCACCCGCCTCCCACGCGCACAACTACCTGGGGCGCGAGGGTCTCCCGCCCGCCGAGCTGCTGGCCGTCGGCCGGGACGAGGCTGCCGGGTACGGGGCCGAGATCGTCGAGGGTGAGGCCGTGACGGCGGATAGGCTGCCGGGCGGCGCCGGGTTCCGGGTCGTACGGAAGGACGGGGCCGCCGTCACCGCGCGCCGCCTCCTCGTCACCACCGGGCTCGTCGACGAACTGCCGCCGGTCCCCGGCCTGGCCGAGCGGTGGGGCCAGGACGTACTGCACTGCCCGTACTGCCACGGCTGGGAGGTACGGGACGCGCCGATCGGCATCCTGGCCACGAGCCCGATGGCCGTGCACCAGGCGCTGCTCTGGCGGCAGTGGAGCGACGACGTCACCCTCTTCCTGCACCACGCCCCCGAGCCCGCGGACGAGGAGTACGAGCAGCTCGCCGCGCGGGGCGTCGCCGTGGTGGACGGGGAGGTGACCGGGGTCGAGGCGAGCGGGGGCCGGCTCACCGGGGTGCGGCTGGCCGACGGCCGGGTCGTGCCGCGCGAGGCCGTGGTGGTCCAGCCGCGCTTCACCGCGAGGTCCGGGGTGCTGGACGGCCTCGGGCTGCACGCCACCGCGCTGGAGGTGGGCGGCCACACCGTCGGTACGTACATCGCGTCCGATCCGGCCGGTGCGACCGAGGTGCCCGGCGTCTGGGCCGCCGGTAACGTCACCAACCTGATGGAGCAGGTCATCGGCGCCGCCGCGGCCGGGCTGAAGGCGGCCTCCGCCATCAACGCCGACCTGGTGGGCGCCGACACCCTCCGCGCGGTCGAGGCCCGCCGCGCACCCTTCTCGGCGGAGGCCGAGCGCCAGGTCTGCGAGAAGACACTCGGAAACCGCCGTCACGGACTGCAGGAGACACGATGACAACCGACAGCACGCCGACCGACGCGGAACTCTGGGACGAGCGCTACCGGGAGAGCAACCGGATCTGGAGCGGGAACCCCAACACCGCGCTCGTCCGCGAGGTGGAGGGGCTGACACCGGGGCGCGCCCTCGACCTCGGGTGCGGGGAAGGGGCCGACGCGGTCTGGCTCGCGCGGTGGGGCTGGCAGGTCACCGCCACGGACATCTCGCGCGTCGCGCTCGGCCGGGCCGCGGAACACGCCGCGGAGGCGGGGGTCCAGGAGCGGGTCGACTGGCAGCTCCACGACCTCGGGGTCTCGTTCCCCGAGGGGGAGTACGACCTGGTCACCGCCTCGTTCCTGCACTCGATGGGCGACCTGCCGCGCGACCGGATCCTGCGGCGGGCCGCCTCCGCCGTGGCGCCCGGCGGGGTGCTGCTGATCGTCGGGCACGCGGGTTTCCCGGCGTGGGAGCACGACCACGCGGACATGGAACTCCCCACCACCGACGAGGTGCTGGCATCCCTCGAACTCCCGGCGGGGGAGTGGGACGTGCTGGTCAGCGAGGAGCACGAGCGGGTACAGAACGACCCGGAGGGGAACCCCACCACCCGCACCGACAACGCCCTGAAGGTCCGCCGCCACGCGTCCGGCATACAGGACGGGAACTGACCTATACGGCTTCTAAAGTCGTTCCTGACGGCAGAACAGGAACGACCGAAGGCGGAGACCATGAACGTCAACGAGCCGGGCACCCACGACGCGGCTGCAGCTGCCCTCACCGGCGAACGCGCCGATCTGCTGGAGGCGTTGGGCAAGCAGCGGCACTTCCTGCGCTTCACCACCCGCGACCTCACCGACGAGCAGGCCGGGCTGCGGCCCACGGCGAGCGAGCTGTGCGTGGGCGGTCTGATCAAGCACGTCACCGGGGTCGAACGGGGCTGGGCGGGCTTCATGGTGCACGGGGCCTCCGCGATGCCGGACTTCACGGCCATGACCGAGGACGACTGGGCCCGGCGGGCGGACGAATTCCGGATGCTGCCGGGCGAGACGCTGGAAGGCGTGCTGGCCGACTACGAGGAGACGGCGGGCCGGACCGACGAACTGGTCGCCACCCTGCCCGACCTCGGCATCTCCCATGCGCTGCCGAAGGCTCCCTGGTACGAGGGGGACGAGCGGTGGTCGGTCCGCCGGGTGCTGATGCACGTCATCGCGGAGACCGCTCAGCACGCCGGGCACGCCGACATCATCCGCGAGTCGCTGGACGGCGCGAAGAGCATGGGCTGACCCGGGCGGTCGGGTGAGGCCGGAGCGGTGGCCGTTACCGCCGCTCCGGCCCGGCCGTTGAGTCGATCATGAATACTCGACGCCTGACCACCGCGGTGGGCACCCTCGCCGCCACCGCCCTGCTCGCACTCTCGGTGCCCGCCACCACCGCCCACGCCGCCGAGTGCGGGGTCCGTTCCGACGGCCGGCTGTACTGCGGCAACGCCGTGGGCGCGAAGGGGTACGCGGACCGCTCCTACCGTTCGGCGACCCGCGGCACGCTCACCACCGGGTTCAACTGGTTCGCCTGCTGGGGCCACGGCGACCCGCACCAGGGCCAGAACGACATCTGGTACTGGACCCAGCTCGACAACGGCCAGTGGGGCAACGTCCCCGCCGTCTCCGTCGGGACCGGAGTGGACCCGGCCCCCGGCCTCCGCGAGTGCTGATGCGGTAGCCCAGGCCCCGTAGTGCCGGACCCGCCCATGTCAGCCGACAGCACCTGAATCCTGGTGCGTGGTCGGGTCCGGCCGCGACATGCTCGCGGAGACCGCGGCGTCGACGAACGAGGCGACGAGCGGCCGCTGGTCGAGCCGTGACCACGCCACGACCACGCGGCTGGGCGGCGCATCGGCCACCGGCTTGTACACCAGCCCCGGGTGGATGGGTTCGACGGACGAGCGCGGCAGGACCGCGATCGTCCGGCCGAGCATGATCAGCTGAGTCATCTGTGCCACGTCCGCGATCTCCGGGCCGCTGCCGCCGATGACGCCGTCGCCGCTGTCGGGCACCCCCTTCCAGCGCGGCAGTGTCTCGCCCGCCAGGTCGGCCATCCGCAGCTCCTCGCGACCGGCCAGCCGGTGCCCGCGCGGCAGGATCGCGACGCGTCCTTCGAGGAAGAGGGCCCTGTGGTCCAACCCCGTCAGGTCGTCGAACGGCGTGTACAGCAGCGCCAGATCGGCCCGGCCGTCGCGCACATGGTCGGCCCGGTCGGTGGCGCCGCCGAACAGGACGTCCACCCGGCCGGCACCCGGCCGGCTGGCATACGCGGCGAGGATCCCCGACAGCAGGTTCGCGTCGCCGCCCGGCTTGATCACCAGCCGCAGATGGGCATCTGGCGCACCTGCCCGGCGGGCCCCCTCGGCCGCCGCGCTCACCGCGTTGAGCGCGTGGCGGCCGTGATGCAGCAGCGCCTCCCCGGCCGGCGTCAGCGAGACCCGGCGACTGGAGCGGGTGAGCAGCCGGACACCGAGCCGCGACTCCACGCGCTGGACCGCCTTCGACAACGCCGGCTGGGCGATGGACAGGCGCTCGGCGGCCCGGCCGAAATGCAGCTCCTCGGCCACCGCGACGAAGTACTCGATCTCACGCGTCTCCAGATCAGCCATGCCCACAGGTTATCGTTCGAAGCCCGATCGGTCTTGGACTCCGCCCCGGGTCCGGGGTTGGATTGGCTCATGATTGACCACACGATGATCGTCTCATTCGCTGAATCCGTCCCGGACGCGGAGCTGAATCAGTTCCTGAAGGACATCGAACAGCTCATGCGCGACTCCGGGCAGATCCGGTCGTTCTCGGCGGAGCACCACATCCGCGTGCCCGCCGACGAGCACAGCCCCGTGTTCGCCGCCACCGCGATCGTGCGGTTCGGCTTCGCGGACCTCGACGCGCTCGACGCCTCGTTCGCGGCCCCCGGAGCCGAGGAACTCATCCGGCGCTGGCAGGCCCGGTACCCGTACCAGGTCGTCTGGGCCAACCACCGGCCGCTCTGACGGTGGCGCCGCACTCCCGGTGAGGTGGGGAGGAACGCCGGG
>CBRG010000398.1 GCA_000470535.1 Streptomyces sp. AW19M42
CCGGCGATTCCCGCCTCTGCGTCCCGCAGCGGCCCTCCGTTGATTGTAAGGGTGAAGAGATGGATGGCCTGGGAAAATGCTGCAAGAAGTCGTAGCGACCCGCTATGTCACGCCCCTGCGTGAGGGTGGTTCGCTCCCCGGGATCGTCGAGGCCGACGACCTGGGCACGTACACGATGGAGTACACCACCCTGGCCGTCACCGCTCTTCGTGCCGCAGCCTCCTGAACGTGGCCGGTCGCGGCCTGCGGTCGTGGTGAGGGGCACCCTGCCGCTTTGTTGCGAATCGCGGACTAGGGATCGGTGAACAACTCCGGCCCGGCTGTCATCTCACGGGGTGCAACGCACAGCGGATTCGGCCGGTCGCCCTGAGTGAGCAGGAGTGGTCGCAGGTGCCGGCTTCCGATATGCCGGACGGTGTCCCCGGTTCGCACCCGGCCCTGGTGGACGGCAACGAGGCCGAGATCTACGAGCTCGGTGCCCAGCAGTACCGGGTCAAGATCGTCAGGGCTCGACATCAATGCCGTGTACATCGTGCTCAGCGCCGGCGGCGTGATCAGCTCCCACGTATGAGTGCGGGCGGCTCCTGACACCGCCGCGCGAAAGAGCCCCGGACTGCGAGGGCGGGAGCGATACTGATCGTGACAGCCGCCCCGCTGCCGGGCCGGCCCCGGACGCGGGCCGGTCCGGTGGAGCGCACCATTGTCGATGTCTCCGAGGGGAGCCGTTCATGACCACGGCGAAAGACCTGTTCACGATCGCCACGGACCCGGGTCCGAAGAATGCCGTGGGACAGGGGGACCTGTCGCTCGCGCTCGCGGGAGCCGAGCTGATCGATCTCATCGGGGCGGAGGCGGTCTCTGCGGACGGCGACCGCATCGTGCCGGGTGTGGTGCCGGCGCAGGACGACCAGCTCATGGACGAGGCCGCCGCGGCGCTCATCCGGCAGGCGCCCTACGAGCGGATCGAGGACTGGCTGTGGCGCCGGGGCCGTGACCTCTCGGCCGCGTACCAGAGCGCCCTGGAGGAGGCCGGTGAACTGACCCCGAAGCGCGGCGGCCGCCTCTCCTTCGGCTCGCAGCGCGTGGAACCGGCCGATACGCCCGCGCGCCGCCGGGCAGCCGACCGCTGGGAGCGGCGGGAGCCCGTCCTGGCCGCCCTCGCCCTCGTGGTGGGCATCGACGGCGAACACCCCGACGACGAGACCGGTTTCGACGACGAGGCGGTGACGACCGTCGTGGCCATCGTCCACGACGCGGTGATGGAACTGGAGGCCGTACGCCAGCGCAGGTCCATCGAGAACGCGGCGTTCGCCAACATCTGGCGCGGACCGTGAGCCGGGCGGGGGCGCGTTAGGGCCTGTCGTCAGACTGTCGTCGTCGCCCGAAGGACGGCCGCGCGGCAGACGGCAGTCTGACGACAAGCCCTGGAACCCGACGGCGAGGGGCGCACGGTCGAGCGGGAGGCAGGACGACATGACGGAAGACGACCCCGGGCTCTTCGGGCCCGAATCGGTCACCTGGCAGATACACGGCGACCCGATGATGTGGGTGGCGGGGGTGCGCGCCCTGTACCTCCAAGCGCTGCACCCCCGGGCGGTGCGCGGCGTCATGCAGAACTCCGACTTCCGCAAGGACGCCTGGGGCCGGCTGATGCGCACCGCCGGATTCGTCGGGACCATCACCTACGGCACCACCGAAGCAGCCGAGAAGGCGGGCGCCCGGGTCCGCCGGATCCACCGCCTCCTCAAGGCCACCGACCCGCGCACCGGCGAGACGTACGGTGTCGACGACCCCGAACTGCTGCTGTGGGTCCACTGCGCGGAGGTCGACTCCTACCTCCAGGTCGAACGGCGCTCCGGCTTCCCGCTCACCGGCGCGCAGGCCGACCGGTACATAGACGAACACCGCCGCAGCGCCCGGCTCGTCGGCCTCGACCCGGCCGGTGTACCCGCCACCACCGCACAGCTCGCCGCCTACTTCGACCGGGTACGGCCCCAACTGGCCGCCTCACCCGATGCGCTGGACGTCGACCACTTCCTGCGACGGCCGCCGGTCCATCCCCTGCTGGTGCCCGCCCGCGCCCTGCTGTGGCGGCGCGTCGCGACGCTCGCCTACCAGTCGCTGCCCCCGTACGCCCACGAGCTGTACGGCACAACCGCGCCCGCGACCGCCACCGTCGACCGGCGGCTGCGCACCGCCGGGGCCGTCCTGCGGGGCATCCCGGCCCGGCTGCGCTGGCAGCTCCCACCGGGTCATATTCTGAACGCGATGGCGCGGCTGGGTCCCGGCAGCCGCCCCACCCCGTACAAACTGAAGAGGCAGGCAGCCATACTGGACAGGCCGGGGAGGGCGCAGCAACAGCAGGCGGAGTGACGGGGGCGACAGCGGGGATGGCGGAAACCAGGCTGATCCAGAGCCGGTACCGACTGCTCGATCTGATCGGGCGCGGCGGCATGGGCGAGGTGTGGCGCGCCCGCGACGAGTCACTCGGCCGCCAGGTCGCCGTCAAATGCCTGAAGCCGATGGGCCCCCAGCACGACCAGGACTTCACCCGCATCCTGCGCGAGCGCTTCCGCCGGGAGGCCCGGGTCGCCGCCGCGCTCCAGCACCGGGGCGTCACCGTCGTCCACGACTTCGGTGAGTACGAGGGCGTGCTCTACCTGGTGATGGAGCTCCTGGACGGCCGCAATCTCAGCCAGCTCCTGGAGGACAACGAGCAGCAGCCGCTGCCGGTCGACGTCGTCGTCGACATCGCCGAACAGGTGGCCGACGCCCTCGGCTACACCCATCAGCAGGGCATCGTCCACCGCGACCTCAAGCCCGCCAACATCATGCGGCTGGCCGATGGGACGGTGAAGATCTGCGACTTCGGCATAGCCCGACTAGGCCACGACATCAGCGTCACCTCACGCCTCACCGGTGTCGGCATCGCCATGGGCACTCCCCACTACATGTCGCCCGAGCAGATCAGCGGCGGCCAGATCGACCACCGCAGCGACCTCTACTCGCTGGGCTGCGTGCTGTACGAGATCGCCACCGGAGCGCCGCCGTTCGACCTCGACGACGCCTGGGGCGTACTCGTCGGACACCGCGACACCCAGCCCGAGCCGTTGCGCAGACACCGCGCGGAACTCCCCGGATTCCTCGACCGCGTCGTCCTGGAACTGCTCGCCAAGACCCCGGAGCAGCGGCCCGCCGACGCCGGCGACCTGCGCCGGCGCATCGCCCTCGGCCGCACCAGCGGACAGCCGCACCTGGACCCGGCCGGCCGGGTGCGGCTCGCGCCGCCCGTCCCCGTCGGGCTTCCCGGCGGACGGACCGGCCCCCTGCCGCGGCTGCCCGGCTGGACCCGCGGCATGACGAGCGGCATCAAGGCGACGGGCAGCACCTCACCGGGCCTTCCGATGCCCGACCACTCGGCGGGCCTGACCGGGGAGTGGACCACCGGCACCGACGTCCGGGCCTGCACCGGAGCGGCGTCGCCGGCCGGGGACGAGCGGCCCACGCCCTCGCCGGAACACCTCGCGATACTGGCCGGCCGCCACAGCGCCGGCATCGACCTGGGCCGCCTCGGCCACTGGGACGAGGCTGGCGAGGTCCACCGGGCGGTCGCCGCCGAACGCGAGCACGCGCTGGGCGCCGACCACCCGGACACGCTCGCCAGCCGCTACGAGGTCGGGTTCACCCTCAGCCGCACCGGACGGGCATCGGACGCGCTGCGGGAGTTCGGCCTCGTCGCGGACGGCCGCGAGAGGACGCTCGGCCCCGACCACCCGGAGACTCTCGCGGCCCGCCAGGAAGTGGCGTACGTACTGGGCCAGCTCGACCGCCACTTCGAGGCCCACCAGATCTACACCGCCGTCCTCGTCTCCCGGGAACGCTCGATGGGGCCCGACCACCCCGACACCCTGCGCTGCCGTCACAACCTGGCGTTCAACCTCAGCCGGCTCGGGCGGCTGGAGGACTCGTACGGGATGGCCCACGAGGTGGCGACGGCCCGCGCCCGGCTGCTCGGCGCGACCCACCCCGACACCCTGGTCACCCGTTACGAGGTCGGCTACACGCTCGGCCGGCTCGGCCGGTGGGCGGAGGCCCTCCAGACCTACCGGGAGGTCGTCGAGGGCCGGTCGCGGGTGCTGGGCGCCGACCACCCCGACACCCTCGCCGCCCGCTACGAGGTCGGGATCAGCCTCGGCCGGCTCGGCCGCAGCGCCGAGGCGCTGGAGCTGTACCGGGTGCTCGCCGACGACCGGACCCGGGTCAGCGGCCCCGACGACCCCGAGACCCTCCGCGCCCGCCACGGACTGGGCGTCAACCTGGGCCGGCTGGCCCGCTGGGAGGAGGCGCTGGCCGAATCGCGCGAGGTGTGCGCGACCCGCAGCCGCGTCCTGGGCGCCGACCACGCGGACACCCTCGTGAGCCGCCGCGAGGTCGCCGTCGGCCTCGGCTGGCTCGGCCGCTGGGCCGAGGCACTCACCGTCTACCGGCAGGTGGCGGAGGCGCGGACCCGGCTGCTCGGCGCCGACCACCCCGACGTCCTCGCGAGCCGCAACGATGAGGCGCACTGCCTGGAACAGCTCGGCCGGGATACGGAAGCGGTCGGCCTGTACCGGCAGGTCGCGGCGTTGCGCCGGCAGCGGGGCATTCCGTCCTGACCACAGGGCCCCGGTACCCGCTCTGGCCCGCGGCCGTCGTCCGTGTTACCAAGAGCCATGCCCATACCCGACAGCTATGACGCAGTCATCGTGGGCGGCGGCCACAACGGTCTCGTCGCCGCCGCCTACCTCGCCCGGTCCGGGCGGTCCGTCCTGGTCCTGGAACGCCTGGGCAACACCGGGGGAGCGGCCGTCTCCACCCGGCCCTTCGCGGGCGTCGACGCCCGGCTGTCGCGCTACTCGTACCTGGTGTCCCTGCTCCCGCCGAAGATCGTCCGGGAACTCGGCCTCGACTTCGCCGTACGCAAACGGACCGTCTCCTCCTACACCCCGGCCGTCCGCGACGGGCGCGCCACCGGGCTGCTCGTCGGCGGCGACGGCACCCGCGAGTCCTTCGCCGCGCTCACCGGCTCCGAGCGGGAGTACGCGGCGTGGCAGCGGTTCTACCGCCGTACCGGGCAGGTCGCAGAGCGGGTCTTTCCCACCCTCACGGAACCGCTGCCGGCCCGCGACGCGCTGCGGGAGCGGATCGGTGACGCGGAGGCCTGGCGGATGCTCTTCGAGGAGCCCATCGGCGTCGCCGTCGAGGAGAACTTCGACGACGACCTCGTACGCGGTGTGGTGCTCACCGACGCGTTGATCGGCACCTTCGCCGACGCGCACGATCCCTCATTGGTCCAGAACCGCTGCTTCCTCTACCACGTCATCGGCGGCGGCACCGGCGACTGGGACGTGCCGGTCGGCGGCATGGGCGCGCTCACCGACGCCCTCGCGGCGGCGGCACGGGCGGCCGGTGCCCACATCCGCACCGGCCACGAGGCGATCCGCATCGACACCGACGGGACGCACGCCGAGGTGACGGTGCGGACGGACGGCGGCGAACGGACTGTCGGCGCGCGCCGCGTTCTGGTCAACGCCTCCCCCCAGGCACTCGCAGCGCTTCTCGGGGACGAACCTCCGGCGCCCGCCGAGGGGGCCCAGCTAAAGGTGAACATGCTGCTCACCCGGCTGCCCCGGCTGCGCGATCGTTCGGTGGACCCGCGTGAGGCGTTCGCCGGGACCTTCCACATCGCCGAGGGGTACGGGCAGCTGGCCGACGCCTACCGGGACGCGGCGGCGGGCCGGC
>CBRG010000399.1 GCA_000470535.1 Streptomyces sp. AW19M42
CCCCCAGCCCCGGACCGGGGTAACCGCTCAGATCAGTGACTCCAGCGGCACCGACGGATCCGCCAGCGCGTCCGGGTCGACCGGCTGTCCGGCCTTGATCAGCGCCTGCACGGTGTCGGTGACGTCCCACACGTTCACGTTCATCCCGGCGAGCACCTTGCCGTCCCTCAGCCAGAACGCGATGAACTGGCGCTTGCCGGCGTCGCCGCGGATCACCACTTGGTCGTAGCTGCCGGGCGGGGCCCAGCCCGAGTACTCCAGACCCAGGTCGTACTGGTCGGAGAAGAAGTACGGCACCCGGTCGTAGGAGACCTCCTGGCCGAGCATGGCGCGGGCCGCCGCCGGGCCGCCGTTCAGGGCGTTGGCCCAGTGCTCCACCCGCAGCCGGGTGCCGAGCCCCGGCCGGTCGACGCTGGCGACGTCACCGGCGGCGTAGATGTGCGGGTCGCTGGTGCGCAGCGAGGTGTCCACGGCGATGCCGCCGCCCTGGGCAGGCGGGGCGATGTCGAGCCCTGCGGCCTCCGCCAGGGCGGAGCGCGGGGCGGCCCCGATCGCGGCGAGGACGTCGTGGGCGGGGTGCTCCTCGCCGTCGTCGGTGCGGACCGCGAGCACCATGCCGTCCTGGCCGACGATCTCGGTGAGCCGGCCGCCGAAGTGGAAGCGGACGCCGTGGTCGCTGTGCAGATCGGTGAAGATCTGGCCCAGCTCGGGGCCGATGACCCGGTGCAGCGGGGTCGCCTCCGGTTCGACGACGGTGACCTCGGCGCCGTATCCGCGCGCCGCCGCCGCGACCTCCAGGCCGATCCAGCCGGCTCCGGCGATCACCAGATGGCCGTTGTCGCGGCCGAGCGCGGCCAGTACGTTGCGCAGCCGGTCGGAGTGGGCGAGGCGGCGCAGGTGGTGGACGCCCGCCAGGTCCGTGCCGGGGATGTCGAGGCGGCGCGGTTCTGCGCCGGTGGCCAGGAGCAGCTTGTCGTAGTGGATGACGGTGCCGTCGCCCAGCTCCACGGAGCGGGCGTCGCGGTTCAGTACGGTGACGGGCTGGCCGAGGTGGAGCTCGATGTCGGCACCCGCGTACCAGGCCGTCTCGTGGACGAAGACACTGTCACGTTCCTCCTTGCCGGCCAGGTACCCCTTGGAGAGCGGTGGGCGTTCGTAGGGATGGTCGCGCTCATCACCGATCAGGATGACCCGGCCGCTGAATCCCGCCGAGCGGAGCGTCTCCGCCGCCTTCGCTCCGGCCAGTCCTCCGCCGACAATGACGAACGTCCGATGTGCGTCGACCACTTGATGCCTCCTCGGTGCTTGCTGCGCGGCGCCAACTGCGAGCGTCCCGCACGCAGCGTGATGGCGAAAGAGGGTGTGACCCGATCAGGTCACGCCCAGTGGTCATGGGCCGGTCTGCGGACCGGTGCCGCACCACGGGGACCAGGGTGGCAGGTACGCAGCGGGCCACGCGGTACGCGCACCCCAGCACACCACCTGTCACATCGTCGGCGGCGCAGCCGCGCGGGAGGGGCGCGGTGCGGGGTCATCGGCCGGGTGCGCCGAGCGACTGGTGCAGGGTACGGGCCGACGCGTCGGTCAGGGCGGCGATCTGGTCGACCAGGACGCGCTTGCGGGCGCGGTCGTCGGGCGCGGCCTCGTACAGCGCCCGCAGCTGTGGCTCAAGGCCCTCGGGCGCGCGGGCGGTCAGGGCCGCGGCCAGTTCCGCGATGACGATCCGCTGGTCGGCGCGGATCGCCTCCTGTTCGGCGCGCTGCATGACGTAGCGGTCGGCGACCGCCTTGAGCACCGCGCATTCGTCGCGGGCCTCGCGGGGCACGACGAGCTCGGCACCGTACCTGCCGAGCCGGCCGGTGCCGTACGCCTTGCGGGTGCCGGTCTCGGCAGCGAGGCAGAACCGGCCGATCAGCTGGCTCGTGGCGTCCTTCAGCCGGGCCTGGGCGACGGCCGAGCCGTCGTAGCCGTGCGGCCACCAGTCCTGGCCGATGAGCCGGTCCAGCGCGTCGGACAGCTCCTGCGGGTCGGTGTCCGCGGGGACGTACCGTCCGATGGCGACCTGCCAGATCTCCTGGCGTTCCGGCTCGGCGTCCAGGCAGTTGGGGTCGATGTGCCCGGCGTGCAGGCCGTCCTCGAAGTCGTGGACGGAGTACGCCACGTCGTCGGACCAGTCCATCACCTGGGCCTCGAAGCACTTGCGGTCCTGCGGGGCGCCCTCGCGGAACCAGTCGAAGACCGGCAGGTCGTCCTCGTACACGCCGAACTTCGGTGAGCCGGGGTCCGTGGGGTGGGCGCCCCGGGGCCAGGGGTATTTGGTGGCGGCGTCGAGGGCGGCGCGGGTCAGGTTGAGCCCGACGCTGACCAGCTCGCCGGTACGGGGGTCGGGCACGAACCGCTTCGGTTCGAGCCGGGTCAGCAGGCGCAGCGACTGGGCGTTCCCCTCGAACCCGCCGCAGTCGGAGGCGAAGTCGTTGAGTGCCTGCTCGCCGTTGTGGCCGAAGGGCGGGTGGCCCATGTCGTGGGAGAGGCAGGCCGTCTCGACCAGGTCGGGGTCGCAGCCGAGCGCGGCGCCGAGTTCACGGCCGACCTGGGCGCACTCCAGGGAGTGGGTGAGCCGGGTGCGGGGGCTGGCGTCCCACGCGAAGCTGCGGGTGCCGGGGGTGACCACCTGGGTCTTCCCGGCGAGCCTGCGCAGCGCGGCGGAGTGGAGCACCCGGGCGCGGTCGCGCTGGAAGGCGGTGCGGCCGGGCCTCTTGTCCTCCTCGGTGTCCCAGCGCTCGGCGTCGGCGGCGCGGTAGGGCGCCGTATCCGATGCGTGCGTGCCGCGCGGGTGGGTCGTGCCGTAGGAATGGTCCGTGCCGTGCTTGCCGTCCGTGCCGTCGATGCCGTCCATGGCAACGACATTAATCGGCCAGGCTGACAAGAGGGATCAGGCGGATGCCAGGAAATGTGTGTTCATCGGAGTTTCGTGTGCCTGGACTCCGGCGGCCCGTGCCTGGTCGTAGCGGTGCAGCAGCAGCCGGGCCATCGCCGGGTGCGCGCCGAGCGGGGCGGCGGCGATCCACGGCGCGTCCCGGGACGCGGCCGAGGCGAAGCGTCCGGGGGCGGTGAAGTACGCGGCGA
>CBRG010000400.1 GCA_000470535.1 Streptomyces sp. AW19M42
GGGCCTGTCCGGCGGATCAGGGACGGAAAAGGGCGCGGTCTTTGGTGCGGTGCGTCGCAAGGCGCCGGAGCGCCCTCGGATGGGGTCTCCCCTGCTCGAACGAGGCCGAGAGCTTGGGGAAGGGGCGATTCGGACGTTTCGGCAACGCGGCGAGGTGGCGTGCCAGACAGCGCGACCCCGGCGGTGAGGGCACCGCAGTTCGCGCGCCGTCCATCGCCCCCCGGCGCCGACACCACCGGGCTCGTGGCCGGACACCGGTTCCCGGCCTCGCAGTTGGCGATCCTCACGGGCGCGACGCCGCCAACGCGCCCGTACCCGCGCGGCATGGCGGCCGGTCCGAGCCGGCCGGGCTGGACCGAGTCGACTCTCGCACCACCCGTGACCAGCGAACGTACCCGCACACCTCCGCTAGCATGTTCGAACTCGCGACGAGCGTCCCCCTCGCTCGCCATTCACCGGAAAGTCGGGCTTTTCGGTATGAAGAGTGACTTACTCAACCAACATCTAACAAATCGGCCAAGCAATTGATACCTATAGTATCGCGGGTGTTTTCGCGAATAACGAGCAGAACCACGATCGCCCCGTGGCGTCGGCCAAGAGCGATACTGTGGGGCACGGCGGCCGTGGCGACCCTCGGATTCCTTGTCGCGCTGGAGATCGCCGCACGTCATTACGGCCTGCCGGGGCCGATAACCACCCAGGCCCAAGAGGTCATAGTCGCCCCCCAGTCGGGCTTCCTGCTCTACGCCAGCATGGCGTTGATGATGGTGGTGCTCACTTGGCGGCAACGGTTCATCGCGATGAGCACCGCGATAGGAATCGATCTCGTCATTCTGCTGGTGCGCTGGGCGGCCGACGCGAGGGTGACCCATGGCCACCCCTTCGGCAATGGGGCGTTGTGGGTGATAGTGGGCTGCGGAGTCATCGCCGTCACCCGCCGCACGGGCCAGGAACGAATCCTGCTGCTGAAGGGCGTCGGCCTCGGCCTGCTGCTGGTGACGGGCCGCAAGACCGGTGACACCTGGCTGCTCATCACTTCGAAGACGCGCCCGGCCGTGCTCGACCAGTACGTCGCGACCGCCGATCACGCACTGGGCAACCCCTCATGGCTGGTGGGCCGGATGGTCGAGGCCACCGGCCCGGTCGGGGACCGGTTCCTCGACTCCGTCTACACGCAGCTCGCGGTCGCCGCGGTCGTCGTCGCGCTGTACCAGCTGCGCAATGTGGCGGCCGACCGCCGCTTCCCCGGCCACCATCTGGTGCGCACCTTCCTGGTCATAGGTCTCCTCGGGCCCGGCATATACGTTCTCTTCCCGGTGGTCGGGCCGGTCTTCGCCTACGGTGCCGACGGCGGACACTGGGCGGTGTCCAACCTGTGGCCGAACACGATGCCGCGGATCACCGCTCCGCAACACATGTCGTTCGACGAGATCACGCCACGCAACTGCATGCCCAGCCTGCACACGGCATGGGCCACCTGCATCTTCATCCATTCCCGCAAGGGCCCCCGGGCCCTCCGGTACGCGGGCACGTTCTGGCTGCTCGCCACGCTCTGCGCGACGTTGGGTTTCGGTTATCACTACGGCGCGGACATCATCGCGGGTGTGGTGTTCACGCTCACGATCGAGGCGGCTCTGCGCACGTTCGACCGCGGCTGGGACCGGTCGGGAGTCAAGCTGGTCGCCTACGGTGTCGTCGTCTTCACCGCGCTCCTGCTGTCATATCGCTATCTGTCGTTGCCGATGGCCCACCATCCCTGGGTGTTCGGCCCGCTTCTCGTCCTGGCGATGGCCTCGGTGATCCACGGCTACGTGCGGACCACCGAACAGTGGGAACCGAAGACCGCCCTGGCGCGGCAGCCCGAGCCGCTGCCCGAACCGGTCTGAGACCGGTGAACGGTCCGGCGGGCTCCACCCCGGCCGGGGGGGAGCCCGCCGGACCGTCTCCGTGGAGACTCATGCCGCTCCCGCCCGACGCTCCCGGATAGCCTGCGCCCGTGGGAATCGAACTGAACACTGACAACTGGCTGGCGGACACGCGGGCGTCCTACGACACCGTGGCCGACAGCTACGCGGACCAGGTGCGGAACCTGCTGGACGACACACCTGAAGAACGCGCCGTACTGGCGCTGTTCGCCGCCCTGGTGCGCGAGAACGGCGAAGGCCCGGTCGCGGACGTGGGGTGCGGGCCTGGGAGGGTCACGGCCCATCTGCACGGACTGGGCGTGGACGCGTTCGGGATCGACCTGTCCCCCGGGATGATCGAGGTGGCCCGGCGTGACCACCCGGGCCTGCGCTTCGAACCCGGGTCCATGACGGAGCTCGGTCTCGGCGATCGCTCAGTGGCCGGGCTGATCGCCTGGTACTCGCTCATCCACGTCCCCGACGAAGAGATCGATTCGGTCCTGGCGCACTTTCACCGCGTACTGAGGCCCGGAGGCCCGCTGCTGCTCAGCTTCCACGTCGGGGACGAGCGGAAGCTGAAGACGCAGGGGTACGGCGGCCACCCGATGAAGGTGTACGTCCATCGCCGCCAACCGGATCAGCTGGCCGCCCGGCTCGACGACGCCGGATTCGACGTCGAGGAACAACGCACGCTGACCTCGGCCGAGAGCAAGCTCGGGGGCCTCCTTCTCGCGCACCGGCGGCCTGATGGCCAGTAGGAGAATTCCTGCTGCTCCGGTGCAAGTCGGAAGGATCCGTTGATGGATCAACTGCCCTCCTCTAATGTCTCGTTCATCGATCGGCCGTCCTCGGCCGGGAGTGCGCCACATGGAGCCCAGCCGCCCTGACGGGCGGCCCGGAGAAGGGAGATCCACCATGGTCAAGCACTACATCAAGTACGCGTTCAGCACGCTCACGGCGGCGATGTTCGCCAGCATGGTCTGACGGATCAGCCCCGGCCTGGACCGGGAGTTCAGTCCCGGTCCAGGCGTCAGGAGGCTCCCTTGTTCGCAACCGCGCTCAGCCAGCTCCGGTACGGCGCGGCGATCCTGCGCAACCGCCGCATCCGCCCGCAGGACCTGGAGCGCATCGCCCGGGACCTGGTCGCGACCCTCGCGGAGTTCGGGGAGCCGGGCGCGGACTCGGCACTGCTGCCCGGCCAGGCAGGGGCCGTCGACCCCGCCGTACGGCGGACCGTGACCGAACGCAGCCTGAGGGCCACGGCGCGGGCAGCGGCCCGGCACACGGCTTACTACCGCCGGACGTTCGACAGCCTGGCGCTCGACCCGGGCACACTCACACCGGACACCTGGGACCAGGTGCCGGTCACACCGAAGGCGGCCCTGCGCGGTCTGCCCGCCGCCTTCGTGTCCGCAGTCTCCGCTCCCGCGCTGATGGCGCTCACCACGGGCACGAGCGGCACCCCCACCACTGTCTGGTACTCCCGGGCCGAGGTGGAGATCGCGGTGGCGATGAGCACGGTCTCGGCCGTCCTCGGCCTGGGCCTGCGCCCTCGTCACACCGTCGCGTACGCGGGGTGCTCCCGGGCGACCCTGCCCCTGCTCAACGTGGAGGAGTCGGTGACCCGGATCGGCGCCTCCTTCGTCCAGATCGGCACCGTGGACCCGGCAGTGGCGCTGGACCGGCTGGCCACCCCGCTCGGGCTGCGCGGCAAGGCCCCCCAGATCACCCATCTGACCGTCTCCGCGTCCTACCTCTCCGCGCTCGTCGAGGAGGCGGAGCGGGGCGGCCGACGGCCGTCGGACTTCGGCCTGGAGTCCATCGGCGTCGGTGGCGAGGTGCTCTCCGAACCGCTGAAGGAGCGCGCGTCGGCGGCGCTGGGCGCGAAAATCTCCACCTCGTACATGATGACCGAGACCGTTCCCTCGGGCGGGACGCCGTGCACCGAGGGGCATCTGCACCACACCACCGAGTTCGGGCACCTGGAGATACTCGACCCCGTGACCCACGCGCCGACGCCACCGGGTGCCGTCGGCATCATCGTGCAGACCCCGTACGTGCCCTACCGGGACTGCACCCTGCTCCTGCGGTACGCGACGGGCGACCTGGTCCGGCTCCCCGGGAGCGCGACGGAGTGCGAACTGGCCCACTTGCCCGCCACCTCGCCGGTACTCGGCCGCTGGACGGGTCCGCTGAGCCGCGAGATCACCACCTGGTCGGTACTGAACCTGCTGGAGGCGGAGCCGGACATCCCGCTGCCCGCACGCTACGCGTTGGTCGACGAGTCCCCCGGCCCGCGCCTACACGTCCTGGTCCGACGGCTGCCCGCCGCCGGTCTGCTCGGAAGGCTGGAGGACCGGGCCACCGCCGCGGGCCTCTCGCTGGATGCCGTCGTGCTCCATGACGACCCGGCCGCGATGCCACGGACCGGCCCGGTCCGCGCCGATCTGCGTGAGCGCACCTTCGAGTCGGTCCGCCCCGCAGACGTGCGGGTGGTGAGTCCGGCATGAGCGCCGTCGCCCTGGTGGGTCTCAACGTCTGCGTCGCCGCGATCACGGCGGCCGGTGCCGCCTACTTCAACCGGGTCCGGATGCCCCGCCCGCCGGTCGGCCGGTACGAGCTGCCCGACGTCGCCGCGGTGTCCGCCGTGGTCGTGGCCGCTCCCCTGGTCTATCTGGAGCTCCCCCGCGCCGCGGTGGCCGTCGTGTTCGGTCTGGTTCTGTGTGCGGCGCTCCAGTTCACCCTCGCGCCCCTGTTCGGCGGGGGCCGGGCCTGGGTGGCCGCGCCGGCCTCGGTCGCGGCCACCGCCGGATGCGCGTTCGCGGACAGGACACTCGCCGTGATGGTGCTCACCGATGTGCTGCTCGCGATCGCCGTCGTGGGGGTGGCCAGCATGTGGGCGCAGAGCGGCATGCGCTCCGCCCATGCCGCGTGGTTCGCGGGCACGCTCGCCTGCTACGACCTGGTGGCGACGGGGCTCACCTCGGTCACGGACCGGTTCGCCGTCCAGGTGATGGGGCTGCCGTTCGCCCCGCTGCTGGCCGTCACCCGGGGCGATCCGCCCGTGGCGCTCGGGCTGGGCGACCTGTTGCTCCTGGTGCTCTTCCCGCTGGTGGCGCTGAAGGCCTTCGGCCGTGCCGCAGGCCTTCTCGCGGCCGGAATCGGCCTGGCGGTGTCGGCTGCGGTCAGCGTGCTGTTCGCCCTCGGGGCGCTGACCGGGGCGTTCCCGCTCCTCACGGCACTCGGCCCGCTGATCGTGCTCCAGCATGTGCTGTGGGTACGGGTCCGGGGAGCGGAGCGGACCGTCGCCGAATGGCGCTCGGGAACCCCGGTGGCGGCGGCCGCCGCCGCTCCGACCGGGCCCGACCCGGAATTGCT
>CBRG010000401.1 GCA_000470535.1 Streptomyces sp. AW19M42
CCAGCCGCTGGCCCAGCCCGCCCACGGGGAGCAGTCCGTGGAGATCTGCCTGCACAACGCCCGGCTGCTGCTCGGCCAGGAGGGCGACGAGGCGCTCGCCGCCGCCCGGAATCAGGTGGAGGCGGCGGCCGCCATACCGGGACCGGGGCCGGTCCGGGAGTGGCGGCTGAGCTGGCACCGGGGGCTCGTCGCGCTGCGCGGGGCCGATGTGCTGGACGACCGCGGGCCGATGCTCGAAGAGGCCCTGGAGCAGTTCTCCGCCGTGCACCGGGCCCTGCCCGGCGAGTACGCGGCCAAGCTGGCGCTCGCCTACGGCGCGGAACAGCTCGGTGCGGACGGAACCGCCGCGGCCGGGCGCTCCGCGTACGAGCTGTTCCGCGCCGTGCACGCCCGTAACCCCTCGCACGTCGGCGCCGCACTGGGACTGGCCAGACTCGCCCTGGCACGCGGCGACCGGGCCGAGGCGATCGAGGTCCTGGACCTGGTGCCCGACGAGTCGCGCGACCACACCGTCGCGCGGATCGCCGCCTTCCGCATCCGGGCGGCACGGCTCGCGGCGGGCGACCGGCCACTGCCGGACCAGGCCGACATCGACGCCTGCCTCGCCCTGCTCGTCCCGGCGCCCGGTGCGCACCCCCCGCTGGTCGCGGGCGACGAACCCGCCTGGCTGCTGCGGACCGAGCTGTACGAGTGGAAGCTCGACGCGGTCCTGGAGGCGGCCGGCGGGCCGAGGCCACCCGGGCGGTGGGCGCGGACGGGCCTGCCGCCCCCGGCCGGACCCGGGGAACGGGCCGTCCGGGTGGAACTGGAGCAGTGCTACCGCTGGCTGGCCCGGCAGCGACAGGCCCCCGCCGAGTACGAGCGGCTCATCGACCTCTCGCACGCGGTCCGCCCGCAGACCCGGTCCTGACGCCCGCCCGCAACGACTTCACTGGAGGCAGCCCCTTGGGCGCTACCGACACCTCGCCCGCCCCGCGGCTGCCCGTCGGCCTGAAGGTGTCCGTCGACGTCCGGCGCGATCAGCAGCCGCACCACGACGCGCGGATCGACGCCCACCTACGGGTCAAGGCGGTCGGCGTCGGTCCGAGCGACGAGGTGCCCGCCGTCGAACTCGCCGTCGTCATCGCGCTGGACGTCGCCGCCGAGCGCCGGGAGGCCGCGGCCGCCGCCCTGGCCACCGCACTGCGCGCCCTGCCCGACGGCCTCTCGTTCACCGTCCTGGGCGGCGCCGACGCGACCGGGACCCCGACCGGCTGCTATCCGCTGCGCGGCCGGTGGGCACTGGCCGACACGGCGGAGAAGCGCCGGGCCGCGTTCAGCGCGGGCCGGATCGCCCCGGCCGCCGGGGACCGGCCGCCCGTCGGATACCCGGTCTGGCTCACCGCCGCCCGTGAGCTGCTCGCGGAGCGCCCGCTCCCGGTCCGGCACCTGCTCCTGATCACCGACGGGAGCAGCGACGACGGGACGGACGCCCCGGACCTGGACGAGCCCGGCCCGGACGGCAGCGCGCTCGACGCCGAACTGGGACGCTGCGCCGGGCGGTTCACCGCGGACGTGCTCGCGCTCGGCGGCGACTGGGACCCCGCGCCGCTGCTCGCCGTCGTGGAACGGCTGCACGGGACCCCCGTCGACGCGCCGGACCGGTTCGGCCCCGCGGTCACCGAGGCCGTGCAGCGGCTGCGCAGGGTCCGCAGCCCCGAACTGCCCGTCTCGGTCCGGGTGCGCCCGGCGGTGAGCGAGGTGACGCTGACCGAGACCGCCCCCCGCCGGCAGGTGCTCGACGCGGTGCGCCTGCCGGACGAGCCGCGCCGGTTCGACTTCCCCACCCACCAGTGGGAGCCGGGCACCCGCGACTACCTCCTCACCCTGCGGGTCGACGCGAACACCGACCCGCTGGGCGTGCTGCTGCAACTGGCCACCGTCTCCGTCGGCGACTCCACCGCCGCGCTCCTGGTGCGCTGGCTGCCGCCCGGAGTCGCGGTGGGAGCGGCGGCGAGCGGCGACGGGGGCGACACCCTCCAGGCGATGAACGTCGCCACCCAGATGCGGACCGCCCTGGACCGCGGATACCTCGCCCTGGACCCGCTGACCCGGGGCGAGGCCGAGCAGCAGTTCGGCCTCGCGGTCAGGCTGGCCAACGAGATCGGGGCCGGCTGGGTCCTGGACAAGGTCCGCGAGGTGGCCGACATCCTGGACGGCTCCCGGGGCGTGGTCCGGGTCGGCCCGACCGTGGACCCGGGCACCGTGCGCCGGGGCCGGCTGCACATCGCCTCCGGCCACCTGCTGGACCTCCCGGAACACCCCACCGGGAAGCCGCCGGCCTGCCCGGACTGCCGCCACCCCGCCGGGCCCCTCGCCCGGTACTGCATCGCCTGCGGAAGGCGGCTGTGATGCCCTGGCCGACGCGTCGGACACGCACCGCACGGGCCCGTCGTCCGAGCGGCTCCCGCACCAGGCGGCTGCTCGAACTGCACCTGGCCGTCCTGGTGGTGGCCGCACTCGTCTCGACGACCCTCCTGCTCGCCTCCTACCGCGAGGTGCAGAACTCCGCGGGCGAGCTGCGCACCCGTGGTGCGCCGGCCGTCCAGGGAGTCTCCGCCACCCAGCTCGCACTGCTCCGCGCCCACTGGGAGGCCGAAGCCTCGGTCCGCCAGGGCATCGACAACGTGATCGGCGCGGGCGCCCGGTACGAGAACCAGCTCTCCGCCGCCGACCAGGGGCTGTCCCGGCTCTCCGACGTACAGATCGACGGCGAACGCGGCCGGGGCGTCCTCAAAACGGTCAACGGCCTGCTGACCTCGTACAGCAGCTCGATGACGCCCGGCGCGGTCAAGTACGTGGACGACGACTTGATGCAGCAGGAGAAGTTCGAGGAGGCCGAGCGCATCCTCCGGCGCAAGGGCACCGGAGTGGTCCCGCGCCTCGACGTCCTGCAGCAGCACCAGATGCAACGGGTCGACAGGGTCAGCTCCATGGGGGCGCTCCAGCAGACCGGCTGGGCGGCCGCCGAACTGGGCCTCCTGGTACTGGCCCTGACCTCGCTCTCGGCGCTCTGGGTACTGCGGGTGCGCTGCGGGCGCAGCCACGACCCCTGGCTGCTGCTCTCGCTGCTGGCCACGGTCGCCCTGGCCGTCTTCCCGCTGTGGGCGACCACCGCCACCCAGGCACGGCTGGACACCGCCCACGAACGGCTCGTCGCGATCGAGGCACGCGCCCATGACACCCAGGACCTGGCCGCCTCCCAGCGGGACGTCACGGACAAGTCCACGCTCCTGCGCGGCGAGTTGGCCGCCCAGCGCTGGCAGAGCTGGACCTACTACGGGGCACTGGGCGGCGGCGCGCTGATCGTCCTGCTGCCGGCCGTCGGCATCTGCCGACGGCTCAACGCCGACTACTGGAGGGCCGGATGAACCGGCTGACCCGCGCGCTGCTGTTCGTCCTGGCGATGGTCCTGACCGCCGGGGGCTGCGGGCTCTCGGCCCCCGGCGGCAGCGACGAGGAGCCGAAGGTGACGATCCTCGGCCCGTGGACCGACGACCAGGAACGGCAGTTCAAGGAGGTGCTGGAGGGATTCGGCATCCCGTACACCTACCAGGGGACCGCCGCCACCCGCGAGGTGCTGCTCGCCGAGGTCCAGGCCGGCAACCCGCCCGACATCGCGATCCTGCCGGGCGTCGGTGAGCTGGTCGAGTACGCCGACGAGGGGCGGTTGCAGCCGCTGAGCGGGCTGTACGAGCGCGAGGAGTACGGGAACCCGTGGCGGCCGGGGGCGAAGGGCATCGCCGACGACCTGTGGGTGCCGCTCAAGGCCGACCTCAAGTCGATCGTCTGGTACCGGGGGAGTGAGCCCCCCGAGCCGGCCCCCGCCCCGCTGAGCGCCTGGTGCATCGGGATGGGCGACGACGGCGCGTCCGGCTGGCCCGGCAGCGACTGGATCGAGGACCTGATCCTCCAGCGTGCGGGCCCGACGCTCTACGAGCGCTGGGCGACCGGCGGCCTGGAGTGGACCGACGAGCGGGTGAGCAGCGCCTGGACCACCTGGGCCGGACTGCTCGTCCAGGACCGGGACGCCGCCCGCCACGCGCTCCTGGACGACCACCGGGGCCGGGTCGGCGGGCACGGGCTGCTCTTCGGCGGCGGCTGCGACCTGGAGCACCAGGGCTCCTTCGCCCGCGCCTTCTACGGGGACCGCAGGGCGGGGGCCGACTTCACGGACTCGGCGTCGCTGCTGCCCGGCGGCCCGTACACGGTGAAGGCCCATGAGGTGGCGGCCGACTTCGCCGCGCTGTTCGGCCGCAGCGGCCGGGCCCGTGACATGATCAGGCGGCTCGCCTCCCGTGAGGGCCAGGAGGACTGGGGGCGCAAGGGCGGGGTGTTCTCACCGAACGCGGCGGTCCCGGCCAAGAAGGGCCCGGTCGAGAAGGAGATCAGCAGCCGCTTCACCGAGCAGCGGGTGCCGCTCTGCCTGGACGCCTCCGACGTCATGCCGGCCGCCGTGCGGGACGCGTTCTACGAGGCGGTGCTGCTCACCGTCGCACATCCGGAGGAATCGGTACGGCACCGGCTGGAGGACATCCAGAAGGTCCAGGACGCCCAGTCCTCCGACACGCCCCGGCTGACCGGGGTGTGCGGCAGAGCACAGTGAACGCCGAGGATGCCCCTGTTGGGTTCCCACAAAAGACGTGGGGTGCGGGCTGGCACTTCGCCTGCATGGACCAAGGCTTCTGTCAGGCTCCACCAGGAAACCGGGCAGGAGACTGTACGGAGTCGACGGCAGGATTTTCTTGCCGGACTTCGTAGGGTCGGTACATGACCGTTGTGGACGAAACCCAGGGCGAGCCGAGCGACACCCGTGGCCGCGTGGCCGAACTGCTGGCGCTGCGCGAGCGGGCGCGGCGTGGGCCGA
>CBRG010000402.1 GCA_000470535.1 Streptomyces sp. AW19M42
GGCGGCCCCTTTTGCTGGTGTTCCCCGGACCCACCCCGCTCCGTGACGCCCAGGACCGACGGCTCCCGCGCATCGCGGGGCCGTCGGGCCTGGTCATCTTTGGCGTCACGGGCGATTTGTCCCGTAAAAAGCTGATGCCCGCCATCTACGACCTGGCCAACCGCGGCCTGCTGCCACCGGGCTTCTCGCTCATCGGTTTCGCGCGCCGCGACTGGGAGGACGAGGACTTCGCCCAGGTCGTCCACGACGCAGTCAAGGAGCATTCCCGCACGCCCTTCCGCGAAGAGGTCTGGCAGCAGCTCAGCCAGGGCATGCGATTCGTGCAGGGCAACTTCGACGACGACGTCGCCTTCGAGACCCTCAGGGCCACGATCGAGGAGCTCGACAAGGCACAGGGAACGGGCGGCAACTTCGCCTTCTACCTGTCCGTGCCGCCGAAGTTCTTCCCCAAGGTCGTCCAGCAGCTCAAGAAGCACGGGCTGGCCGACCAGGGCGAGGGTTCCTGGCGCCGGGCCGTCATCGAGAAGCCCTTCGGCCACGACCTGAAGAGCGCGCAGGAGCTCAACCAGCTCGTGCACGACGTCTTCCCGCCGAACGAGGTCTTCCGGATCGACCACTACCTCGGCAAGGAGACGGTCCAGAACATCCTGGCGCTGCGCTTCGCCAACACGATGTGGGAGCCGATCTGGAACAGGTCGTACGTCGACCACGTCCAGATCACGATGGCCGAGGACATCGGCATCGGTGGCCGGGCCGGCTACTACGACGGTATCGGCGCCGCCCGCGACGTGATCCAGAACCACCTGCTCCAGCTGCTGGCCCTGACCGCGATGGAGGAGCCCGGCTCCTTCCACCCCAAGGCCCTGGTCGCCGAGAAGCTCAAGGTGCTCACGGCGGTGGAGCTGCCGGAGGACCTCGGCAAGCACACGGTGCGCGGCCAGTACACGCACGCTTGGCAGGGCGGCCAGGAGGTGCCCGGCTACCTGGAGGAAGAGGGAATCGACCCCAAGTCGAAGACCGACACCTTCGCCGCGGTCAAGCTGACGATCAACAACCGCCGCTGGGCGGGCGTGCCGTTCTACCTCCGTACCGGAAAGCGGCTCGGCCGCCGGGTCACGGAGATCGCGGTCGTCTTCAAGCGCGCCCCGTACCTGCCCTTCGAGTCCGGTGCCACGGAGGAGCTGGGCGGCAACGCCCTGGTCATCCGGGTCCAGCCGGACGAGGGAGTGACGGTGCGGTTCGGCTCGAAGGTGCCCGGCACCTCGATGGAGGTACGGGACGTCACGATGGACTTCGCCTACGGCGAGTCCTTCACCGAGTCCAGCCCGGAGGCGTACGAGCGGCTCATCCTCGATGTCCTGCTCGGCGACGCCAACCTCTTCCCGCGCCACCAGGAGGTCGAGCTCTCCTGGAACATCCTGGACCCCATCGAGGAGTACTGGGACAAGCACGGCAAGCCGGCGCAGTACCCGGCCGGAACCTGGGGCCCGTCCGAGGCGGACGACATGCTCGCACGAGACGGACGGAGCTGGCGGCGCCCATGAAGATCGATCTCACGGAAACCACGTCCAGCAAGATCAACCAGGCCCTGGTGTCGGCCCGCCGCGCTGTCGGCGCCCCGGCCATCGGGATGGTGCTCACCCTCGTCATCGTCACCGACGAGGAGAACGCCTACGACGCGCTGAAGGCGGCGAGCGACTCCTCGCGGGAGCACCCCTCTCGGATCATCGCCGTGATCAAGCGGGTCAGCCGTTCGCCGCGCGCCCGCCGCGACGCGCGGCTCGACGCCGAGGTCCGGGTCGGTTCCGACTCGGGCTCCGGCGAGACCGTCGTGCTGCGTCTGCACGGTGAACTGGCCAACCACGCCCAGTCGGTCGTCCTGCCGCTGCTGCTGCCGGACGCCCCGGTGGTGCTGTGGTGGCCCCAGGACGCCCCCGCGGACCCGGCGAAGGACGCGCTGGGCGCCCTCGCCCAGCGCCGTATCACCGACACCTACTCCGCCGAGCATCCGATCGACGAGCTGGCGGTGCGCGCGGCGACGTATCAGCCCGGTGACACGGACCTGGCCTGGACCCGCATCACGCCCTGGCGCTCGATGCTGGCGGCGGCGCTCGACCAGCAGCCGGCGGAGGTCATCTCCGCCACGGTCGAGGGCGAGTCCGACAACCCGAGCTGTGAACTGCTGGCCATGTGGCTGGCGGACCGGCTCCAAGTGCCGGTGGAGCGCACCACGTCCGCCGGCCCCGGCCTGACGGCCGTCCGGATGACGACGAAGAGCGGCGACATCGTCCTGGACCGGGCCGACGGCTCGCTCGCCACACTCTGCATGGTGGGCCAGCCCGACCGCGCGGTGGCGCTGAAGCGCCGGGAGACGGCGGAACTCCTCGCGGAGGAGCTGCGACGTCTCGACCCGGACAACATCTACGAGACCACGGTGAAGTTCGGCGTGGAGCGCCTCGAAAAGGTGTCGGAGCCGGCGGCCGCGAAGAAGGCCCCCGCGTCCGAGGCACCCGCCGCCACGAAGAAGGCCGCCCCGGCGAAGAAGGCGGCGTCCAAGTGACCGTCGCCCCCCAGCTCGTCGTGCACCGCGACAAGGAGCTGATGGCGCAGGCCGCGGCGGCCCGGCTGATCACGAAGATCGTGGACGCCCAGGCCGCACGCGGTCGCGCCTCCGTGGTGCTCACCGGCGGACGCAACGGCAACGGCCTGCTGGCCGCGCTCGCCGGGGCGCCCGCCCGGGACGCGGTCGACTGGTCGCGGCTCGACCTGTGGTGGGGCGACGAGCGCTTCCTCCCGGAGGGCGATCCGGAGCGCAATGTCACGCAGGCCCGTGAGGCCCTGCTGGACTCGGTGCCGCTGGACCCTTCCCGGGTGCACGCGATGCCCGCGTCCGACGGTCCGCACGGCGATGACGTCGAGGCCGCGGCGGCCGCGTACGCGGCCGAGCTGGCCGCGGCGGCCGGTCCGCAGGACCACGGTCCGGTGCCGGAGTTCGACGTGCTGATGCTGGGCGTCGGCCCGGACACGCATGTCGCCTCGCTCTTCCCGGAGCTGCCGGCGGTACGGGAGACCGAGCGCACCGTCGTCGGTGTGCACGGGGCGCCCAAGCCACCGCCCCTCCGGGTCACGCTCACGCTGCCCGCCATCCAGGCGGCCCGCGAGGTGTGGCTCCTCGCGGCGGGCGAGGACAAGGCGGAGGCCGCGGCCATCGCCCTGTCCGGGGCAGGGGAGATCCAGGCTCCGGCGGCGGGCGCGTACGGCCGTAGCCGCACCCTGTGGCTGCTGGACGCGGCGGCGGCCTCCCAGCTGCCGCGCGCTCTCTATCCTCCGGCGTCAGCCTGAGAGTCCGAACGGCCCGGCCCGCCCCACACGGGTGGACCGGGCCGTTCGCCGTGCCCGCGTCTCCCGGACGCCCTGCCCTTCACTCCGCCAAGCGTGTGGGTGCGGCGGGTTGCGACTGGCCGTTGCGACCCACCCCCGTTCCTGGAACAGGCCGAAGCGTTCATGGCCGACCTGAACACCACCACGGACAGCCACCACACGGAACAGGACGGGCCCTGGCCGGGACAGCCGAGGGTGTCACTGCCAGTGCCACCCTTGGCTGTGGTGGCCCTAAGTGAGGTCTGGCTGACCTGCCGCGTGCGGATCAGAGTAAAGCCATGACTAGCGTTGAAACCGCGCAGACAACTGCCTCGACATCAGGCACCGTACGGATGACCGGCCGTCAGGTAACGGCTCTCGTCGTGCTCTTGGCCTCACAGTTCATGATGGCCGCCGACTTCTCCGTACTGAACGTGGCTCTCCCCGAGGTCGGTGTCTCCCTCGGCTTCGCAACGGGGAGCCTGCAATGGATCACGACAACCTTCGCCCTGTGCGCCGCGGGCTGCACCCTCGTCTTCGGTCGAGTCGGTGACGCACCGAGTCCGAGGCGAACGTCGCGTACCTGCGGTTCATCTCCGGAGACCACCGCCACGATCGCCGGCTGGCGGAACTGATCGGTGAACTGTCCATCCACAGCACCGAGTTCGGATCTCTCTGGTGCCGGCAGGACGTGGCGAACTGCGCGGAGGGGACGAAGCTGTTCCACCACCCCGCAGTGGGTGAACTGGAGTTGATGTACCAGGCCGCCCAGCTGCCGGACGGAAACATTCTGAAGCTCTACCACGCCGAGCCCGACTCCCCGCACGAAGCCTCGTTGCAACTTCTGCGGGTGGGGATGGAGTCCATCGGCAACTGACGCGCCGCCATGCACGACGAAGGAGATCCTTAGCAGCCTCGCCGGCCTGGGTGTACTCCCCCACCTGACGCAGCCATGGCCCTGGCAGCGCTGCTTGGAGGCGTTCCACGCGTCGCAGGGCACGGTCAGCGAGCGGCAGTTCGCGCTTCTCGCTCTGGAGCACACCTACGACAGCCGCGAGATCTGGGACATGGTCCGCCTCGGTCCGGGAGCGGCGCCGCACGTCCAGCTCGCCCGGGCAGGACTCTGAGCGGTCGAGCGGGCCAGGGGGATGCCCCGGCGCCGGATGTCGGGGCCTCAGTCCCCCGCCTGCTCTCCCGCCCCGACCCGCTCCAGGAAGGGTTCCAGCAGTCCCTGGACCGCCTCCGAGGCGAATTCCAGGCCCTCGGTCCCGTCCGCGTCGTACACCGTGTACGCGCCCGCTCCGGCGGCCGTCGTGGCGGTGATGTTCAGCAGCCCGGCCCGCCGCTGGAAGGAGGACTGGCGTACCGTCCAGCCGATCACCCCGGTCCGTTCCAGCGCCGCGGTGGAGCGGCGCAGGGCGCCCGAGCGGGTGACCAGGTACGCCCCGCTGAGCGTGTGCCCCAGAGCGCGGTAGGCGTCCCGGGCCAGCAGCACTCCGACGGGCAGCCCCACGGCCGCGCAGCCGAGCGCGGTCCAGAGCAGGACGGGTGTCAGCAGGACGCCGAGGAGCGCGAGGACGAGGACCGGGGCGAGGACCGTCCACAGCGCCCGGCGCAGCCGTCGGCCGCGGGCGGCGGCGGGGTGCGCGGTCAGCGGGGCCCCGGTGGGGGACGTGGTCTCGCGGAGCACGGCGGCGGCGACGAGGTCCGCGACCGGGCGGGGCGCGGGGGGCAGGAGGGTGCTGAGGTCGCCCTGCTGCTCCTCGTCGTCCTTGGCCAGCCCGGTGGTGATGGCGTCGACCCGGGCAGCACCCATGAGCCGGACGCCGAGCGGCTCGACGAGGGCGACGCCCCGCAGCCGGCGCTCCTCGATGGAGACGGACCGGGTGGTGAGGAGTCCGTGCCGGATGCGCAGGGTGCCGCCCGGCTCGCGCTCCAGGCTGTAGTTCCACCACACCTTCACCCAGCGGCCCAGCGCGCCGACGCCCCCGACGAGTACCCCGGCGACGACGAGGAGCACGATCACCGAGAGCAGAGAGGTGTCCCGGTAGCGGTCACCGACCCAGTCGATCACCTGGTCCTGCGCCCCGAACCAGTCGCTGACCTGCATCACCGCCCCGGCCGCCGCACAGCCGAGCGCGGGTGCGACGAAGGAGACCGGCGCGTAGCGGATCCAGCGCGGGTCGAGGGAGACCAGCTCCCCCTCGCGGTGACTGCCCGGGGTGGCGGTGAGGCCCCGCTCCAGCAGTGTGCGGCGCAGCCGTTCGCCCTCGGCGCGCAGGACCGGGTCGAGCTCCAGGGTGGACTCGCCGCTGTGCTCACCGGTGCCGATCCGGACGGTGACGAGTCCGAGGACGCGTTGGAGCAGATGGGCGGTGAGGTCGACGCTCCGGATGCGTGTCCGTGCCAGGGAGCGCTTCTTGACCAGCAGCAGGCCGGTGTGGAGTTCGACGCGGTCGGCGCCGACGCGGTACCGGGTGCGGCGCCACCTTATGTAGTCGGCGCCCGCGCCGAAGGCGGTCAGGAGGGCGGCGCCCGCCAGCACCCAGGCGATGG
>CBRG010000403.1 GCA_000470535.1 Streptomyces sp. AW19M42
CCCCCCATGTGCCCGACGGCCTCACACCCAGGGATCCAGGTACCGGCCATGTCTGAACAGCTCGAAAAGAACCACGTCGTGCTCGAAGCACGCGGAGTCACCAAACACTTCGCCGTGCGGCGCACCGGCCGCGATCTCCTCGCGGGCAAGCGCCGTACCGTCCACGCCGTCGACGACGTCTCGCTGAAACTGCGGCGCGGCACCGTCACGGCGCTGGTGGGGGAGTCGGGCTCCGGGAAGTCCACCGTCGCCAGACTGCTCGCCCAGCTGTATCCGCTCACCGAGGGCGAGATCCACCTGGGCGGGCAGCCGGTGAAGGCCGGACGTGGCCGGTCCTTCCGCAGTTACGTACGCCGGGTCCAGCTCATCTTCCAGGACCCGTTCGCCTCGCTGAACCCGGTGCACACGGTGCGCTACCACCTCACCCGGTCGCTGAAGATCCACGGCCGGGCGGGGAACAGCGAGGCGGAACTGGAACAGAACCTGACCGCTCTGCTGAACCGCGTCCAGCTGACTCCTCCTCATCAGTACCTGGAC
The DNA here is from genome assembly GCA_000470535.1 of Streptomyces sp. AW19M42. GTDB lineage: Bacteria > Actinomycetota > Actinomycetes > Streptomycetales > Streptomycetaceae > Streptomyces. The sequence goes on from CBRG010000403.1 coordinate 538, forward strand.
AAGTTCCCGCACGAGCTGTCGGGAGGTCAGCGCCAGCGCGTGGCCATCGCCCGCGCGCTCGGCGCCGACCCCCAGGTCCTCCTCGCGGACGAGCCCGTCTCGATGCTGGACGTCTCGATCCGGCTCGGGGTCCTCAACCTGCTCAAGGACCTCAAGGACCGCATGCACCTCGCGATCCTCTACATCACCCACGACATCGCCTCCGCCCGCTACTTCGCGGACTCCACGCTGGTGATGTACGCGGGCCGGATCGTGGAGGGCGGCGACAGCGAGACCGTCACCCAGCACCCCGCACACCCCTACACCCAGCTGCTGATCGCCTCGGCACCCGACCCGGACCGGGTGGTTGCCGAGGAGGAGCAGGAGGAGACCGGCAGCGGCGAGCCTCCCTCGCTCATCGACCCACCGGCCGGCTGCCGCTTCCACCCGCGCTGCCCCAGGGCGATGGAACGCTGCCGCACCGAGCTGCCGCCCCGCTTCGACCTGGCCGACGGCCAGTGGGCGGCCTGCTGGCTGTACGCGGACGGCGCCGGCCGCGCCGGTGACCACGAGAAGGAGGCCGCGAAGTGAAGTACCTGCTCCAGAGGCTCGCCTTCTACCTGGTCACCGCATGGGCGGCGATCACCATCAACTTCCTCATCCCGCGCCTGATGCCGGGCGATCCGGTGCAGGCGCTCATCGCCCGCTTCCAGGGACAGCTGGACACCAGCGCCATCGCCTCCCTTGAGGCACTCTTCGGCCTCGACAAGCACCAGTCGATCTGGCAGCAGTACACCGACTACTGGGGCCACCTGCTCGACGGTGACCTCGGCCTGTCGTTCACCTTCTTCCCGACCCCCGTCAGCGAGGTGATCGCCCAGTCGCTGCCGTGGACGCTCGCGCTCGTCGGCATCACCACGCTGATCAGCTTCGTGCTCGGCACCGGCATCGGGGTCTTCACCGGCTGGCGGCGCGGTTCCTGGCTGGACGGGCTGCTGCCCGTCACCACCTTCATCTCCGCCATCCCGTACTTCTGGCTCGGCCTCATCGCCATCTCCCTGTTCGCCGTGAAGTGGCCGCTCTTCCCGGCCGCCGGCGGCTACGACAACTCGCTCGTGCCCGCCTTCGACTGGCCGTTCATCTCCAGCGCGCTCTACCACGGGGTACTGCCCGGCCTCACCATCGTGCTCAGCGCGGTGGCCGGCTGGATCCTCGGCATGCGCAACATGATGGTGACGGTCTCCTCCGAGGACTACGTCATGGTCGCCCAGGCCAAGGGGCTCTCCGAGCGCCGGGTGATGTTCGGGTACGCGGCCCGCAACGCGATCCTGCCCAACATCTCCGGCTTCGCGCTCTCGCTCGGCTTCATCGTCGGCGGCACCCTGCTGGTGGAGATGGTCTTCTCCTACCCGGGCATCGGCTACCAGCTCTTCCAGGGCGTGGGCGCCAAGGACTACCCCCTGATGCAGGGCGTCTTCCTCATCATCACGCTCTCCGTCCTGGCGGCGAACCTCCTCGCCGACGTCCTGTACATGGTCCTCGACCCCCGTACCCGAAGGGAGGCCTAGGACACATGGCCGTCACCGCCACAGAGGTCGCCGTACTCGACGCGACCGAGACCCCGGCCGCGAGCAAGCGCAAGTTCCGGTTCCTGCGCGGCCGCAAGACAGTCGTCGGACTCTGCATCCTGCTCTTCTTCGTGCTGATAGCCGTCATCGGCCCGTGGATCGCCCCCTACGACCCGGACACCATGGGCAGGGAACTGCTCCAGCCGCCCTCCGGTGCCCACTGGTTCGGCACCACCCAGACCGGTCAGGACGTGCTCTCGCAGATCCTCGTCGGTACCCGGGGCGTCCTCGTCGTGGGATTCATCGCGGGCATCCTCGCCACGATCCTGTCCGTGCTGATCGGCGTCAGCGCCGGCTTCCTCGGCGGCACCGCCGACGAGGTGCTGTCCCTGCTGTCCAACGTGTTCCTGGTCATCCCCGGACTGCCGCTGATCATCATCATCGCGAGCTTCGTGTCCGACACCGGAGACCTGCTGATCGCCGGTGTCATCGCCCTGACCTCCTGGGCCTGGGGAGCACGGGTGCTGCGCGCCCAGACGCTCTCGCTGCGCCGCCGGGACTACGTCGAGGCGGCGCGCGCCACCGGTGAGTCGACCTGGCGGATCATCTTCTTCGAAGTGATGCCGAACCTGACCGCCGTCATCGCCTCCGGCTTCGTCGGCACGGTCATCTTCGCGATCCTCTCCGAGATCACCCTCGCCTTCATCGGCGTCGCGGACATCTCCAACTGGAACTGGGGGACCGTCCTGTTCTGGGCGCAGTCCAACCAGGCCCTGGCCCAGGGCGCGTGGTGGTGGTTCGTACCGGCCGGGCTCTGCATCGCCCTGCTCGGCATGTCCCTCGCCCTCATCAACTTCGGCATCGACGAATTCGTCAACCCGCGCCTGCGCACCGAGACCGGCGGCTCCCGCAAGGTCCGGATGCGGGTCGGCTTCACCCCCGTGGCCCGTACGGGCAACCCCGGGAAGGAGACCCGCTCATGAGCGAGCCCGTCCTCAGCATCAGCGGCCTCAACGTCGACTACGGGACCGGGAAAGACGCCGTGCACGCGCTGCGCGACATCGACCTCACCCTGCACCGGGGCGAGGTGCTCGGCCTCGCGGGCGAGTCCGGCTCCGGCAAGTCCACCCTGGCCTACGCCGTCACCCGGCTGCTCTCCCCGCCCGGTGTGATCACCGGCGGCGAGGTCCGCTACCACCAGCGCGACGGCGGGACGCTCGACCTGCTGACCCTGTCCGCGCCCGAACTGCGCGCCTTCCGGTGGCAGGAGCTGTCGATCGTCTTCCAGGGCGCGATGAACTCCCTCAACCCGGTGCACACGGTCCACAGCCAGCTCACCGACGTGCTCCAGGCCCACCGCCCGGAGATGAAGCGGGCCGAACGCACCGCACGCGCCCAGGAGCTCCTGAAGCTCGTCGGGATCTCCGCAGACCGGCTGGCCGCCTACCCGCACCAGCTCTCCGGCGGAATGCGCCAGCGCGTGATGATCGCGATGGCGCTCGCGCTGGAACCCGAGGTCGTCATCATGGACGAGCCCACGACGGCCCTGGACGTCGTCATGCAGCGCCAGATCCTGCGCCAGCTGGTCAGGCTCCGCGAGGAGCTCGGCTTCTCCGTCGTCTTCATCACGCACGACATCTCGCTCCTGATCGAGTTCTCCGACCGGATCGCGATCATGTACGGCGGCCGGATCGTCGAGGAGGCCGCGTCCGCCGACATCTACCGCGACCCCCGCCACCCCTACAGCGACGGACTGCTGCACTCCTTCCCCGCGCTGCACGGCCCCCGGCGCGAACTCAGCGGCATCCCGGGCTCGCCCCCGCACCTGTCCGCGATGCCCGCCGGCTGCGCCTTCCACCCCCGCTGCGCCAAGAAGGTCGAGGGCTGCGACACCCACGTCCCGGTGCTCGCCGTACCGAACGGGGACAGCTCCCGCTCGGTGGCCTGCTGGCTCCACCGGGAGCTCCCGGCCGCCGCCGGCCACGTTCCGGCCGTCCGGTCGTAGCCCCACGCCCCGCACACCACAGGAGAACCATGAACCTCGTCACCCCCCAGGCCTACGCCCGCGAGATCGCCGCCCAGGCCGTACCCGGTCTGCCCACGGACTTCCGCTGGGGCGTCGCCACAGCCGCCTACCAGATCGAGGGGGCGGCGGCGGAGGATGGCCGGACGCCCTCGATCTGGGACACGTACTGCAGGGTGCCGGGCATGGTCGTCCGCGGCGAGAACGGCGACGTGGCCTGCGACCACTACCACCGGATGCCCGAGGACGTCTCGCTGATCGCGGGCCTGGGCGTCGACACGTACCGCTTCTCGATGGCCTGGCCGCGCATCCAGCCCGGCGGCCGGGGCCCCGCCAACGCCAAGGGCCTCGACTTCTACAAGCGGCTGATCGACGAGCTGGACGACAAGGGCGTCACCCCGTGGGTCACCCTCTACCACTGGGACCTGCCGCAGGAGCTGGAGGACGCGGGCGGCTGGCCGGCCCGTGACACCGCCTACCGGTTCGCCGAGTACGCCGCCCTCGCCTACGACGCCCTGGGCGACCGGGTGAAGCACTGGACCACGCTGAACGAGCCGTGGTGCTCGGCCATGCTCGGTTACGCCTACGGCAACCAGGCCCCCGGCCGGCAGAACCTCGGCGAGGCGATCCACGCCGTCCACCACCTGCTGCTGGGCCACGGCCTCGCCTCGCAGTACCTGCGCGAGCAGGCCGCCGCGCGGGGCAACGAGCTCGAACTCGGCCTCACCCTCAACCTGGGCACCGCCACCCCCGAGACGGACAGCCACGAGGACGCGGAGGCCTGCCGCCGCGCCGACGGACTCGGCGCCCGCCTCTACCTGGACCCGGTCGTCAAGGGCGCCTACCCCGAGGACATCGTCACCGACCTCGCCGTCCAGGGCATCGAACTCCCGGTCCAGGAAGGCGACCTCGCGGTCATCGCCACCCCGCTGGACGTCCTCGGCGTCAACTTCTACCGGGGCTCGCTCTTCTCCGGCGTGACCGAACAGGGCGCGGTGCTCGACACCGACGGCCTGCCCGTCACCCGTGTCGTCGAGCGCGACCTGCCCCGTACCGCCATGGACTGGGAGATCACCCCCACCGCCCTCACCGACCTGCTCGTCCGCCTGGAGAAGGACTACGGTCTCCCGACGGTCATCACCGAGAACGGTGCCGCGTTCGATGACACCGTCTCCGAGGACGGCGGCATCCACGACGCGGACCGCACCACCTATCTCGCCGACCACATCGCCGCCGTCGCCGCCGCCCGCTCCCAAGGGGCCGACGTCCGGGGGTACTTCGCCTGGTCGCTGATGGACAACTTCGAGTGGTCCTACGGCTACGACAAGCGATTCGGCATCGTCCGCGTCGACTACGACACGCAGGTGCGGACGCTCAAGGACAGCGCCAAGTGGTACCGCGACACCATCCACCACACCCGCAACGCGTAACCGCGCCCGCGTGCGCGGTCGCGCAGCCCCACTGATACGAACGGGAGCCCCACCGTGCCCTCTCGTACGACTCTGGCAGCCACCACCGCAGCTCTGATCGCCCTCGCCGCCCCCATGGCCTTCGCGGCGCCCGCCCCTGCGCGGGCCGCCGTGCAGGCCGCGGCCTGGGACACCGACCTGACGGCCGCCGCCCACACCGCGAACCCCGGCGCCGTCACCGCGTCCGGCAGTGAGAACGACGCCACCGGACCGGGCGCCGCCGCGGACGGCGACGCCGCCACCCACTGGTCGAGCAACGCCGCCGACGACGCCTGGCTCCGGGTCGACCTCGGCGCCAGCTACCGGATCAGCCAGGTCACCCTGGACTGGGAGGCGTCGTACGGCAAGCAGTACGCCCTGGAGGTGTCGAAGAACGGCACCGACTGGACGACGTTCTACACCGAGGACGACGGCACCGGCGGCAGCGTCACCGCCCACACCTACCCGCAGGAGGCCACCGGCCGCTACGTCCGGATGCGCGGCATCCAGCGCGCCACCGCGAACGGCTACGCGCTGTCCGCCTTCAAGGTGTACGGGGGCGAGCCCGCGCCCGCCTCCACCACCCGCACCAACCTGGCCCTGAACCATCCCGCGTACGGCAACCTCTACCAGGACGCGGGCAGTTCACCCGCCTTCGTCACCGACGGCGGCTGGCCGGCCGACCTCAAGGGCGCCCAGTCGCGCTGGTCGAGCGACTGGAACGCCGACCGCTGGGTGAGCGTCGACCTCGGGGCCACCTCCACCATCGCCTCGGTCGACCTGTACTGGGAGGCGGCGTACGGCGTCGACTACCGCATCCAGGTATCCGACGACAACAGCACCTGGCGCACCGTCTACCAGCCCACCGCCGACGAGGTCGCCGCCCGCCGCGCCGACATCAAGGCGCCGGGCGACGCCGCGGGACGCCACGACACCGCCACCCTGCCGACCCCGGCGACCGGCCGATACGTCCGGATGCTCGGCGTGGAGCGCCGCTCCTTCTACAACCCGGCGCCCGCCACCGCCCAGTTCGGCTACTCGCTCTACGAGCTCCAGGTCTGGGGCACCGGAGGCAGCGCGGACGCCGCCTACCCGGCCCTGCCCAAGGACCCCGGCGGCGCCTACAACACCACGTTCTTCGACGACTTCACGGACTCCGGCCTGGACCGCTCCAAGTGGCGGGTGGTGCGCACGGGCACGGAGATGGGGCCGGTGAACGGCGAGTCGCAGGCCTACGTCGACTCGCCGGACAACATCCGTACCGAGAACGGCGCGCTCGTCCTGGAGTCGAAGTACTGCAAGGGCTGCACCCCCACACCCAACGGCACCTTCGACTTCACCTCCGGCCGGGTCGACACCAACACCAAGTTCGACTTCACCTACGGCAAGGTCAGCGCCAGGATGAAGCTGCCGGTCGGGGACGGCTACTGGCCCGCGTTCTGGATGCTCGGCAGCAACGTCGACGACCCGACGGTCTCCTGGCCCGGCTCCGGCGAGACGGACATCATGGAGAACATCGGCTACGGGGACTGGACCAGCTCCGCACTCCACGGTCCCGGCTACTCCGCCGACGGCAACATCGGCAAGCAGCAGACCTACGCGGACGGCGGGCGCGCCGACGAGTGGCACACCTACGGCGTCGAGTGGACGCCCGAGGGCATGACGTTCACCGTCGACGACCGGGTCGTCCAGCGGACCTCCCGGCAGAAGCTGGAGTCCACCCGGGGCCAGTGGGTCTTCGACCACAACCAGTACGTGATCCTCAACCTGGCCCTCGGCGGCGCCTACCCGGCCGGCTGGAACAAGGTCACCGAACCCTACTGGGGCCTGCCGCAGTCCAGCGTCGACCGGGTCGCCCAGGGCGGCATCAAGGCCGAGATCGACTGGGTCAAGGTCGAACAGAAGAAGTAGCACCCGCCGGGCCGACCCCCGTGCGGACACGGTGATATGACGCCCCGTCCGGCAGGCCTCGCCTGCCGGACGGGGCGTCAGACCGCGACCGCGCCGATCCCCGCGTCCGTGACCACGTACAGCCTGCCGTCGGCGGTCAGCGGGGCGTCGCCCGCACCGGGCTCGCCCGTCACGCGCCAGCGGGCCGCTCCGGTACCGGCGTCGTAGGCCCACGTCTGCGCACCGTGGGCCACCAGTACCGTGCCCCGCGCCGCGGCCGCCGCGGAGGTGCAGTCGCCGGAGTCCGTGCGCCAGAGCCGGCCGCCGTCGGCCGCGGACCTCGCGGTGAGGTAGCCGCCGGGCTCGTGCGAGGCCCCGAAGCCGGAGGCCGAGGTGAGGAAGACCGCGGACCCGGCGGCCGCCGCCGCGGGCACCACCGGCGGGGCGACCGTGATCCGCCAGCGCCGGTCACCCGTCATCGCGTCGTACGCGTACACGGCCCCGGTCCCGCCGTCGCACGCGTGGACCGTGCGCCCGTCGGCGGAGACGGTGAGATACGCGCCCGGGGCGCCCGGGTAGTCCTTCGGCGGTGCGGCCGACGTCCACCGCCGCCGGCCGGTGGACAGGTCGTACGCGCTCACCTCGTCGGCCGTCCCGGTCCCGGTCGCGTACAGCAGCTCCGGCCCCGCCGCCACGGTGTCCTGCTCCGGCAGCGCCCAGCGCCGCTCACCGCTGCCCGCGTCCAGCGCCGAGAGCCCGTCACCGCCCCGGGCCTGCGCGATCAGCTGTCCGCGCGAGCGGTCCGCCAGCAGCAGCCGGTGGCCCCCGGTCCGCCACTTCACGCGCCCGCTCCCCGCGTCCAGCCCGCACAGCACGCCGTCGGTCAGCGTCCGGGTGCCGCCCGCCTCGTCCGCCGAGGTCAGCGTCCTCATCAGTACGCAGACGGTCGGGCCGACGGCCACCGGAGCGGCCGGCGGGCCGCCGCCCAGCGGCTCGCTCACCCACCGCCGGACGCCGTCCGCGTCCGCGAGCGCGTGGACGTGACCGCCCTCGACCACGGCGTAGACGCTCCCGCCGGCCACCGTGACGGGCCCCAGCTCCGCTTCCCCCGGCGTGCCGCCGCTCATCTCGGCCACCCAGCGCCCGCGTCCGCTCCGGGCGCTCACCGCGTGCACGGACAGCGGCCCGCCGACCGTGGCGTAGAGGGAACCGCCCGCGAAGCTCAGCCGGCTCACCCCGGCGGCGGCCCCGTCCATGGCGTAGGTCCAGGCGCGCCGCCGCTCGGGCGGCGCGGGTACGGCCGGGCCGTCAGAGCCGCCATGGATCCTCCACGCCACGACGGCCCCGGCACCCACGGCACCGGCCCCGAGCACGATCCGGCGGGCGACGTCCCGTCCCCCGCGCCTGGCACGCTCCCCTGAGTTCACTGCTCGACCTTTCGCACGCGCGTCAACCGGACCGGACCCGGGCGTCAGCAGATCACACGCGGATCCGGGGGAACCAGGCCAGGCCCCACCGGTCCCGGGACGCGGCAATCGGCCATGTGGGTTACGTTCGAGGCATGCGGAACAGACCGTTCCCGACCTTCCTGCTGCCGGCGCTCCTGGCCGGACTGCTGCTGCTCCTGTCGGCGGCCGCCCTGGTCCTGGCGTCTGCCACTCCCGCCGCGCCCGCCCCGGCCGCGGCGGTGAGCGCGTCCACCGCCGACGACGTGGCGCAGGCGCTGCGCAAGAGCCCGGTGTACGTCGATCCGGCCGCGTCCGCGCAGCTCTCCCGCAGCCAGGCGGCCGCCCTGACGAAGAAGATCAAGGACGCCGACAAGCCGGTGTTCGTGGCCGTGCTCCCACAGACGTCGGCCTTCCCCGCGTCGAGCGTGCTCAGGACGCTGCGCACCGACACCGGGATCACCGGCGTCTACGCCATCCGGCTCGGCGACGGCTTCAACGCGGGCGCCGACCCGCAGGTGATGTCCGAGCAGGCGGTGCGCAACCTCACCGCCGCCGTGAAGGCACCGGGCGCGGCCCCCGATGCCGCGGCCCAGCTGAACGGCTTCGTCGACCGCGCCGTCGAACAGGCGCGGGGCCACGCCCCCGACTCCTGGGGCGGCTCCTCGTCCGGCAGGGGCTCGTCCGGCGGGGGCTCGTCCGCCGCCGGGCTGATAGCGATCGGCGCGGTGGTGGTCGTCGGCGGTGCGGGCGCCTACACGCTCGTCCGCCGCAACCGCAGGCGCAAGGAGGCCGAGGAGCAGGCGGCGCTCGACAAGCTCCGGGTCGTCGTGGACGAGGACATCACGGAGTACGGCGAGACGCTGGACCGGCTCGACTTCCATCCGGCGGAGGCGGGCGCCGACGAAACGATGCGCGCGGACTACGAACGCGCCCTCGACTCCTACGAGAGCGCCAAATCGCGGATGGAGCACGCCCGGCACCCCTCCGACGTGCGCGGGGTGACCCAGGCACTGGAGGACGGGCGCTTCTCGCTCGCCGTCCTCGATGCCCGGCGCACCGGCGCCGAACTGCCCGCGCGCCGCCCGCCCTGCTTCTTCGACCCGCGCCACGGCCCCTCGGTGGCCGACGTCCGCTGGTCCCCCTCGGGCGGCGCGGCCCGCGAGGTACCGGTCTGCGGCGCCGACGAGATCCGGCTGCGCGACGGTGAGGACCCGATGAGCCGCACCGTGGACATGGGAGACGGCAGCCGCCGCCCCTACTGGGAGGCGGGCCCGGCCTACGGCCCCTGGGCGGGCGGGTACTTCGGCGGCGGCCTGCTGCCCGGCCTGCTGGTCGGAACGATGCTCGGCTCGATGCTCTCCACCCCGGCGTACGCCGCGGAGTACGGCGGCGGGGACTTCGGCTCCGGCGGCGACTTCGGCGGCGGCGACTTCTCCGGCTCCGACTTCGACTCCTCGGGCTTCGGCGGCGGTGGGTTCGGTGACGGCGGAGGCGGCGGATTCGGTGACGGCGGCGGATTCGGCGGCGGCGGGGACTTCGGGGGTGGCGGGTTCTAGGGCCTGTCCGGCGGTGAGTTCCGGGCGCGAGGGCAGTCTCTGTTTCCGTACACCTGATCCGAAGTCCCGAGGAGTGAGCGGCATGCGCGTTGTCATCAGCGAGTTCATCAGCCTGGACGGCGTCGTGCAGGCGCCGGGCGGCGCGGAGGAGGACCGCGACGGCGGCTTCGCGCACGGCGGCTGGTCGCACCCGTTCTTCGACGCGGACGTGGTCGGCGCCTCCTTCAGCGAAGCGGTCGACGGGGCCGGGGCCCTGCTGTTCGGCCGCCGCACCTGGCAGACGATGGCCGCGGCATGGCCCGAGCGGGCGGGCGACCCCTTCGCCGACCGGATGAACGCCCTCCCGAAGTACGTCATGACCGACACCCTGGGAGACGGCGACCTGACGTGGGTCAACACCGAACGCATCCCCGGCGAGAAGGCCACCGCTCGCATCCAGGAGCTGCGGGAGCGGGGCGAGGGCGACCTGCTGGTCATGGGAAGCCCCACGCTCGTACGCGGACTGCTGAGCGAGGGGCTGGTCGACGAGCTCCGGCTCGTGATCATGCCGGTGCTGCTGGGTGGCGGGAAGTCGATCTTTCCGGCGGACGGTGGACTGCGCACGCTCGAACTGGTCTCGGCCGTCACCAGCACCGCGGGCGTCCAGGTGTGCACGTACCGGCCGGCGCCGAAGGGGTAGCGGCAGTAGCGGCAGGTTCTGCTCGGAACGCCCGGCCCGGTGACGGCGTGTTCAGTCGCGGACGGGCAGCTGCCGGGCGAAGCGGCGGTCGGCACCGGTGAAGGAATCCGGGTCGTCGAAGCTCGCGAGGCGCCCGGCGCGCGGGATCAGTTCGACGCGGGCGTTCGGATGCGCGCGGGCGGACTCCCTCTCGCCGAAGCGGAAGACGCGGTCCTTCTCACCGTTCAGGATGAGCACCGGGACGTCCACATGGCGCATCGCGCCCGCGTCGAAGCGGCCCACACATCGCCCCGGGCCGCCGGCAGGGTGGAGCCGACGCGGCAGCCGGCCGTTCCACCGGGTCGGTCTCTCCGCCGGCAGCCGGGAGACGAGCCGCCGCGCGAGTGCCCGACCACCAGAGCCGGCCCGTGGCCGAGCGAGTCCACCGCCGAGGCGATGCTCTCCGTCGCCGCGTCCGGACTCCACGGCTGGGCGGAGCGGGAGCCGTGGCCCGGCAGGTCGACAGCGGCTGCCGCGAATTCCGTCCCGAGCGCGGCCAGCTGAGGATTCCACTGCCCGGTGCACAACCAGCGGTTGTCCCTGGCGTCGGCAGTTGTTTGCTCTCACCGCGCCCGGTCGCTTTGATGCCTGGTGGTCGGCGTGGGGCTGTCCGGAGCGGCGGGAGGCATGTGGGGCATGGCGGGCAGACGGAAGCTGGGGCGTCGGTTCGGGTGGCTGTGGGCGGCGTACGCGGTGAGTTCGTACGGCACCGGGCTCGGGTTCGGCGCGCTGCCGCTGATCGCGGTGCTCGTACTGCACAGCGGACCGACCCAGGTCGCGGCGCTGGCCGCCGCCGGGCGGGCGGTGGGGGCGCTGGTCGCGGTGCCGCTCGGCCCCTGGGTGGAGTTCCGGCACAAGCGGCCGGTGATGATCGCGATGGATCTGATCCGGTTCGCGGCGCTGATGAGCATCCCCGCCGCGTTCGCGCTCGGCCTGCTCGGCTTCGTGCAGCTCCTGCTCGTCTCGGTCGTCGTCGCGGCGGCCGACATCGCCTTCAAGGCGGCGAGCGGCGCCTATCTGAAGGCCCTCGTACCACCGCGGGACCTGCTGATCGCCAACGGCCGCTTCGAATCCACGACATGGACCTCAACCATGATCGGGCCGCCGCTCGGCGGGGCCGCGATCGGGCTGTTCGGACCGGTGACGACCGTCGTCGCCGACGCGGTCAGCTACCTGCTCTCGGCGCTCGGTATCCGCGCCATCGGCGGAACGGAACCGGGCCCCTCACGAACGGGGTCGCCCCGGCTGCGGGCCGGTGATCTCCTCGACGGCTGGCGCTACATCCTCGCCCACCCCACCCTGCGCCCGCTGCTCCTCAACTCGATCGTGGTCAACGGCCTGATCATGGCCTCCGCGCCGATCCTGGCCGTCCTCCTGCTCGGTCCCCTCGGCTTCGCACCCTGGCAGTACGGTCTCGTGTTCGCGGCCCCCTGCGTCGGCGGCCTCGTCGGCTCACGGCTCGCGCACCCGCTGGCGGCGCGGTTCGGCCACCACCGGACGATGACCGCCTCCGGGGTGCTGCGCGCGTGCTGGCCCGTCGGACTCGCGTTCGTCGGGCCCGGTGTCCCCGGAATGGCGCTCATCATCCTCGTCCAGCTCGGCCTGGTGACCTGCTGCGCCCTGTTCAACCCGCTGCTGGCCACCTACCGGCTCGACCACACCGAACCCGGCCGGGTGGCGCGCACCCTGTCCGCCTGGTCGATCAGCAGCAGCGCCGCCATCGCGGTCATGACCGCGCTGTGGGGTCTGCTGGCCGCCGTCACGAGCCCCCGCACCGCGATCGCCGTCGCCGGGGTGGTCCTGCTGGCCACCCCGCTGCTGCTGCCCCGCCGCGAGAGCGCCGCCGGGCCGGAACCCGCCGGTGCCGGGGAAGCGGTCGACCGGGTCTGAGGCCGGCCGCTCAGGCGGTCTCGTCGGGGTGCGCGAAGAAGCTGATCACTTCCTCGATGGTGGGGTTGGCCGGGGCCTGCGCCTCCGCCGCGCCGACTTCGGCACTGCGGGGAAACATCACCCGCTCGTACGCGCCGAGGGCGGCCTCGACGTCGTCGGGGCGGGGGGGG
>CBRG010000404.1 GCA_000470535.1 Streptomyces sp. AW19M42
AGATCGGACCGGACACGCCGATCATCACGACCGACGCCCGGCACCGCGGTGACGCCAAGAGCGGTCTGATCACGCTGGTGGAGCACGCATTGATGGCGCGGCTCAAGTAGGCACAAGTCGGTATTGCCGTACGGCAGTTAAAGTAGTCACACGGGGGTGGACTGTGTCCTTTGACACGATCCGCCCCCGTGTTCATAACGTTTCGAAAGAGAATTACCTCACGGTCGACACCCGATGCGTACGCGCGGTACCGCTGTGCTCACATGAGCCCCGCCTTTTGGCGGGGCTCGTTCTTTATGCCCGTTTTATCTGAGGCTTGCGCCACTCGGAATCGCCGGTTCCGACTGTTTGGAACGCGGCCGTTCCACGTGCTGCAATTCGACGAACTCCCGAGTAAGTACGGCCCTGAACAAACACGGCACAGCGTAGGTGCCGACGCCGAGAGGTTGTTGGTCGAGTGAGGCGTAACAACGAGGGCTCCACGGCGCAGCCGGAGCGGGGCAACTTCACCCCGCCGCGCGCCGCGGCGTCGTCCGCCGACGTGTCCGAAGGGATTTCCGCAGGTGGCAGCACCAACCGGATGTCCCCGCGCAACTGGCGGGTGCCCACCCGGCTGAACGCGATCCTCCTGATCCCCGTACTGGTCGGGCTGGTCATGGGCGGCTTCCAGGTGAAGGGCTCCATCGACACCTGGCAGGAGGCCCAGGACGCCGAGAAGACCGCGCTGATCGTGCGGGCGGCGTCCGAGTACGGCCAGGCGCTGCTGAACGAGCGCGACCTCAGCGCTCAGCCGCTGCTCTCCAACAAGCGCGACGCGGCGGCCGTCTCCGAGGTACGGGCCACCACCGACGCCGCCGCCGCCAAGTTCGACACGGCCGTGAAGGGCATGCCCGAGAAGCCGGGCCTGGAGCGCCGCCTCAAGCTGTTCCGGCTGGAGGAGCCCACCCTTCCCGATCTGCGCAAGGCCGCCTACGCCGAGGCCATGGACCCGGTGAAGACGGAAGAGGGCTACGTCCAGGTCCAGCACTCCCTCATGGAGTTCTGCAACGAGCTCGGTCTCGGCACCGGCAACATCACCAGTTACGGCCGTACCGTCTACGCAATCGAGCTGGCCAAGGCTGCAGAATCGCTTCAGCGCTCCATCGGCATGCACCTGCTGGTACGGCCCAGCCAGGAAAAGAGCAAGTTCAACGACCAGGTCAAGGCCTTCGGCTCGTACAACTACCTGGAGCAGATCGCCCTCGGCGAATTCGTCTCCGGCGGTACGGAGGCCGACGCGGCCCGGCTGAAGAAGGTCATGGCGGGCAAGGCGGCCGAGGGTGCTGCCCAGGTCAAGTCCGCCAAGGAGAAGGCCGACGCGGCGGGTGTGCCGTTCGTGACGCCGCCCACCGTGAACGGCTCGGTCTACGACGGCATGACCCAGCAGCTCGGGCTGGGCCGTACCCCCGCCCAGCTCAAGGCGAAGGGGATCACCCCCGAGACCTGGACGGCCGCGGCCACCGCGAAGTTCGACGGGTACACCACGGTCGAGGAAGAGCTCGTCGACAAGGCCGTGACCGAGGCCGCGGACATCTCGTCCAGCGCCCGCACCGACGCCGTCGTCAACGCCGCGATCGTGATCGTCTCCCTGCTGGCCGCGTTCATCCTGGCCGGGCTCATGGCCCGCCAGATGAGCCGCTCGATGCGCCGGCTGCGCAACGCCGCCTTCGGCATCGCGGAGCAGCGGCTGCCCTCGCTCGTCGACCAGCTGTCCCGGACCGACCCGGGCCGGGTGGACACCCGCGTGCAGCCGATCCCGATCAACAGCCAGGACGAGATAGGCGAGGTCGCCCGCGCCTTCGACCAGGTGCACCGCGAGGCGGTCCGGCTCGCGGCCGAGCAGGCCATGCTGCGGGGCAACGTCAACGCGATCTTCACCAACCTGTCGCGCCGCAACCAGTCGCTCATCGAGGGCCAGCTGACCCTCATCACCGACCTGGAGAACAACGAGGCCGACCCGGACCAGCTGGAGAACCTTTTCCGGCTGGACCACCTCGCGACCCGTATGCGCCGCAACGGCGAGAACCTCCTGGTGCTCGCCGGCGAGGAGCCCGGCCGCCGCTGGAACCAGCCGGTGCCGCTGGTCGACGTGTTGCGGGCCGCCTCCTCCGAGGTGGAGTCCTACGAGCGCATCGAGCTCTCCGGGGTGCCGGAGAGCGAGATCCACGGCCAGTCCGTGACCGACCTCGTCCACCTGCTGGCCGAGCTGCTGGAGAACGCCACGACGTTCTCCTCGCCCCAGACCAAGGTGCGGGTCACCGCGACCCGGCTGCCGGACAGCCGCGTGATGATCGAGATCCACGACAAGGGCATCGGCCTCACCGCCGAGGACTTCGCCGACATCAACCACAAGCTCGCCAACCCGCCGACGGTGGACGCCGCGGTCTCCCAGCGCATGGGCCTGTTCGTGGTCGGCCGGCTCGCCGACCGGCACGGCATCCGGGTCCAGCTGCGTCCCTCGGGCGAGCAGGCCGGAACCACCTCGCTGGTCATGCTGCCCGACGCCATCACCCACGGTGGCGGCGGCGAGGGCCCGCCCTCGCAGGACGACTTCACGGTCTCCTCGATCATTCCGCAGCAGCAGCAGGCGTTCGACGCGCCGCCGCTCCAGCCCCAGTTGCGTACGGCGGCCGAGCTGGGCTTCGACGACTCGCGCTACGGCCAGCCGTCGGAGGAGGCCGCGCAGCTCGACCCGGTGGGCCGCTCGCTGATGCGCGAGGAGCGCCGCGCGGCCCTGGAGACGCAGACCGGTGCCGAGGAGCAAGCGGCGTTCCCGCAGCGGGAGTCCCAGGAGCAGTACGCGCGGGCGGCGTACGAAGAGGCTTCTTACACCGCGGACCCGTACGCGCTGGAACCCCGGCAGGACGGCCAGTACGCCCCGGAGCCCCAGCAGCAGGACGGGCAGCAGGAGCAGGAGCAGCAGCAGTACGGACAGCCGGCGTACGAGGGCGGCTACGACCCGTTCGGTGGTGAGACCGGCTACGTCCAACAGCCCGACTACCAGGGGCAGAACGGCTATCCGGAGTCGTCTTACCCAGGCCAGGAGACACCTCAGCAGGCTTACGACGGGCAGTACTCCACCCAGCCCCAGCAGGAGGAGTGGCCGGATCAGGGTGGCTACCAGGGTGGCTACGAAGCCCCGGCCCAGGCCGAACCGGAATCTGTTGCGAGCGCCCCCGTCGAATCGCGGGACAGCGTAGGCTTCGACCGTTCGGGCCCCGTGCCGAACTCCGGTCACGAGATGACCGAGGCCGGTCTGCCGCGCCGGGGCGGCCAGCAGCACTGGCAGCCCACCGGACACGGGAACGAACAGCCCGCCGCCGAGCGGGAGGAGCCGCCGCAGCAGCGCCTTTCCGCGCAGCAGGACACGGACGGTGCGGACGGGACGGACGGGACGGACGACTGGCGGTCGGCGAACGACGAACGCTGGGAGCGGGCCGAGCAGCTCCGGGACCCGAAGGCGGGCGGGGTAACCCTCTCCGGTCTTCCCCGGCGCGTCCCCAAGGCCAACCTGGTCGAGGGCACGGCCGAGCAGACCCAGCAGGGCGGCCCCCAGGTCTCCCGCGCCCCGGAGGACGTGCGTGGCAGGTTGAGCAACCTGCGGCGGGGCGTCCTGCGGGGACGTAGCGCGGGTTCGGACAGCAGTGATACCTACAACCAGGAGCGTTAGTGTGAGCCCGATGAGCCAGGCCGCGCAGAATCTGAACTGGCTGATCACCAACTTCGTGGACAACACCCCCGGGGTGTCGCACACGGTGGTGGTCTCCGCCGACGGACTCCTGCTGGCGATGTCCGAAGGTTTCCCGCGCGACCGCGCCGACCAGCTGGCGGCTGTCGCCTCCGGCCTGACCTCGCTGACCGCCGGCGCCTCCCGCATCTTCGAAGGCGGCGCCGTGAATCAGACAGTTGTGGAGATGGAGCGAGGATTCCTCTTCATCATGTCCGTCTCCGACGGATCCTCCTTGGCCGTTCTTGCACACCCGGACGCCGATATCGGTCTGGTTGGGTACGAAATGGCGCTTTTGGTGGATCGCGCCGGGGGTGTCCTCACTCCGGACCTCCGCGCCGAGCTTCAGGGAAGCCTTCTTAACTAGTAGACAGACAGTGCGTTTCGCGTCACCGCGCCATAGGGTGCGGTGGCGCGGACCCACTGGAACCGGGATCGGTAGGCGGAGGAGGAATCGTGGGTACACCCCCAGGCGGGCACCAGTTCAACGGTGGTCAGCAGGTACCGGGTGAGCACAGGGGCGATGGCTTCGACTTCCCCTCCTCGCCCGGCAGACAGGGCGGGCAGGAGCCTTTTCAGCCGTTCCGGCAGCCCCGGCGTGCCCAGGGCTCGGACGACTGGCCGTACCAGGACGCGCGCGGCGCGGACGACTGGCCGCACCAGGACGCGCGCGGCTCGGACGACTGGCCGCAGCAGCCACAGCGGCCACAGCGTCCGCACCGGTACGACTCCCCGCAGCCGCCGCCCCGCATCGAGCCGGTGCAGCCTCGCTGGGCCCCCGAGCCGCCCGCTCCGGCCGCGCACAATCCGCTGGTTCGTCCGTACGCCATGACAGGCGGACGGACGCGACCGCGCTACCAACTCGCCATTGAGGCGTTGGTCAGTACCACGGCTGATCCGTCCCGGCTGCAAGGGCAGTTGCCCGAGCACCAGCGGATCTGCCGGCTGTGCATCGAGATCAAGTCAGTGGCCGAGATCTCGGCCCTGCTCTCGATCCCTCTCGGCGTTGCCCGGATCCTCGTAGCCGACCTGGCTGAGGCCGGACTCGTCGCTATCCACCAGCCCGGCGGCGAAGAGTCCGCCGGCGGCCAGCCAGATGTGACACTGCTCGAAAGGGTGCTCAGTGGACTTCGCAAGCTCTAGCGGCGGAGCGGCCCGCTCCACTACCTCGGCGAAGATCGTGGTGGCAGGGGGCTTCGGCGTGGGTAAGACCACGTTTGTCGGTGCCGTTTCGGAGATCAATCCGCTGCGCACCGAAGCCGTGATGACCTCCGCTTCCGCGGGCATCGACGACCTGACACACACCGGGGACAAGACCACCACGACGGTGGCCATGGACTTCGGACGCATCACCCTGGACCAGGACCTGATCCTGTACCTCTTCGGTACACCCGGCCAGGACCGATTCTGGTTCATGTGGGACGACCTCGTACGCGGCGCCATCGGCGCCGTCGTACTCGTCGACACCCGCCGCCTCGCCGACTGCTTCCCCGCCGTCGACTACTTCGAGAACAGCGGGCTCCCCTTCGTCATCGCCCTCAACGGCTTCGACGGACACCAGCCCTACACCCCCGACGAAGTCCGCGAAGCACTGCAGATCGGACCGGACACGCCGAT
>CBRG010000405.1 GCA_000470535.1 Streptomyces sp. AW19M42
TCTGGAAGGAGTTGCCGCTCCTCATCGGTGTCGCGCTGGTTCTCGCGCTGCTGATCAAGACGTTTCTGGTGCAGGCGTTCTCGATTCCGTCGGATTCGATGCAGAACACCCTTCAGCGGGGTGACCGGGTGCTGGTCGACAAGCTCACTCCGTGGTTCGGCTCCGAGCCGGAGCGCGGCGAGGTCGTCGTCTTCCACGACCCGAGCGGCTGGCTGGACGGCGAGCCGACGCCCGAGTCGAACGCGGTGCAGACCTTCCTCAGCTTCATCGGCCTGATGCCCTCCTCGCAGGAGAAGGACCTGATCAAGCGGACGATCGCGGTCGGCGGTGACACCGTGTCCTGTAAGAAGGGCGGTCCGGTCGTCGTCAACGGGAAGCCGCTCGACGAGCCGTACGTCTTCCCCGGCGGCACACCCTGCGACGACATGCCCTTCGGCCCGTTCAAGGTGCCCGACGGCAAGATCTGGGTGATGGGCGACCACCGGCAGGACTCCTCGGACTCGCGTTATCACACCAACGACGTGAACAACGGCTTCGTGCCGGTGGACGATGTCGTGGGCCGGGCCGTCCTGGTCGCGTGGCCGGTCAACCGCTGGGCGACCCTGCCGGTTCCGGACACCTTCGATCAGTCGGGGATCAACGCCGCGGCCGCGATGGGCCCCGGCGCGCTCGGCATCGCCGGAGCCCTGCCGATCGTCATCCGGCGCAGGCGGAGGCTGACCAGCGGGCGTACCGCCGGGTAGGGTGCCGACTCGGATCAGCGATTGTCGATCTCCGATGGGGGACGCTGGGATGAGTGGAACAGGACGTACGGATGACGGCCGCGGCCGGTTCGGCAGCAGGCTGTCGGGGCTGGCGGTGGCCGTCGGCTGTGTGCTCTTCCTCGGCGGCTTCGCCTGGGCGGCCGTGGTGTACCGGCCGTACACGGTGCCGACCGAGTCGATGACCCCCACGGTGAACGCGGGGGACCGGGTCCTCGCCCAACGGGTGGACGGCAGCGAGGTGCGCCGGGGCGATGTCGTGGTCTTCACCGATCCGGCGTGGGGCGATATGCCGATGGTGAAGCGGGTCGTCGGAATCGGCGGCGACAAGGTCGCCTGCTGCGAGAAGGACGGCAGGCTGACGATCAACGGGATACCCGTTGCGGAACCGTATCTGCGCACGGATGACCCCGCCTCCGCGAACGGCTTCACGGCCCAGGTGCCCAAGGGACAGCTCTTCCTCCTGGGCGACGACCGCCGGGTCTCGCTGGACTCGCGGGTCCACCTGGAGGACGGCGGACAGGGCTCGGTGCCCCGCAGCGCCGTGACGGCCCGGGTGGACGCCGTGGCCTGGCCGCTGGGCAGCATGGTCGAACGGCCCGGCACCTTCGCCGCCCTGCCCGGCGGGGTGTCGTCGGCGGGTCCGGTCAAGCTTCAGCTCGCGGCGGTGATCGCGGGCGTGCTGCTCATTCTGGGCGGGTCCGTGTACGGACCGATCGCAGCCCGGTCCGCCCGGTCGAAGCGGAACAAGCAGGGGAAGGCGCCCGCTGGTGTCCGCTGAGGTGCGCAAGGTCTCCCGCCTGGTCCTCCTCGATCCGGACGACCGCATTCTGCTGATGCACGGGTTCGAACCGGAGGACCCCGCGAGCACCTGGTGGTTCACCCCGGGCGGCGGGCTGGAGGGCGATGAGAGCCGGGAGCGGGCCGCGCTGCGCGAACTGGCCGAGGAGACCGGGATCAGGGATGTCGAACTGGGCCCGCTCCTCTGGAAGCGGATGTGCTCCTTTCCGTTCGACGGCCGGCGCTGGGAGCAGGACGAGTGGTACTTCCTGGCCCGTACGGCACAGACCCTGACGGACACCAGTGGGCAGACCGGGCTGGAACGGCGCAGTGTCGCGGGCCTGAGGTGGTGGACCTCCGCCGAACTGTCGTCGACGCGTGAGACGGTGTACCCGACCAGACTCGCCGGGCTGCTGCACACGCTGCTCGACGAGGGTCCCCCGCGTACGCCGTTGGTTCTGGCCCCCGAAATCGCCTGAGCGTCCCGGGCGCCCGGCCTGGCGCACAATGGGGGCACGCACGGCTGAAGGGGAACATGCCAATGAGCGCCGAGGACCTCGAGAAGTACGAGACCGAGATGGAGCTGAAGCTCTACCGGGAGTACCGCGATGTCGTCGGTCTGTTCAAATATGTGATCGAGACCGAACGGCGCTTCTACCTCACCAATGACTACGAGATGCAGGTGCACTCGGTCCAGGGCGAGGTGTTTTTCGAGGTGTCCATGGCGGATGCCTGGGTCTGGGACATGTACAGGCCGGCACGGTTCGTGAAGCAGGTCCGGGTGCTGACGTTCAAGGACGTCAACATCGAGGAGCTCAACAAGAGCGATCTCGAACTTCCGAGTGGCTGAGTTTTCCACATCCGCCCGTTTGTCCACCAAGATCCACTAGCTGCGGGCGGACGCGTCAGAGTCGGTGCCGGAGGTGGTGCCGATATGAACGCACGGGGGGCACTCGGGCGGTACGGCGAGGATCTGGCGGCGCGGCTGCTGACCGATGCCGGCATGTCCGTCCTGGTACGGAACTGGCGCTGTCGCACCGGCGAGATCGACATCGTCGCGCTGGACGGCGACGCGCTGGTCATCTGTGAGGTGAAGACGCGCAGGGCGGGCGGGTTCGAGCACCCGATGGCCGCCGTGACACCCGCCAAGGCGGACCGACTGCGCCGGCTGGCCGAACTCTGGCTGGACCTGCACGGCGGTCCGCCGCCCGGAGGCGTGCGGATCGACCTGGTCGGCGTGGTGCTGCCCAGGCGCGGTGCGCCGCGGGCCGAGCATGCGCGGGGGGTGGCCTGATGGCGTTCGCGCGTGCCTGCTCGGTCGCCCTGGTCGGCGTCGAGGGCGTGGTGGTGGAGGTCCAGGCGGACCTGGAGGCCGGGGTGGCCGCGTTCACCCTGGTGGGGCTGCCCGACAAGAGCCTGGTGGAGAGCCGCGACCGGGTACGGGCGGCGGTCGCCAACTCCGGCGCGCAGTGGCCGCAGAAGAAGCTCACGGTGGGCCTGTCCCCGGCGTCTGTGCCCAAGGGCGGCTCGGGCTTCGATCTCGCCGTGGCGTGCGCGGTGCTCGGCGCGGCCGAGCGGATCGACCCCGCTTCGATCGCGGATCTGGTGATGATCGGGGAGCTGGGGCTCGACGGCCGGGTGCGGCCGGTGCGCGGGGTGCTGCCGGCCGTACTGGCCGCCGCCGAGGCCGGCTACCGGCAGGTGGTCGTCCCCGAACAGACGGCGGGCGAGGCGGCGCTGGTACCCGGGATCTCCGTGCTCGGGGTGCGGAGCCTGCGGCAGTTGATCGCCGTGCTCTGCGACGAACCGGTGCCCGAGGAACAGGAGCCGCACGACCAGGGGCGCCCCGACACCATGCTGGCAGGCCTCATGGTGCCCGGCGCCGGTATGGGCACCGGCATCGCCCGGGGCTCGGCACAGGGCGAGGGAAACCGGCCGGACCTGGCGGACGTCGCGGGCCAGGAGCGGCCGCGCAAGGCCCTGGAGGTCGCGGCGGCGGGCGGTCACCACCTTCTGCTGTCCGGACCGCCGGGCGCGGGCAAGACCATGCTCGCCGAACGGCTGCCCGCGATCCTGCCGGCCCTGACCAGGCAGGAATCCCTTGAGGTCACGGCGGTGCACTCGGTGGCGGGGATCCTGCCGCCGGGGGAACCCCTGGTCTCCCGGGCGCCCTACTGCGCACCGCACCACTCCGCGACCATGCAGTCGCTGGTCGGCGGGGGCAACGGGCTGCCTCGGCCGGGCGCGGTGTCGCTGGCCCACCGCGGCATCCTCTTCCTGGACGAGGCGCCGGAGTTCTCGGTACGGGCCCTGGACGCGCTGCGCCAGCCGCTGGAGTCGGGGCATGTGGTGGTGGCGCGCAGCGCGGGGGTGGTGCGGCTGCCCGCCCGCTTCCTGATGGTGCTGGCCGCCAACCCGTGCCCGTGCGGGCGGCACACCCTGAGCGGGGCCGGCTGCGAATGCCCGCCCGCCGCGGTCCGGCGCTATCAGGCCCGGCTCTCCGGTCCGCTGCTCGACCGGGTGGATCTGCGGGTGGCCGTCGATCCGGTCAGACGCGTGGACCTGATGGGGCAGGGCGGCCGCGGCGAGTCGACCGCGACGGTCGCCGCCCGGGTGCGGGAGGCGCGGGCGCGGGCGGCGGAGCGGCTGGCCGGTACCCCCTGGACCACCAACAGCGAGGTACCCGGCCACGAGCTGAGGACCCGACTGGTAGCGGCGCCCGGGGCGCTACTGGCGGCCGAGCGCGACATGGAACGCGGGATGCTCACCGCGCGCGGCCTGGACCGGGTCCTGCGGGTGGCGTGGACCCTCGCGGATCTGCGGGGCGCCGGCCGACCGGATGCCTCGGACATCGCGGTGGCGCTGGAGCTGCGCACCGGCATCTCGCGCGGGGCCCCGATGACGGCGGGGACGGCATGACGGGGCAGCAGGCGGGGGAAGGGGAGCGGTCGGAGTGGTCTACCGCTGGGCCAGGTGAGGGGGAGCGGGTCGCGCGGGTCACGTTGACGCGGGTGCTGGAGCCGGGGGACGAACGGGGTGGCCGCTGGCTGCGGGAGTACGGCGCCGGGGAACTGCTGCGGCGGATCACGGCACGGGACGGATCGGCCGAGCAGCTCAGCGGTATGACGACGCGGCGGCTGGCCGGCTACCGGCTGCGGGCGGAGGCGGCAGACCCCGCGCGGGACCTGGCGGCGGTGGCCGCGGTCGGCGGGCGCTTCGTCTGTCCGGGCGACCGCGAGTGGCCGAGTCAGCTGGACGATCTGGGGGACACCCGGCCGATCGGGCTCTGGGTGCGGGGGAGGCCCGATCTGCGGCTCTGGGCGCTGCGTTCGGTGGCGGTGGTAGGCGCCCGCGCCTGCACTCCGTACGGGGCGCACATGGCGACGACCCTCGGCGCCGGTCTCGCGGAGCGGGGGTGGGTGGTCGTCTCGGGTGCGGCGTTCGGGGTCGACGGGGCCGCTCACCGGGGTGCTCTCGCCGCGGGTGGGGCGACGGCGGCGGTGCTGGCCTGCGGGGTGGACGTCGTGTACCCCCGCGGACACGCCGAACTGATCGGGCGCGTTGCCGAGCAGGGGCTCGTCATCGGTGAGCTGGCACCGGCCGAACACCCCACGCGCAGCCGGTTCATCCTCCGGAACAGGGTGATCGCCGCGTTGACGAGGGGAACGGTCGTGGTGGAGGCCGAATACCGCAGCGGTTCCCTGGTCACGGCGCGTTGTGCCCAGCGGCTCGGCCGCTTCACCATGGGTGTCCCGGGGCCCGCCACCAGCGGCCTGTCGGCAGGCGTCCACGAACTCCTGCGGGGCGAGGGGGTACTGGTGACGGATGCCTCGGAGATCGTCGAACTGGTCGGTGACATGGGGGAACTCGCCCCGCCCAGACGCGGTGCGGTGCTGCCCAGGGACCTGCTGGACACCGGCTGCGCCAGGGTCCTCGACGCGCTTCCGGCCCGTGGCAGCGCCGACGGGCGCGAGGTGGCCCGTACTGCCGGAACGAGCGCCGACGAGGCGCTCGCCAAACTGTACGAACTGCACTCACTGGGGTTCGTCGAACGTCGTGGCGATGGATGGCAGTTGACGCGGCGGCCGACTTGCGATGACGACGCGCGGCGAGGCGGTACTTGACCTGGAGCATTCGGGTGAAAAGGTGATGCCGATGACCTCGGCGGATCGTTCGGCAACGTCTCCGGGGCAGGCGCGCGACGCGTCGGCCCCGGTCGCCAGTCATGTCCTCGTCCGGGTGCGCGGCCGTCTCCGTAACCGGGTCCGGTGCCGTGTCCGTTCCCCCGGAAGTGTGCGGCTCCGATCCCATATCCTGCGCGCACCGCGACACTTCAGTCACGCTACGCTCACAAGGATCCCGCCCCAGACGCACATTCCCCAGCACTTCACTGCAGAACGGCTCAAGGCACCACATGCCCCAGCACACCTCCGGGTCTGACCGCGCGGCAGTACCACCGGCTGCGCGTGGCACTGTGCGCCCTCCCGCTCCCTCCTCCCTCGACGAGTTGTGGCGTTCTTACAAGACCACGGGCGACGAGCGGCTGCGGGAGCAGCTGATCCTGCACTACTCGCCGCTGGTGAAGTACGTGGCCGGCCGGGTGAGTGTGGGCCTTCCGTCCAACGTCGAGCAGGCGGACTTCGTCTCCTCGGGGGTCTTCGGGCTGATCGACGCGATCGAGAAGTTCGACATCGAGCGGGCGATCAAGTTCGAGACGTACGCGATCACCCGCATCCGCGGCGCGATGATCGACGAACTCCGGGCGCTGGACTGGATCCCCCGCTCCGTGCGCCAGAAGGCCCGTGCGGTGGAACGTGCCTACGCCACGCTGGAGGCGCGGCTGCGGCGCACCCCGTCCGAGACGGAGGTGGCCGCGGAGATGGAGATCGGGCTGGAGGAACTGCACGCGGTTTTCAGCCAGTTGTCGCTGGCGAACGTGGTCGCACTGGAGGAGCTGCTCCATGTGGGCGGCGAGGGCGGCGACCGGCTGAGTCTGATGGACACGCTTGAGGACACCGCCGCCGACAATCCGGTGGAAGTGGCCGAGGGCCGTGAGCTCCGGCGGCTGCTCGCCCGCGCCATCAACACCCTCCCCGACCGTGAGAAAACCGTGGTCACGCTCTACTACTACGAGGGCCTCACCCTCGCCGAGATCGGCAACGTCCTCGGGGTCACCGAGAGTCGGGTCAGCCAGATCCACACGAAGTCCGTGTTGCAGCTGCGCGCGAAACTGGCCGACGCCGGACGCTGAGACCGCCTCCGGCGGCGCCCTGCGCCGTCCGAGCGGGCCGGCCGATCGTGGCCGCCCGCCCCCTCCGGGCAGCGGCCGCCGTAGAGTGGAGGCGTGCCCAGGATTCGAGCGGCCTCCGTGGCCGAGCACCGGACCATGCAGCGCGGCGCCCTCCTGGACGCGGCGCGTTCCCTGCTGTCCGAGGGAGGCACGGAGGCGTTGACCTTCCCCGCCCTCGCCGAGCGAACGGGCCTCGCCCGGTCCTCCGTCTACGAGTACTTCCGCTCCCGCGCCGCCGTCGTGGAGGAACTCTGCACCGTCGACTTCCCCGTCTGGGCGGCCGAGGTGGAGAACGCGATGGAGCGGGCGGATACGCCGGAGGAGAAGATCGAGGCGTACGTACGGCGGCAGCTCGATCTCGTGGGGGACCGGCGCCACCGCGCCGTCGTCGCCATCTCCGCGAGCGAGCTGGACGCGGGCGCCCGGGAGAAGATCCGCGCTGCCCACGGCGGACTGATCGCCATGATCGTCGAGGCGCTCGGTGACCTGGGCCACGAGCAGCCCCGGCTGGCTGCGATGCTGCTCCAGGGCTCCGTGGACGCGGCCGTGCGGCGCATCGAACTCAGTGTGGCGGAGGAGCCGGCCGTGATCGCGGACACCGCCGTCGCCATGATCCTGCGCGGCGTCCGGGGCGCCCCCGGCGAACAGGCCTCCTGACTCCGCCGCGTCACCGCGGCCCCGTGCAGGGGCGCGGTCTTGGCGTCCCCGCCGTCCGCCGCCGCCACCGGGTCGCCGCCCGGCAGTTGTGCGGGTTCGGGCACGCCGGCCACCGGCAGCAGCCGGGACGGCCCGCGACGCAGCAGCGCGGGCGGCAGCAGTGACAGCGGGTCCAGATACCGCGCCGCGCGGCGCAGCCCCCAGTGCAGACAGCCGGACGCGCAGTGGGACGGCCCCTCCGCCATGACTGCCACCACCTGTCCCGCGGTGACCTCGTCCCCCTTCGTGACCAGCGGGCGCACCGGCTCGTACGTGGTCCGCAGCGGCGGGTCACCCGTCCCCGTGAGCTCGATCGCCAGCACTCCCCGCCCCGCGACGCCGCCCGCGAACGAGACCCGGCCGGAAGCGGCCGCGAGCACTTCCGTACCCGGTCCGGCGGCCAGGTCCACCCCGCGGTGCCCCGCTCCGTAGTCCGTGGCGGGCGGCTCCCATCCCCGTACGACCGCGGGCCGCCCGGCCAGCGGCCAGACCCGTCCGCGAGCGGGCGGCGGATCCACCGGGGCGGGAGCGGACGGGGGCGCGGTCACGGACCCAGGCGCGGGCGGCCGGTCC
>CBRG010000406.1 GCA_000470535.1 Streptomyces sp. AW19M42
CCGGGAGCGGGCGGGCAGCGCCTCGCGCCACTGCTCGTCGTACCGCTCGTCGTCGCTCCCGTCCTCCGCCTCCGGGTCGTGCACGGGGGCGATGATCCCGAGCCGGACGCCGAGCAGCCGCAGCCGCTGCGGGATGGCGTTCACCGGGGTCGCCGTGACCACCAGCAGCCCGAAGACGGTGAGCAGCAGGAGCAGTGGGACGGCGAGCACCTCGCCCATGGTGAAGATCAGCGGTTTGGACGCGGCCCAGCCGATCAGCCCGCCCGCGTCCTGCATGGCCTCGGTGCCGTCCTCGCGCCCGGGTGATCCGCAGGCGATGTGGACCTGGCCGAGCACCCCGATGACGAGCGCGGACAGTCCGATGACGATGCGGCCGTTGGCCTCGGGCTTCTCGGGATAGAGGATCAGCCGTACGGCGATGGCGCCCAGCAGTATCGGCACCAGCAGGTCGAGCCGGCCGAAGGCGCCGGTGACGAGCATCTCGACGAGATCGCCGACCGGACCGCGCAGATTCGACCAGGTGCCCGCGGCGACGATCAGCGCGAGGCCGAGGAGCAGCAGGGCGACACCGTCCTTGCGGTGCGCGGGGTCGAGCCCCTTGGCGCCGCGCCCTATGCCGCGGAACATGGCGCCGATGGCGTGGGCCGCACCGAGCCAGACCGCGCGCACCAGGCGGTACACACCGCCGGTGGGTGAGGGCGCCGGTTTGGGCGCGGCCGCCTTCCTGGCCACCGCCTTCTTCGCGGGAGCCTTCCTCGCGGGCACGCTCTTCCTGGCGGCCGCCTTCTTCGCGGGCGCGGCTTTTTTCGCCGGACCCGGGCCACCGCCGACGCGCTTCGCGGTGCCCGCCGTGCCCTGGGAACCCTTGCCGGACGTACGTGAGGCCATGGGCCGAGGTTACCGTTGTCCGCGGTGGTGAACACGTGCGCGGGCCCGTTCACCCGACCGTGTCGTCCTGCGGTGGACGCGAACTGACGCGCTCTCACCCGCTCCGCACCCCGCACGGAACGCCGACCGGCCCGCCCCGCCGGGCACTTGCCGCCGCCGGGGCCCGAAGACACCTGACGGGCAAGGGCGGTACGGCCCGCAGCCCGACGCTTTACGAGGTGAGCGGGGCCGGTCCGCCGTTGGTGCCGGGCTCCAGGGCGTCCAGCGCCCGGCGCAGCCCGGTCAGCTTCCGTTCGAGGTGAGCGGCGGTGGCCACCGCTCCGGCGTCCGCCGACTCGTCGTCGAGCTGTTTGGACAGCGCCTCGGCCTGCTCCTCGACGGCCGCGAGCCGTGCGGAGAGTTCGGCCAGCAGGCCGGCGGGTTCCTTCTCGTGGTTCGCACCCGCGGGCACGCCCCCTTCGAGCTGGAGCCGCAGCAGCGCCGCCTGCTCGCGGAGCTGGCAGTTCTTCATGTACAGCTCGACGAAGACCGAGACCTTCGCCCGCAGCACCCACGGGTCGAACGGTTTCGAGATGTAGTCCACCGCGCCGGCCGCATAACCCCGGAAGGTGTGATGAGGGCCGTGATTGATCGCGGTGAGGAAGATGATCGGGATGTCCCGGGTCCGTTCCCGCCGCTTGATGTGCGCGGCGGTTTCGAAACCGTCCATGCCCGGCATCTGCACATCCAGCAGAATGACCGCAAAGTCGTCCGTGAGCAGCGCTTTGAGCGCTTCCTCCCCTGACGATGCCCGCACCAGTGTCTGATCGAGCGCAGAGAGGATGGCCTCCAGCGCCAGCAGATTCTCCGGCCGGTCATCGACCAGGAGGATCTTGGCCTTCGGCACCATGGCCCGTCCTCCTCGCCCCGGAATTGCACCGGGCGCCGCCCCAGGGGACGACTCCCTTACGCCGTCCGTCCTTGTGCCGGTCATGGTAGCCGCACCCCGCCCGTCACCACACCCTGTCACCGCGATGTCACCGTGCACCTACCAGAAACGCGGTGAGAGACCAAAAGGTTCCCCGGATACCGCGTTCCCACACCACTTCGGACACACTCGATCAGAAAATCATCATTGATTCGCTCAACAACGATCACTCTCCGCGCATCCATCCCTCCATGACAGAAAGAAGATGATCAGGATCGACCGGCTTGGTGACGTAGTCGGAGGCTCCGGACTCGATCGCCTTCTCCCGGTCACCCTTCATCGCCTTGGCCGTCAGCGCGACGATCGGCAGCCCGGCGAACTGCGGCATCCTGCGGATCGCGGAGGTCGTCGCGTAACCGTCCATCTCCGGCATCATGATGTCCATCAGTACGACCGTCACATCGTCGTGCTGCTCAAGGACTTCGATCCCCTCGCGCCCGTTCTCCGCGTACAGAACCGCCAGTCCGTGCTGCTCCAGCACACTGGTGAGCGCGAAGACGTTCCGGATGTCGTCGTCGACGATCAGCACCTTCTCGCCGTTGAACCGGAACGTCCTGCGGACCTCGGGCTCCTCCTGGACCGCGGGCGCCCAGGGCTCCTGCGGAGCGCTCCTGGGGGCCGGGGAAGCCGCAGGGGCCTGCGGCAGCGCGGGCTGCTGCCCGGAGCCGCCCAGGGCCTTGCGGCGGCGCCTGAACAGCCCTGCGGCGCCGCTCTGGTCGTGGCGGCTCCCCTGCTGACCCAGCTCCCGTCCGAAGTCCTGGAAGCCCTCACCGAGCCCCTGCCCGGCCTCGGGCAGCCGCCCCTTCCCGACCGCGGCACCGTGCATCTCGATGGGCCCGGGGCCGATCTGCGGGTAGCCCTGCGGCGGGAGTTCACTCGGGTGCAGCGGCAGGTACAGCGTGAACGTCGAGCCACGGCCGGGCTCGCTCGCCGCGTGGATCTCGCCGCCCAGCAGGCGGGCGATCTCCCGGCTGATGGAGAGACCCAGGCCCGTACCGCCGTACTTGCGGCTGGTCGTGCCGTCCGCCTGCTTGAACGCCTCGAAGATCACCAGCATCTTGCTGGAGGCGATCCCGATACCGGTGTCGGTCACCGAGAACGCGATCAGATCGGCATCGGCGTCACGCAGCGAACCGGCCTCCAGCAACTGTTCCCGGATGGCGTTCGGCACCTCCGCCCCCGCATGCCGGATCACCAGCTCGACAGCACCGCTGTCGGTGAACTTCACCGCGTTGGAAAGGAGGTTGCGCAGCACCTGGAGCAGCCGCTGTTCGTCGGTGTGCAGCGTGGCCGGCAGTTCCGGCGACACCCTGACCGAGAAATCCAGCCCCTTTTCCGCGGTGAGCGGGCGGAATGTCGCCTCGACGTAATCGACCAGCTGAACCAGCGCGATCCGGGTCGGGCTGACATCCATCTTGCCCGCCTCGACCTTCGACAGATCGAGGATGTCGTTGATCAGCTGCAGCAGATCGGACCCAGCGCCGTGGATCGTCTCGGCGAATTCCACCTGCTTCGGTGACAGGTTGCCCTCGGCGTTGTCCGCCAGCAATTTGGCCAGAATGAGCAGCGAGTTGAGTGGCGTACGCAGCTCGTGCGACATGTTTGCCAGGAACTCCGACTTGTAGCGCATCGAGACCGCGAGCTGCTCGGCGCGCTCCTCCAGGACCTGCCGCGCCTCCTCGATCTCGGTGTTCTTGACCTCGATGTCGCGGTTCTGCTGGGCGAGCAGCTCGGCCTTCTCCTCCAGTTCCGCGTTGGACGCCTGGAGCGCTTTCTGCCGGTTCTCCAACTCCTGCGAGCGGTCGCGCAATTGCTCGGTCAGTTCCTGCGACTGCTCCAGCAGCTTCTCGGTGGTCGTGTTGACGCTAATGGTGTTGACGCTCGTGGCGATCATCTCCGCGAGCTGGTTCAGGAAGTCCCGCTGGATATGTGTGAACGGCTGGAACGAGGCCAGTTCGATCACTCCGAGGACCTTCCCCTCGAAGAGCACCGGCAGCACGATCACATGCGCGGGCGGCGCCTCACCGAGGCCGGAGGAGATCTTCAGGTAACCCGGCGGAACGTTGTCCACCTGAATCGTCCGCTTCTCCTCCGCGGCCGTGCCGATGAGCGTCTCGCCGGGCCGGAAGGACGTCGGCATGGAGCCGGCGGAGTAGCCGTAGCTGCCCCGCATCCGGAGCACGTACGCGCCCTCCTTGTCGCCCTCCGCGCCCAGCGCGCCGGTGTCGCCGGTGGCCATGGCCAGGAAGAACGCGCCGTGCTGGGCGGAGACGACCGGGGTCAGCTCGCTCATGATCAGCGAGGCGACGTCGTCGAGGTCGCGCCGCCCCTGCATCAGGCCGGAGATCCGCGCGAGGTTGCCCTTGAGCCAGTCCTGCTCCTTGTTGGTCGCCGTGGTGTCGCGCAGGTTGGCGATCATCGTGTTGATGTTGCCCTGCAGCGCCTGGATCTCACCGGCGGCGTCCACGTCGATCTTCAGATTGAGATCGCCGCGGGTCACCGCGGTCGCCACGGCCGCGATGGCGCGCACCTGACGGGTGAGGTTCCCGGCCATCTCGTTCACCGACTCGGTGAGGTCGCGCCAGGTGCCGTCGACACCCCGGACGCGTGCCTGGCCGCCCAGCTGCCCTTCGGTGCCCACCTCGCGGGCCACCCGGGTCACCTGCTCCGCGAAGGAGGACAGCTGGTCGACCATCGTGTTGATGGTGTTCTTCAGCTCCAGGATCTCGCCGCG
>CBRG010000407.1 GCA_000470535.1 Streptomyces sp. AW19M42
CGCACGCACCAGACGCCGCCGAGCCCGCCCTTCAGGCGGACGGCGCTACTTTCGAAACACCCCTAGCCCTGGTGCTGGCGGCCCAGTTCATGGCGCTGCTCGACATCTTCATCGTCAACGTCGCCGCCCCGACGATCCGCACCGAACTCGGCGCTTCCGGGGCCGGGTTGCGGCTCGGGGTGGCCAGGTACACCATCTCCTACGCCGTCCTGCTCATCACCGGTGCCCGGCTCGGCAGCGTTTTCGGGCACGGCCGCGCCCATCTGGCGGGGCTCGCCGTGTTCACCGCCGCCTCGCTGGCCTGCGGACTCGCCGCCGGAACGGGTCAGTTGATCACCTTCAGAGTGATCCAGGGGGTCGGCGCGGCGGTGATGGTCCCGCAGGTGCTCAGCCTGATCCAGCAGCACTTCAGCGGCGAGGCCCGGGTTCCCGCGCTGGGCGCCTACGCCGCGGTGCTGGTCATCGGAGCCGCCGCCGGACAGTGGTGGGCGGCGTCGCACCCGGGGTGCTCCGTGTCCCCGGTATCGCGCGGGCGGCGCTGCGCGTCCTCCTGGTGATGGGTGTCAACGCGGGCTTCCTCTTTGTGATGACGCCGCACGTCCAGGGGGGGGCTGGGGTATTAGGCGCTGCGCAGCGGGCTGATGTTCGTGCCGACCGCGGTGACCTTCGGTGTGGTCGGACTGACCTGGAGGCGCTGGCCGGCCCGGCTCCAGGGAGCCCTGGTCCCGGCCGGATTCGTGCTCGTGGCGGTCGGTTCGGTGCTGCTCGGCTTCCTGCTGTGCGACGGCGGCGACGGTGGTGCCGGGCTGTACGCGGCCTTCGTCGTCATCAGTGCGGGCATGCGCTGGGCTTCAGCTCCACTCTTACGGGTGCCCTGGCGAACGTACGGCCGGAGTACGCCGCCGATGCGAGGGGCGTACTCGTCACCGTCACCCAGCTCGGCCAGCTGATCGGCGTCGCGGGGTTCGGCGCGCTCTACCTCAACCGCCTTGATACGCCAGGGGCGCAGGGTTCGGGAGAGGCGCTGTGGGTATGTGCTCTCGCGCTGTCGGCGGCCGCCGTCGCGGGTGTGGTTGCGGGTCTCGTACGGCGTCGGCGGATGACGGGATCCCGGCAGGGCTGACCCCCTTGCGGGGTCATGGCAGAATCGGACCGCCGGAGGGGGCGACGGACCGAACGGGAGGGAGTGCGCGATGTCTGCGAGTCGCCACGAGGTCCCGGACCTGCCCCCTGTTCCCGAGGCCCGCGTACGCGCCGGCCGCCCTGCCGGCGGTTCGCCCCCCACGGTCCGGAGCTGAACCATGGGTGCCCACAGGCGGAAGTGCGACTGGTGCGGCAGCGGTACGCCCATCGTCAGGGACATGGATCCGGTCAACCCGGACTACCAGTACTGGTGCGAGGAGTGCGCGCGGGCACTGGTCATAAAGGGCGACCCCATCGAGACCTACCGGGAGCTGGAGGGCGAGCCGATCTACGGCCGTCTACTGGAGGAGCACTGCACACTCAAGCGCTTCTACTCCTTCGCCACCGCCTGACCGGCGCCCCGCCGACGAGCCGGAACCAGGCGGACCGGAATCGATTTGGTGGACGGCCGGGGTGACCGGTAATGTTCTCGACGTCGCCACGGGAGACCGGGCAGCACGGCACGGGGCTATAGCTCAGTTGGTAGAGCGCCTGCATGGCATGCAGGAGGTCAGGAGTTCAATTCTCCTTAGCTCCACAGTGAAGATCGAGCAGCGGGCCATCCGAATCGGATGGCCCGCTGCTCGTATGTGCCGGGTCACGCTGGTGAGCGGGCCCCGGCCCCACCGCGGCCGGGCCATTGCGGTACCCTGACGCCATGCGTGCCGTACGCCTTCTGCTTAGCGAGCCGCGCTGATCACTCCCGACCGGTGAGAATGCCTGGTCGGCATCGGCGCGGCGTCCCCTCCTGTGCGAGGGGATTTTTCGTTTCCGTAGACGCGTGTCCGTAGACGTGGGCGCCGGCAGATGACGATCGATGGAGCTTTGAGGATCATGAGCGAGACGAATTCCGCAGCCGACGTTGCTGCGCCGCACCGCTACACGGCAGCGATGGCCGCCGACATCGAGGCACGCTGGCAGGACTTCTGGGACGCCGAGGGCACGTACGAGGCACCCAACCCGTCCGGCGACCTGGCGGACAACCCGGAGCTGGCCGCCAAGCCGAAGAAATTCATCATGGACATGTTCCCGTACCCCTCGGGTGCGGGCCTGCACGTGGGCCACCCGCTGGGCTACATCGCCACCGATGTCTTCGCCCGCCACCAGCGGATGACCGGCCACAACGTCCTGCACACCCTGGGCTTCGACGCCTTCGGCCTGCCCGCGGAGCAGTACGCCGTACAGACCGGCACGCACCCCCGGCTGTCCACCGAATCCAATATCGAGAACATGACGGCGCAGCTGCGCCGACTGGGCCTGGGCCACGACAAGCGCCGCTCGTTCGCCACCATCGAGTCCGAGTACTACAAGTGGACCCAGTGGATCTTCCTGCAGATCTTCAACTCCTGGTACGACGCGGAGGCCGACCGCGCCCGGCCGATCTCCGAGCTGGTCGCCCAGTTCGAGAGCGGTGAGCGTCCGACCCCGGACGGCCGCGACTGGAGCGCGCTGAACGCGGCCGAGCGTGCGGACGTGCTGAGCGGCCACCGCCTGGCCTACGCCTCCGACGCGCCCGTCAACTGGTCCCCGGGCCTGGGCACCGTCCTGGCCAACGAGGAGGTCACCGCCGACGGCCGCTCCGAGCGCGGCAACTTCCCCGTCTTCAAGGCCAAGCTGCGCCAGTGGAACATGCGCATCACCTCCTACGCCGACCGGCTGCTGAACGACCTGGACGGGCTGGACTGGCCCGAGGCGATCAAGCTGCAGCAGCGCAACTGGATCGGCCGCTCCGAGGGTGCGCGCGTCGACTTCCCGGTCGACGGGGCCGGCAGCATCACGGTCTTCACCACCCGCCAGGACACCCTGTTCGGTGCCACCTACATGGTGCTGGCGCCCGAGCACGAGCTGGTCGAGCGGATCATCCCGGCCGCCTGGCCCGAGGGCACCCACCCGGTCTGGACCGGCGGACACACCACCCCGGCCGAGGCCGTCACCGCCTACCGCAAGCAGGCCGCCGCCAAGTCCGAGGTGGAGCGGCAGGCCGAGGCCAAGGACAAGACCGGCGTCTTCACCGGCGCGTACGCGACCAACCCGGTCAGCGGCGAGCGGGCCCCCGTCTTCATCGCCGACTACGTGCTGATGGGCTACGGCACCGGCGCGATCATGGCCGTACCGGCGCACGACGCGCGCGACTTCGCCTTCGCGCGCGCCTTCGAGCTGCCGATGCGCTGTGTCGTCGAGCCCTCTGACGGCCGTGGCACCGACCCCTCGACGTGGGAGGACGCCTTCGGCTCGTACGAGGCCAAGCTGGTCAACTCCGCGAACGACGAGCTCTCCCTGGACGGCCTGGGCGTCGTCGACGCGAAGGCCCGCATCACCGACTGGCTGAAGGAGCACGGTGTCGGCGAGGGCACCGTCAACTTCCGGCTGCGCGACTGGCTGTTCAGCCGTCAGCGCTACTGGGGCGAGCCCTTCCCGATCGTGTACGACGAGGACGGCATCGCCCACCCGCTGCCCGAGTCGATGCTGCCCCTGGAGCTGCCGGAGGTCGACGACTACTCGCCGCGCACCTTCGACCCGGACGACGCCGACACCCACCCCGAGACCCCGCTGTCCCGCAACGCCGACTGGGTCAACGTCACGCTGGACCTGGGCGACGGCGCCGGCCCGAAGAAGTACCGCCGCGAGACCAACACCATGCCCAACTGGGCCGGTTCCTGCTGGTACGAGCTGCGCTACCTGGACCCGAACAACAGCGACAAGCTGGTCGACCCGGCGATCGAGCAGTACTGGATGGGCCCGCGCGAGGGGCAGCCGACCGGTGGTGTCGATCTGTATGTGGGCGGTGCCGAGCACGCCGTACTGCACCTGCTGTACGCGCGCTTCTGGTCCAAGGTGCTGCACGACCTGGGGCACATCTCCTCCGCCGAGCCGTTCCACAAGCTGTACAACCAGGGCATGATCCAGGCGTTCGTCTACCGGGACAGCCGCGGCATCGCGGTCCCGGCGGCCGAGGTCGAGGAGCGCGACGGGGCGTACTACTACGAGGGCGAGAAGGTCTCCCGCGTCCTGGGCAAGATGGGCAAGTCCCTGAAGAACGCCGTGACGCCCGACGAGATCTGCGGCGAGTACGGCGCGGACACCCTGCGTCTGTACGAGATGGCCATGGGCCCGCTGGACGTCTCGCGTCCCTGGGACACCCGCGCGGTCGTCGGCCAGTACCGGCTGCTGCAGCGGCTGTGGCGCAACATCGTGGACGAGGAGAGCGGCGAGGTCACCGTCGTCGACGGCGAGCCCGGCGAGGACACGCTGCGCGCCCTGCACAAGGCGATCGACGGTGTCGGTGGGGACATGGCCGGGATGCGCTTCAACACGGCCATCGCCAAGGTCACCGAGCTGAACAACCACCTGACCAAGGCGGGCGGCCCGCTGCCGCGCTCCGTCGCGGAGCCGCTGGTACTGCTGGTGGCGCCGCTGGCGCCGCACATCGCCGAGGAGCTGTGGCGCAGGCTGGGCCACACCGACTCGGTCGTGCACCAGGACTTCCCGGTGGCCGACCCTGCGTACGTCGTCGACGAGACCGTCACCTGCGTGGTGCAGATCAAGGGCAAGGTCAAGGCGCGCCTGGAGATCTCCCCGTCGATCACGGACGCGGAGCTGGAGGCCCTGGCACTGGCCGACCCGGCCGTCGTCGCCGCGCTGGGCGGGGCGGGCATCCGCAAGGTGATCGTCCGGGCGCCGAAGCTGGTGAACATCGTCCCGGCCTAGGCCTGTCGTCAAACTGCCGTCGTCGCCCAAGGGCGGCCGCGCGGCAGACGGCAGTTTGACGACCTGCCCTGGTACCGCACCAGCTGTTCGATCTCTTCGTCACGGTGTGAGGGCTTTCCCCTACGGGCAGGTTGGGGGTTCCGAAGGAACCCTCCGCCTGCCCGTTCCGTTTACGGTGGAGGGGCCGGTGAACACGTGTCGGCAGCCGTCACACCATCCGAGGGGCGCTCATGGAAGCCGTGATCCTGATCCTGGGGCTGCTCGTCGTCGCGTTCGTGGCCCTGGGTATCTATGTGAGCGTCAAGATCGTCCGGGCGGCCAGCCGCGGGGTCGACCGTACGATCACGCAGGCGCGCCGCGCCGTGGAGGACACCACGCTGCGGGCGAAGAGCTACGGACAGGTGGGCGTCGTCGGGGAGCTGGCCCAACTGCGCCTCGCGCTGCGCACCTCGATGCGGGCCACGCAGGAGGCCCTGCAGACGGGCGTGACCGAGGATGCCTCGCTGTCCGAGTCGCTGGGTCTCTTCCAGCGGCTGAGCGTGCACGGCCGTGAGCTGGACGACGAGCTGAAGCGGCTGGAGCGGGAGCCCGACAAGAAGACGGTGGCCTCGTTGCTGCCCGGCCTCAGGAAGCGCACCGGTGAGATCACGCGCTCCGCGGATTCGCTGCGCTGGGCCGCGCGTGACCGGGCCCGCCAGTTCGCCGACGACGATCTGGCCACGCTGAACGAGCAGATCGACGTGGAGGCCGGTGCCCTGCGGCACTGGACCACGGAGGAGCCGGTTCCGGGAGGGCGGGACCGGACCGGAGCGCCTGGAGCCCCTGGGAGCACCCGGCAGCAGGGGCCCGTGAGCGAGCCGGGAGACGCTGGGATCGCGGAGGCCATCACGGCAGCGGACCCGCGGCAGCGGACCGTGTATCCGTGGCAGGAGTCGGCGCGGCCCGAGACCACGAACTGAAGCACCGAACGTCCCGTACGGCGGCACACAGACGCGGTGTCGGGGCCACCGTGCTGACCGGCGGGCCGAACGGTACCGGGCATGGCAGGATGCGGCTCGAAGCGACCGGAACTGATCATTCGGTCGGGGTCGGACTGCCGAGCCACCGCACCGGAAGGTAACCTCCCGCTCATGTCCCGCCATGTCGCGATCGTCACCGATTCAACGGCCTACCTGCCGCCCGAGGCGATGGAACGGCATGGCATCACCGCAGTGCCGCTGACCGTCGTCCTCGGTGACCAGGCGCTGGAGGAGGGCACCGAGATCTCGGCCCGCTCCCTCGCGCTGGCGCTCCAGAAGCGCCGTCCCGTGACGACCTCCCGGCCCAGCCCCGAGATGTTCGCCGCTACCTACCGTGCGGCTGCCGACGCCGGGGCGAGCGGTGTCGTCTCGCTGCACCTGTCCGGGGAGTTCTCCGGCACGTACGACGCCGCAGTGCTCGCGTCGAAGGACGCGCCGGTTCCGGTCCGGGTGGTGGACACCGGGATGGTCGCCATGGCCCTAGGCTTCTGTGCCCTTTCGGCGGCGGAAGCCGCGGACGCGGGCGGCAGCCTGGACGACGCGGTGGCGGCCGCGGAGAAGCGCGCGGCGGGCACC
Source organism: Streptomyces sp. AW19M42 (assembly GCA_000470535.1). Classification (GTDB taxonomy): domain Bacteria; phylum Actinomycetota; class Actinomycetes; order Streptomycetales; family Streptomycetaceae; genus Streptomyces. The sequence goes on from CBRG010000407.1 coordinate 6,486, forward strand.
TCCGCGTACTTCTACGTCGACACCCTGGACTACCTGCGCCGCGGCGGCAGGATCGGTGCCGCACAGGCGCTGCTCGGCTCGGCCCTGGCCGTGAAGCCGCTGCTCCAGCTGGACGGCGGACGCATCGAACTGCTGGAGAAGGTGCGAACGGCCTCGAAGGCCATCGCCCGGCTGGAGGAGATCGTCGCCGAGCGGGCGGGCAGCGGCCAGGTGGACATCGCGGTGCATCACCTGGCGGCCCCGGAACGGGCCGAGCGGCTGGCCGAGCGGTTGGCCGAGCGGGTTCCCGGGCTGGTTGATCTCCATGTCAGCGAGGTGGGTGCGGTGATCGGCGCGCACACCGGCCCGGGGCTGCTGGGAGCCGTGATCTCGCCGCGCTGATGTCACCGTCCGGAGTGGTGGAGTTATCCACAACGGGCTGGTTTTCCACCGTATTTGGGTGAGCCCGGCGGGTTTCAGCGGAAGTGCCTAACGTCGTGAGGCATGGCTTCCCGATCACATCGTGCAACCAGCGGACCCGGCGGCGGGATCCGCCGTACCGGCCCCTTCGGCAGGACCGGCCCCTTCGGTGGGGCCGGCGGACGAGGCGGCGGGCCCGGCAGCGGGCCCGGCCGCGCTCCCGGCTCGGACGGGCGTGCTGCCCGGAGCGGGGCGGGCTACGGACCCGTTCGACGGCAGACACCCGGCCGCGCCGCCGCCGCTGCGGCCTCGCGCTCCCGTGCGGACGCGCTCATGGCGGGCGGGTACGGGCGACGGGGGGGCCGGCATGCGGTGGGCGTGGACCCGGGTCCGGACCCGGCGGCTGAAGTGGCGAACGCGGCGGAAGCGGGAGCGGTGGAAGCGGCGACCGCGGAGTCGCCGGTTGGGCCGGCGCCGCGGGCGGAACGGGAGGGGTGGTGGGCGCGGGCGGCTCCCGCGCTGCGGGATCGGCTGCCGATGTGGGTGCAGCTCAGATGCGGTCTGGAGCCAAGGACCCTCGCCGCGCTCACCGTTGTCCTGGTGGCGGCGGCGGTCTTTGCCGGAATGCACTTCTGGTCCGCGCGCCCCGAAGGCGTACGTGCCCCGGATTCCGTCAGCGAGGCCGGGCACGCCCCTGTGCCGCGGGCCGACGCGGACCCGGCGGCCGGCGGGGGAGGTGCACCAGAGCCGTCCCCCGGGCCGCC
>CBRG010000408.1 GCA_000470535.1 Streptomyces sp. AW19M42
CCGCCCCGCCGTCCGAGATCTACTGCCACTCGCTGACGGACCCCTCGATCCTCGGCCCGGATCTCGCCGCCCGCGGCTACCAGACCCTGACTCTCTTCGGACTGCACGCCCCGGCCCGGCTCTTCGCCGCGGACAACGAGGCGACGCGCGCGGCCCTGCTCAGGGCCACCCTCGCGGAACTCGACTCCCACCTGGAGGAGCCGGTCGCGGACTGCCTGGCCCTCGACGGGAACGGCGAGCCCTGCATCGAGGCGAAGACCCCGCTGGACCTGGAGCAGGACCTGCGGCTGCCCGGCGGCCACATCTTCCACCGGGACCTCGCCTTCCCGTACGCCACAGAGGCGACCGGCCGTTGGGGCGTGGAGACCGCGCACCCCAACATCCTGCTGTGCGGGGCCGGCGCGGTGCGCGGCGGCGGCGTCAGCGGGGTGCCCGGCCACAACGCCGCGATGGCGGCGCTGGGCCGGTGACCGGTTCCGCTACTGCCCGAACGCGCCGCGCAGGGCCGCGATCTTGCGCGGCAGGTCGTACTCCGCGCCGCCCTCGTGGCCGTTGTACGTGAACACCTCGATCTCGGCCGGACCCGCGTAGCGGTGGTAGGCGGCGAACACCGTGGACGACGGGCAGACCTTGTCCATTAGCCCCGCGGAGAACCACGCCGGGGCGGTGGCCCGCGCCGCGAAGTTCACCCCGTCGAAGTAGGACAGGGTCTCCATCGCCTCGTCGATCCGGAACCGGTGCCCGGACAGCCAGCGCGCGATCTCCGCGTACGGGCCCGTGTCCGTGATCTGCGAGGCGCGCCGGTAGTGGCAGAGGCACGGCATATCGGCGACGGTCGCCACGACATCGTCCCGCAGCCCGGCCACGGCGAGCGCGAGGCCGCCGCCCTGGCTGCCGCCGAGCACCGCGACGCGCGAGGCGTCCACCGCGTCGTGCTCCTTCACCGCGTCCACGGCCCGCACCGCGTCCGTGATCAGCCGGCGGTAGTAGTGCCGGTAGGGGTCCTCGATGCCCCGGGTGAGGAAGCCGGGGGAGGAGGAGCCGTTCCCGTCGGGTCCGATGTCCACGGTGTCCGCGATGTTCTTGCCGCCGCCGCCCTGACCCCGGTTGTCCATGATCAGGTGCGCGTAGCCCAGCGCGCTCCAGGTGAGCCAGGAGTACGGGATGCCCCGGCCGCCGTTGTAGCCGATGTACTGCACCACGGCGGGCAGCGGACCCGAGCGGGCCCTGGGCAGCATCAGCCACGCCTTCACCGGCTGCCCGCCCCAGCCGCGGAACGTCACGTCGAAGACGTCGACGGTGGCGAATCCGGCCTCGTACGGGACGAACTCGGCGTCCAGCTCGTGCCGGGACGTCTCGGTGAGGGTCTTCTCCCAGAAGGCGTCGAAGTCGGCCGGCTCCTCCGGCTCCGGCCGGTAGTCGCGCAGCCGGTCCAGTGGCATGTCGAACAGCAAGGGTCTAGCTCCTCTTCAGGGTGAGGTTGAGGGTTGCGCCGTGGCCTCCGGCGGTGTCGGCGGTGATCCGGATGCCGCTGCCGGACGGTGCGGCGCTCACACCCGGGTCGGCGGAGACGACGGTCAGCCCCCGCAGCGCCAGGTCGAGCACGACGGAGGACCGCAGCTGGGTCGGGTCCGACAGGGAGACGGTCACCGCCCTCCCTTCGGGCCTCACCAGGACCGAGGCCGGGCCGTCCGCGGTGAGTTCCTGCGCGGTTCCCGCCGCCCAGAAGTTCGCGGCCAGCAGTCCGTCCGCGCCGCGGCGTACCGCGTGCACGGCGGTGGAGTCCGCGATCAGGGTCACCGGGGGCGCGGACGACCACTGCTTCGTGCGCTCGGCGGACGCCGCCGGGGCCTGCAGCCAGAAGTAGCGGGCTCCGCTCGGTGCGGTTCCGTGGTCCTGCCATAGCGTCAGATAGGGGCGGGTGACGGAGGTGTCGGTGCCGTATTTGAGGTTGATCTCGCGCCAGGTCGCGGTCCGGTCTTCGCGCAGGCCGTGCAGCGTGGCGGGCTCCGGGAAGACGTAGCCGCCGGTCCCGGAGACGTGCAGCCACCGCACCCCGTCCAGCCGCGCCGACCAGCCGGTGTCCGCGGAGGCGGCCTCGCCGTTGACGAGCAGCGCTGCCGCCGGGTCCCGAAGCTTGCGGTTCTCCACGACCGTCTCGGCCGTGCCGGCGTCGGCGGTGATGCCGGAACCGACGCACGCGATGACGTCGTCGAGGCAGAACCAGCTCTTCAGGCCCTGCAGCGAACTGCCGAACGCCCGCAGTTCCATGCCGTACGCGCCGAGCGTCGTGCCCGGCAGCGCGGTGCCGCCCGCCCAGTCGGCGGTGCTGGTGGTGCGCTGACCCGCGGCGTCGGCGGGGCGGCCGGCGATGACCGTGGTGCCGGGCAGCCGCGCCGGGTCGACCGTCGGCCAGTAGTCCTGGCTGTAGTGGCCGAGGTCGTCCGTGTAGAGGAGCACCATGCCGTCGGAGAGGTGCCAGGCGTGCAGGTTCTCGTTCTGGATCGACTCGTAGTTGTAGATCCGGGACGAGTACGCGGAGATGCCGAGCGCGAACGAGGGGCGGTGGTGGGCGGCCTTGTCCATCCTGGGGTGCTGCTTGTGGACGACCAGCGGACCGCGCGCCGGCACGGAAGAGGCGATGACCTGCCGGGCGGCGACGAGTGAGGCGAGGTCGGTGACGGCGAGGAAGTCCCGGTAGGTGTCTTCGGCGATCCACTGCTTGACCAGAGCGGTGAACCGGTCCGCGGTCTCGCCGGGAAAGCCCGGGATCAGCCGGACCACCGCCTCGATGACCGTCTGTGCCGAGACGTGTCCCTGCTTGCTGGGCCGGGCTATCTCGCGCCCGCACACGGACGCCATCACGTCGCCGCGTGCCAGCAGCGGATCGAAGCCCTCGTCGACCCAGCCGCGGACGTTGTCCAGGTCGGGATCGGTGACCGTCCACGCCGTACCGGCCAGGAGGTTCAGCAGCCGGGAGAGGTTGTTGAGCAGCTCCTTGCCGTAGCCACCGTTGTACGGGTGCTTGTAGTGCTGGAGGAAGGAGCCGTCGGAGGAGAAGCCCTCGCCGGTTCCCTCTGCCGCCGCGCTCGCGTCGTTGTACGCGAGGACGCTGTTGGCGCCCGAACCCTCGACGTCCGAAAGAGCGTCACGGACCCGGGCCAGGTCGTCCCCGTCGTCGCGCAGCACCGCGTTCACGGCGACGACGGTGGAGATCCACACCCGGTTGGCGCCGGTCGCGATCTGCCGGTCGGCCCGCCACAGGTTCGGGTCGGGCGTGTAGTGCAGGACGGCCGCGGTGATCCGGGCGAGCCGCTCGGCGCCCAGCGCGTCGTGCAGCAGCACCGTCGCGTCGTTGAGCGCGAGCGCGGAGCCGATCTCCCAGTCCCAGTCGTTGTCGAACCGGGTGTGCTCGGAGCCGTAGCGATTGGCCAGCATCCAGTCGATGCCGCCCAGCAGGAGATCGCGCAAGGCGGTGTCGCCGTACTGCGGGGTGCCGGGTACGGCCCACGCGGTCGCGACCGTGGCGAGCCGCTTGAACGAGGTGGTGACGTGGTTGGAGAGCGTGGTGCTGGTCAGGTCCGGGAACAGCCCGTCGGTACGCGAGGGGTCCAGGCCCTTGGCGGAGGTCGTCGCGGCCTTGCCGGTCCGGGCCACGGCGGCGGCGATCTGCGGGTCCGTCAGGTCGAGGCCGGGGCCGCCGGTCAACAGGGTGTGCCACCGGGTGCGCAGTGAGGCGGCGTCGTCGACCGGGTCAGCGGTGGCGGCCCGCGCGCTGCCCGCCGGGAGTGCGAGCGGCAGGGCGGCGGCCGCGCCGAGGGCCGCCGCGCCCGCCAGGACGGTGCGGCGGGGGGGGGTGCCGTTGGTGCCCGGGGTGGTGCCTGGGTTCATGGCGCTGCCCTCACAGAAGGTGTCGGCGGTCGACGGCCGCGGCGAGCGCCGCATGGCCGCAAGAGCTGGGGTGGAACCCGTCGCCGCTGTCGAACGCGGGCCGCAGCCGCTCCGGGTGGTCCGGGTCGCGCAGCGCCGCGTCGAAGTCGGCCACGGCGTCGAAGACGCGGCCGGTCCGCACCGTCGCGTTGATCCGCAGCCGTACCGTCTCCAGCTCGGGCGTCCAGCGGGTCCAGCCCCCGAACGGGGCGATGGTCGCGCCGACCGCCCGCAGCCCGGCATCCCGTGAGCGCAGCACGAGCTGCCGGTAGCCGGCCAGGACGAGCGCGGGGTCCGTCTGGTTCGGCGGCTGCTGGAGGTCGTTGACGCCGAGGTGGATCAGGGCGGTCCGCAGCCCGGGGAGTGACAGCACATCGCGGTCGAACCGGGCCTGTCCGCCGGGGCCGAACCGGGCGTCGTCCAGCAGTACCCGGTTGCCGCTGATCCCGAGATCAGCGACCGCCGAGCCGGGCAGCCGCCCGGCCAGCTGATCCGGCCAGCGCAGATCGGAGTCGTCCGGTGTGCCGACGCCCTCCGCGATGGAGTCCCCGAGCACCGCGATCACCGGCCCGTGCGCGCCCGTCACCTCGACGCCGGTCAGCAGGTACACGGAAGTGGTGCGCTCCCCGTCGACGTCGTGCGACGCATGGGTGTTGCGGTGGAAGGACAACGGACCGGTGGGGCCGGGCAATTGGGTCCGTACCGTCAGCAGGGACGCCTCGGCAGCCCGTAGACCGGCGACCGCGTCACTGGTCAGCGAGGCGCCGGCGGCAAGCCACGCCTGCCGCTGTCCGCCGAACGTCACGGGCCTGCCGCCCGCGGTCACCGGGCCGATCCGCACGGGTACCGTGCCGAAGGCGTGGCCGTAGCGCAGCCGTACCCGCCCGCCCGCGGACAGCCGGACGTGCGCGGTGAACGTGCCGTCGGTCAGCCCGGTGCTCGCCACCGGGTCGGTGTCGGTCGGTGCGCTCTGCGCGGTCGCCCAGGAGGTCGTCCAGCGCGAGAGGCGCGCGTCGCCGCCCGAGCCTTCCGCGGCGTGTGCGCCCGGCGCCGCCACCGCGACGGCGGCCAGTCCGGCCGCGGCCGTCAGTACCCCGCGTCTCGCGGGCCCCCGCCCGCTCACTGCGGGCACGCGCCGGTGGGGGCGTACTCGCTGCCGTAGGTGCCGACCGCGTCGCCGCCGGTGTTCCCGCTCATCGTGTTGGTGCAGACGGGGCCCTGCGGGGTACGCATGAACTTGATGCCGCCACCCGCGTTGCCGGTGATGGTGTTGCCGTAGACGCTGATCGCGGTGCCGTCGGTGGCGGTGTCACCGCCGAGCCTGATGCCGGCGCCGACGTTGTCGTGGATCGTGTTGTAGCGGAAGATGTTGCCGCTACCGCGTGCGTCGAGCCCGCCGGAACTGGGGTCCCGCTGCTCGCTGCAGTCGTTGTACTCGACGTAGTTGTTGGTCGAGTTCTCCTTCACGTCGACGCACTCGTTGCCCCGGGTGGCGATCGTGTTGTGGTGGATGCGGTTGTCGCGGCTGATGTCGGGGGCCGCGTCCGGGGCGCCGTTCGCGCCCTGCTGCTCGGGGGCGGTGCCGAGGTAGACGCCCTCGCCGTTCTTGCCGCCGGCGCCGAACGTGAAGTCCGCGACACCGCAGTCCGTGATCGTGTTTCCGGAGATGTCGGCGCCGGTCACCAGGTAGCGCACCCGCAGGCATTCGTCCGCCGCGTTCTTCAGGGTCATGTCGGTGATGCGCAGACCGCCCACACCGTTCCCGGGAGTTGTGCTCATGACATAGATGAGCTTGAGGCGGTACCCCGACACGTCGGTCGACGAGCCGTGCAGCCCGTCCACGGTGAATCCGCTCAGCGTCGTCGAATCGTGCTGCACCTGGATGATCCGGGTGTCACCGGCGCCCTTCACCACGGCGTTCGACGGGCCCGTGAGGGTGACCCCGGCGCGTTTGGTCACGACATCCTGCTTGTACGTGCCGGCGGCGAGGTTCACCACCGCACCCGTCGGCGCCAGGTCGCCGCCTTCTGGATCGTGGCGAACGGGGCCCCCGCCGACGTACCGGAGTCGGTGTCGCTGCCGGACGGCGACACGTAGTAGGAGGTGGCGGTCGTCGCAGCCACCGACGGCGGGGCGAGGGCGAGCGGGGTACCGACCGCGAGTGCGGCGACGAGGGTGGTGCGCAGTGCGTGGCTCATGAGGTGTGCCTCCTGGGATCAGCGAAGGACAGAGCGAGCAGTACGGGGATGCTCGGGCCGAGAAGCAGCGGCCCCAGAGGTACGACGAGGGAGAGCAGTACGGCGGAGACCACCGCACCGAGCAGGGCGGTGCCCCGGGCGGCCGAGCCGAAGCCGAGCGCCAGCGCGCGGCGGGTCCAGTCGCGAAGGGCGGAGCCGGGCGTCCGGCCGGCCTCGGCCGCGAGCGCCACATGGTGGATGACCAGGGCGGCCGCGATGCCCGCCTGGGCGGCGAGAAGGACGAACGTCCACGGCTCCGAACGGCCGAGCAAGTAGACGATGTTGGCGCTCAGGACGGCAGCCGCCGCCGTGGAGGCCAGCCCGTGCCGCCACAGGGAGCGCCAGTACCGGGGGAAGGACGCGAACGTGTTGGCGAAGCAGCGGCTGTCTCCCTCGGTCCGCCACCGCTGGAGACCGTGCGCCATCGCGGCGAGCGCGGGAAGCCAGGTGACCACTCCCAGCGACAGCACGACGAACGCGGCCCCGGCGGCGGCCGGGTAGGCCACGAACTCCAGCCGCCGCAGCAGCGTCGGCCAGCTGGACGAGAGAGTTGCCTGCATGGGTCAGCCGACCTTTCCTGTGTACGGTTCCGGCACGTCGAGGAGGACCGCGCCGTTGCGTTCGAGCCGGGTGGCCGCCACCACGTACGGGGCTCCGCCCGAGGTGAGCAGCACGGCCGCGGCGTCGGCGAGGACGCCCTCGGTGCGGATCCGGCGCGCGACGGGGGAGAGCAGCACGGTCTCCGGGCCGAAGGCCACTCCGTGCCCCGCCGCGCAGGGGACCTGCGCGGCGTCCGCCCCCGTCTGGGGGCCGATCGCCGTGAGGAACAGCCCCTCGGCGGACCTGGGGGTCGTCGAACGCAGCGTGTGCAGGGTCCGGGTGAGGCTCAGCTCCGGCGTGCTGGACGTCGGATTGGCCACCACCTCGGTGACCTCGCCGACGGTCCGGCCGTCGGTGGGCGCGAGCTGCCGCACCCGCGCGGAGGCCTCCCCCGACCGGATCAGCCGGCTGCCGTCGGGCTGGACCTCTGTGGGCCCGTCGGTCTGGAGCAGGAACGTCCACTCGCGTGCCGCGTCCGCCTCGGCGAGGTCCAGCAGCACCAGCCGGCCCGACGGGGTGAACACCAGCGTCCGGTCCAGCCTCCGCACCCCGAGCGCAGGGTCGTACATCGCGGCGATCTCCGCCGTCGCGTGCGCCCACCCGCAGTCGGGGGAGAGAAGCACATCGCGCTGCCTGGCCTGCCGTTCGAAGGGGATGTCCCGGTACACGTGGTACCGGTCCTCGTCCGCGTACCCCTGCCCGTCCACCAGCAGCAGATTGTGGTGCTCGGCACGCTTGCGGTTGCTGTAGCCCTCGTCCACCGCGAGGAACGCACCCTGCGAGACCAGTACGAACGAGCCCGAATCGGGGTGGTGGTGACCCTGGTTGAGGGTCTCCCAGCCGTGTTCGGTCCGGTGTTTCGCAGCCGTCTCCCAGGCCCGGTGGCCCCCGCCGGGGCTCGCCTTGAACGAGACCAGGGTGGCGTCGTCGTCCCATCCGGTACGCGCGGCCAGCAGCCCGAGGTCCGGGAAGAACGCCCGGGTCTCGGTGGGCCTCGCGGCCTTCACTGACGGGTCGTACCAGAGGTATTCGAGGTAGGCCTCCGGCAGGATTCCCGGCCGAACGCCGCTCTCGGCCGCCTCCTTCCACAGCAGCTCGCCCGAGGCCAGGTCACCCATCCACTGGGCCTCCGGGATGCCGTACTGCGCACCGAGGCGGTAGTAGAGCCCGGCGCTGTGGCCGCTGCGCCGGTCGTGGCAGTCACCGTGGTCGACGTTGAACGCGAAACCGGGCGCGGTCTGGTGCAGCCGGTAGCGGAACGTGTGGGACATGAACCCGCCGCGGTCCCACCAGTCGATGCCCTCTGCCTCCTGGAGGAGGTCCAGGTGGACGGCGAGGAAGGGCACGCCGTAGCGCCAGTACACGACGCCCTCGGCGTGTGAGCCGTCCTCCGGCATCAGGTCGAGAACGGTCCCGAGATTGTCCTTGGCGCGCTCGGTCCACTCCTCTTTGCCCAGCACGTACCCGGCCGTCGCCAGCCCCGCGTAACAGATCCAGTTGTGGTTCTGCCAGTACGAGGAGGACCACCAGCTGCCCTCGCTCGCCACCGCGTACTCGTACATCCGCCGCCCCTGGAGCAGCAGCTTGTACCGCAGCAGCGCCCGTACCCCGTCCGGCAGTTCGTCGCCGATCCACTTGTACGCGAGGGCCAGGTGGTGCAGCAGCCAGCCGGCGTCCAGATCGTGATCCGGCATATGGGCCTTGCCCCAGTGGGGCAGCCGCACCGCGGCCTCGATCCAGCGCCGGCTCTCCGCCAGATGGGCCGGATCGCCGCCGACCCGGTAGGCGAGCGCCGGGTTGGAGGCCGCGGGGCCCAGCCAGGTGATGCTGGCCAGCGGGTGCGTACGCGGCGGGGTCAGCCCGTGGTGACGGGTGGCCTCCTCGTACAGCCGGGTCTCCTGCGCGGGGCGCGGGCCTGCCGGCGGGGTCGCCGAGAGCAACAAGGGTCAGTCCTCCGATCGGAACCGTGTGGTGCTGCCGTCCGCGAGACGGACCGTCAGGCCGTCCGCCCCCAGCCGTACGTCGGTGACGGCGGGCCCGGCGGATCCGGCCTGGTACACCGAGGCGAAGGTGACCCGGTCGGTGACGGCGGTGAAGTCGACCCGGGTCCGCACCCGCTGGGGGTCGTCCGCAGGGCCGGGGCCCGGCGTGCCCACCGGGCGCACCGGCACCCCGGCGAGGTGCGTGTGCCAGCCGTGCAGCGTCTCGTCGCCGTACCAGGTGGTGCGCACCGGGCCGGCCCCCTGCGACTGGACGTCCAGGGCGGTATCGGGGCGCAGCTGCGCGGTGATGCGCCGGTCCTCCCCGGCGGTCACGGTCAGCAGGTCCACCAGGAAGCCCTCGCCCGCCACGAGCCGCCGGACCGCGCGCACCCCCTCGTACGCGGTGGTCACCTCGGCGGTCACCGAGCGGTCGTCCGAGCCCAGCAGCGTGCCCGTGCACTCGGCCTGCTCGGCGCCGTCCACCCGGAACGCCGGATGCGCCTCGGTCGACGCGTACAGATCACGGAACTCGGCGTGGGCGTAGGGGACCTGACCGGGGTCGGGCTGCCACGGGGTGGTGTCGCCGTAGAGATAGAGAGACAACTTGTCCCGGTGGCCGTGCGAACCGCCGTGCGGGCCGAAGTCGAGCAGCGCGTGGATGCCCGCGACCCGCAGCACCCCGTAACCCGCGGAGCCGAACACCGTCAGCGCGCCGGGCGCGGCCCGCTCCGGGAGCGGCGGGCCGGCGAACCAGCCGCCCAGCTCCCGGTCGAGAGCGTCGTCGGCGCAACCGAGCTCGGCGCGGGCCCGCGTGGCCACCGCGTCCAGCGCGGCGGAGGGCACCAACTGCTGCGTTAGCGCCACCAGTTCGAGCCACTCCAGAGCCAGCGGACCGCGCAGGTACGGACCGTCGTGCAGCGCCGGCAGAATGCCGCCCGGGGTCGCGATCGTCGCCAGCACATCCGTCATCCCGGCCAGCACACCCACCACATCGGCCGGTACGGCCGCCGGATCGGTCCCCCGCAACGCGAGCAGCGCCGCCCGCAGCACGAACCCGTGGTAGTAGGTGCTGCCCTCCCACTCCCAGCCGTCCTGCGCGACCGAGACCCGCAGATGCGCGTACAGGCCGTGCTCGCCCTCCAGCCACTGCTTGCCGCCGTCCCACTCCCGCCCGCGCGCCGCGGCGGCGGCGCGACCGGCGGCCACCCCCGCGGCATTGAGCCACGCGGTGTAGTTCGAGGCGAGCTGCCCCTTTCCGGTCAGCACGTCCCGGGCGTCCAGAGCCGCCTGCTCCAGCGCGTCCAGGAGCGGCAGCACCCCGGCCAGGTCATCCGCGCCGTGCTCGGCGAGCGTGATGACCGCGTGGCCGATGTTCACCGCCCAGATCGCGTCGGTCAGCGCCTGGTGGAAGAGCCGGCCGCGCAGCATCCAGCCCTGTGCCTCGCCGTGCTGCGCGGTGGCCAGCTCCTCGTACAGACCCGCGTACTCGACGAGCCGGGCCACCGTCTCCGCGCGCTCGCCGCGGTGGGCGAGCACCCGCAGGTGCCGCGCCCACGCCTGGTGAGACAGCACCAGCCAGGCGCCGCGCACCGCCTCGTCGTCCACCCGGCAGCCGTACGCGCAGCGCGCGCCGCCCTCGGGGAACACCCCGCCGAGCACATCGCCGTGATCCAGCTCCACCCCGTGCGCCGGGCACACGTACGCGTGCCACCAGCCGCCCCGCTGCCGGGCGATCCGCCTCAACGCGGCCACACGCCACCGTCGATGTCCACCGTCGTGGCGGTCAGGAAGCCGGACGCGGGCGACGCGAGGTGGACGACGGCCGATCCGACGTCCTGCGGAGTGCCGGCCCGGCCCACCGGGATCCCCGACTCCATCGCCTGCTGCGCCTGGGGCGCGGTGAACGTGTCGTGGAAGGCGGTGCCCTTGATGAAGCCGGGAGCTACGGCGTTCACCGTGATGCCGGTGCCGCCCAGCTCCTTGGCCAGGCCCTTGGTGAAGCCGATGACTCCGGCCTTGGCCGCCGCGTAGGCGACCGAGCCGGGGCCACCGCCGTTGTGCGCGGCCAGGGAGGCCATGGTGATGATGCGCCCGGCCGACGACTTGGCCAGATGCGGCAGGGTGGCCCGCACGGTTCGGAACGTGGAGGTGAGATTGGTCGCGATGACCTGGTCGAAGTGCTCGTCCGGCATCTCGGCGATCTTCGCCCGGCCGACCAGATGGCCCGCGTTGCAGACCAGGACGTCCAGGCCGCCGAGGAATCCGGCCGCCTCCTCGACGAAGCGGTCCACCTCGGCGGTCACCGTGACATCGGCCTTGAACGCCTTGGCCCGGCGGCCCAGCGCCTCGATCTCGGAGACCGTCTTCGTGGCCTCCTCCGCGGAGGAGTGGTAATGGACGGCGACATCGGCGCCGGCCTCCGCGAGGGCGACGGCGATGGCACGGCCGATGCCGTGGCCCGCTCCGGTCACCAGCGCGCGGGAGCCTTGGAGATCAGCAGACATGGGGGGTAGACCTTTCGGTATCCGGTCACTCAGGACCGGGACCGGTCACTTGAGACCGGCGGTTGCGAAGCCCTGCACGAAATAGCGCTGGCCGATGAGGAAGAGAACGACCATGGGCAGCGTGGCGAGCGTGGTGCCCGCCATCAGGAAGTGCCACTGGGTGCCGTTCTCGGTCTTGAAGACGGAGAGCCCGACCTGGATCACCCGGAGGTGGTCCGAATGGGTCACCAGCAACGGCCACAGGAAGTTGTTCCAGGAGGACTCGAAGGTCAGCAGCGCCACCGTGATGAAGGCCGGCTTGACCTGAGGGGACATGATCCTGGAGTAGATCCGGAACTCCCCGAGCCCGTCGAGCCGGGCGGCCTCCTCCAGCTCCACCGGAAGGTCCAGGTAGAACTGCCGGAAGAGAAAGACGGCGAACGGGGTGACCGCGCCGGGCACGATGAGCGCCCACCAGGAGTCCAGCCAGCCGCTGCCGCCCTGGCCGAAGAGGTCGTTGCCACCGGCCAGCGGCATGAAGCGGACGATCAGGAACTCCGGCAGCACCTTGGTGTACGTCGGGATCATCAGCGCCGCGATGAACAGGTAGAAGATGACCTCGCTGCCGCGGAACCTGATCCGGGCCAGGGAGTACCCCGCCATCGACGCCACCAGGACGTTGATGACGGTGTGGCTGAACGCGATGATGAAGCTGTTACGGGCGTACGTGGCGAAGGGCGCGGCCTTCAGCGCGTCGACGTAGTTGCCGAACTCCCAGTGTGCCGGCAGCAGTCCGGCGTCCTGCGACGCGATCTCCACCGGCGTCTTGAGGGAGGTCAGCACCATCCAGACGAACGGCACCACCATCAGCAGCGAGACGACGCAGAGCGTCAGGAAGAGCGCGATCCGGCCGGCGGAGCGGCGGCTGCCCTTCGCGGCGGGCCGGGGCGTGCGCGGGGCCCCGGACTTGTGCAGCTCAGCTGTGGCCACGGGTGCCTCCCATGATCCGCCGGTTGACCAGGGTGAAGCCCATCAGCAGGACGAACAGCACCAGGGACTGGGCGCAGGCGTAGCCGACGCGGAACTCCCGGAAGGCGGACTTGTAGATCTCGTACGTCATCATCGTGGTGCTGTTGGCCGGTCCGCCGTCGGTCAGGATGTAGATCTGGTCGAAGGACTGGAACGCGTTGATCATCGAGGTGATGAGCACGAAGAACGTCGCGGGCTTCAGCAGCGGCAGTGTGATCGAGAAGAACTGCCGGACCTTCGAGGCGCCGTCCACCGAGGCCGCTTCGTACAGCTCCTTCGGCAGGGACTGCAGAGCGGCCAGATAGATCAGCATCTTCATGCCGATGCCCTGCCAGATGCCGACCAGGATCACCGACGGCATCGCCCATGAGGTCGAGGCGAGCCAGGCCGGTCCCTGGATGCCCACGAACGACAGCAGGGTGTTGAACAGCCCGTTGCCCGGGTTGTAGATCCACAGCCAGACCAGGGCGATGGCCACCGTCGCGGTGACCTGCGGCAGGAAGATCGCGGTGCGGAAGACACCCCGCGCCTTCAGGCCAGTGTGCAGGGCGAGCGCCATCAGCAGCCCCAGCGCCATGCCGAACGGCACGGTGAAGAAGGTGTAGACGACGGTGTTCACGATGGACTTGCGGAAGACCGCGTCGTCCAGCATGTCCCGGAAGTTGTCGAACCCCACGAACTGCGGCGGCGTCAGCACGTCGTACTTGGTAAAGGCCAGGACGACCGAGGCGATGACCGGCAGCCCGATCCAGAGGGAGGCGTGCAGCAGGGCGGGTGCCACCATGAACATGCCGGCCCGTTGCCTGCGACGTCCGGGGCCCGTCGGGGTCCTGCGCGACCGCCGGGTCGCCGGTGTGCTGTGCTCAGTCGGGGAAGGAGGCTGCGCGGGCCGTGCCTTCAGTACGGATGTAGCTCCCACAGCGACGCCTCACATCCGGCCGATGGCGGCCTCGGCCAGCCGGCCGAGTTCCGCGATGGCGTCCTTCGCGGACTGGCCGCCCACGATCGCGGGCTCCAGCGTCGGCTTGATCTTCTCGCGGATCTCCATCCACGCGGCCGTGCCGCCCTCCGAGCGCGCGGCGCTCATGTTCTGCAGCGACAGATCGACGAACTTGTTCTCCTTCACGTAGCCGGAGTCGTTGAGGTCCTTGAGCCCCGGCACGGAACCGCGCTGCTTGGCCGCGCCCAGGATCGACTCCGGGGTGGAGAGGTACTCGACCAGCGCGCGGGCCGCCGCGGGGTGCTTGGAACTCGCCGACTGGGAGACCAGGGTGCCGCCCTGGAGCATCGCGGGCTTGCGGTTGGCCAGGACGAAGCAGCCGAGCGTGTCGTCCTTCAGGAGGTCCGGCGACTGCTCTCGGCACTGCTCCCACAGGGCGCTGGTCGTCATCATCATCGACGCCTTGCCGGTCTGGACGTTCGACGGTGCCCCGGCGTCCGTCTTCTTCGTGTAGTCGGCGGAACCGTCCTTCGACAGGTCCTTGAAGAACTGCAGCGCCTCGACGCCCCGGCTGTCGGTGAACAGCACCTTCTTGCCGTCCTCGCTGAACAGCTGACCGCCGTTGGCGAAGAGGAAGGTCTCCCAGCACTGCCGCAGATCGATGGAGAACGGGTCGAAACCGATCCGGCCGCCCTTCGTCAGCTGCTTGGCGATGGCCCGCAGCTCCGCCCAGTTGGCCGGCGTCTTCTTGATCCCGGCCTCGGCGAAGTGGTCCTTGCGGTAGACGACGATGCGGGTGTCGAGGACCACCGGCAGCGCGTACAGCTTGCCGTCGTAGCGGGAGGGTTCCAGCACCCGCTTCTCGTAGTCGTGCGTGGTGGCGAACTTCTCGGGCAGCGGGGCGATCGCCTTCTTGGCCGCGAACGGCGGGATCCAGCCGACGCCCATCATCAGCACGTCGGGCAGCAGGCCGCCCGCGAGTCCCGTGGTGATCTTCTCGTTGAGCTGCGCGTACGTGGTGTAGTCCACGTTCACCTTGACGTCCGGGTGCTTCTTCCGGAAGCCGCCGAGGATCTGCTTCTCCAGCAGCGTCTTGCCGTCGGCGCCCTCGTAGATCGGGGTGAGCAGCGTGATCTCACCCTCGGCGGGACCGTCGGCGGAGCCGGCCGCGGAGGAGCCGGTGCCGCAGCCGGAGAGTGCGGCCGCGGCAGTACCGGCGCCGATGGCAGCGAGCAGCGACCGTCGTTTGAGTTCCATGGGCACCCCTTTTGAGGCGGAGGCGGTGGATCGATCCAGCGATGGCAACCCGGCCATGGCTGGGAAGCGCTGGTAAATCGATGCACTGAGACTAGGAACGCCCCGAGAGGTGCGTCAACAGCTGATGCACAACAATTTTCAGGCAAGTTAACAGGTGTACCGGTGAAGAGAGTTCAGTAAATCGGTACACTAGTCTGGCTGAACGCGTTCCGAACCGGAGGTGGCATGAGCGGGGTAACGATCCATCAGGTCGCGGAGGCCGCGGGTGTATCCGCGAGCACCGTGTCGAATGTCCTCAACGGGCGAACGGACCGTATGCAGGCGGCCACCCTGGCCCGCGTGGAGCAGGTGATCGAGCAGCTCAGCTACCGGCCCAACCGTGCGGCGCGGATGCTGCGCACCGGCCGGATCAAGGTCATCGGCCTGATCGTGCCGTCCGTCGCCAACCCCTTCTGGGGGGCGCTCGCCCGGGAGCTGGAGGCCATCGCGCTGGCCGAGGGTTACCACGTACTGCTCTGCAACAGTGAGCGCGACCCGGCCCGCGAACTCAAGTACGGGGAGGAACTGCTGGCCGACGGGGTGAGCGGCGTGGTGCTCTGCTCCTCGCTGCCCTCGCTCGACCATGTGGCGCCGCTGCTCGGGCGCGGCTTGAAGATGGTCGCGTTCGACCGCACCGCCCAGGCGGGCGACCCTCCCTCGCTGTCCTCCATCAGCGTCGACAACGCGATGGGCGCCGAGCTGGCCACCCGGCATCTGCTTGAGCTGGGACACCGCAGGCTGGCGTTCGTCTCCGGCTCGGTCAACAGTGTCAACCGCCGCGAGCGGCTGCGCGGTTTCCGGGCCGCCCTGGAGTCGGCCGGCCTCGACCCCGCGGACGCGATCGTCTGGCCGGGCGCTGACACCGCCGAGTTCGGTGACAAGGACGCCGCCGAACTGGGCCGCAACGCCGCCCGCGAACTCCTCGGCCGGCCGCGACCGCCCACCGCTTTCGTCGCCATCAACGACATGTGCGCGATCGGGATCTGCCGGGGCGCGAAGGACGCCGGGCGCAGCGCCGGACAGGACGTCTCCGTGGTCGGGTTCGACGACATCCTGCTCGCCGACCTCTTCGAGCCACCGCTCACC
>CBRG010000409.1 GCA_000470535.1 Streptomyces sp. AW19M42
CAGCCCACGCCCCGGCCTGACCGACCGCACGACGCCCTGCGCGTCGTGCGGTCGGTGACGCGTCGTCGTGCCCTCCCGGTCCCGCAGTCCCACGGAACAGAGGACAGCATGAGATGGAAGCAGCTCAGATGGCGGTTCCTCATCGGCGCGGTGACAGCCGCGCTGATGACGGTCGGGATACTGCCGGTCTCGGCCTCGGCCGCTGTACAGGGACCTGACCTCGCTCTCGGTAAGCAGGCGACAGCCAGCGCTTCGAGCGGTGCCTACTCGGCGTCGAACGTCACCGACGGCAGCCAGCAGACGTACTGGGAGAGCCCGGGTACGTTCCCGCAGTGGGTGCGGATCGACCTCGGGGCCCGCTTCGACGTCGACCAGGTGGTGCTGAAGCTGCCGAACACCTGGGAGGCGCGGACCCAGACGCTCGCCGTCCAGGGCAGCGGCGACGGCAGCAGTTTCAGCACGCTGTCCGCCTCGGCCGCGCGTGTGTTCACGCCGTCGGCGGGCAACACCGTCACCATCGGCCTCACCGCGAAGCAGACGCGCTACATCCGGGTGCAGGTGACGGCCAACACCGGCTGGAACGCCGCACAGCTCTCCCAGGTGGAGGTCTACGGAGAGAGCGGTGGTGAGGACCCCGACCCGCCGGTGACGGTCGGTTCCAACCTGGCACTGAACAAGCCGATCGAGGCCTCTTCCGTCACGCAGAACTTCGTGGCGGCCAACGCCAATGACGACAGGACAGGCACGTACTGGGAGTCGAACGGCTACCCCTCGACGCTCACGGTGAAGCTCGGCGCCGACGCGGACCTCGAAGCCGTCGTCATCAAGCTCTCGCCGGACCAGGCCTGGGGTGCCCGCACCCAGGGTCTCCAGGTCCTCGGCCGCTCCCAGTCCGCCACCGGCTTCACCTCGCTGAAGGACCGGGCGGACTACGCGTTCAGTCCCACCGGCAACGAGAACACGGTGACGATCCCGTTGACCGGCCGGTACGCGGACGTCCAGCTCAAGTTCTTCTCCAACACCGGCGCTCCCGGTGCTCAGGTCGCCGAGATCCAGGTCGTCGGCACCGCCGCACCCAACCCGGACCTGACCGTCTCCGACCTGAAGTGGTCACCCGCCTCGCCCTCCGAGAGTGACAACGTCACCGTGACCGCCACCGTACGCAACACGGGTACGGCACCGGCCGCAGCGACGACGGTCGATGTCAGCCTGGAAGGAGTGGTGGCCGGCGGCGCACCGGTGAGCGCCCTTGCCGCCGGCGCATCGGACACCGTGTCCGCCGATGTCGGCAAGCGGCCGATGGGGACGTACAGCGTCTCGGCCGTGGTCGACCCGACCGACACGGTCATCGAGCAGGACAACACCAACAACAGCCGTACCGCTGCATCGAAGCTCGTGGTCTCGCAGAGCCCCGGGCCCGACCTGGAGGTCGTCGGTATCGCCTCCAGCCCGACGAATCCCGCGGTGGGCTCAGCCGTCACCTTCACCGTGTCCGTACACAACAGAGGAACCACCGCGGTGAGCGCGTCGACGGTCACCCGTCTTCTCGTGGAGAGCACCACACTGAACGGCGCGACCGGCGCGATCCCCGCCGGATCCACCGTCAACGTGCCGATCAGCGGGAGCTGGACCGCGAAGAGCGGTGGTGCGAACCTGACCGCGACCGCGGACGCGACAGGCACGGTCGCCGAGACGAACGAGAACAACAACGTCTACTCCCGCGCCATCGTCGTCGGCCGAGGGGCCGCGGTTCCGTACACCGAGTACGAGGCGGAGAAGGGCGACTACCAGGGCACGTTGCTCACCTCTGACAAGAAGCGCACCTTCGGCCACACCAACTTCGCCACCGAGTCCTCCGGCCGCCAGTCCGTGCGGCTCAACACAACCGGCGAGTACGTCGAGGTCACCTCGACCGTTCCGTCCAACTCGATCGTGGTCCGCAACTCCATCCCCGACGCGCCCAGCGGCGGTGGCGCGGAGGCCACGATCAGCCTGTACGTCAACGACACCTTCGCCCGCAAGCTGACCCTCTCCTCCAAGCACAGCTGGCTCTACGGCGACACGGACAGTCCCGAGGGCCTGACCAACCGGCCGGGCGGTGACGCACGCCGGCTGTTCGACGAGTCCAACGCGCTGCTGGGCCAGACCTACCCCGTGGGTACGAAGTTCCGGCTCCAGCGCGACGCGGGCGACTCGGCGTCCTTCTACGTCATCGACCTCGTCGACCTGGAGCAGGTGGCACCGGCCATCGCACAGCCGGCCGGATGCACTTCGATCACCGCCTACGGAGCCGTCCCGAACGACGGGATCGACGACACGGACGCCATCCAGCGGGCCGTGACGGCGAACCAGAACGGTGACATCGGCTGCGTGTGGATCCCGGCCGGGCAGTGGCGCCAGGAGCAGAAGATCCTCACCGACGACCCGCTGAACCGGGGCCAGTACAACCAGGTGGGCATCAGTGACGTCACGATCCGCGGCGCCGGGATGTGGCACTCGCAGCTGTACACGCTGACCGCGCCGCAGGACGCGGGCGGCATCAACCACCCGCACGAGGGGAACTTCGGCTTCGACATCGACGACAACACCCAGATCTCGGACATCGCGATCTTCGGCTCCGGCACCATCCGGGGCGGTGACGGCAACGCCGAGGGCGGCGTCGGTCTCAACGGCCGCTTCGGCGAGGACACCAAGATCACCAATGTGTGGCTGGAGCACGCGAACGTCGGCGTGTGGGTCGGCCGCGACTACGACAACATCCCGGACCTCTGGGGACCTGGTGACGGTGTCGAGTTCACCGGTATGCGGATTCGCAACACCTACGCGGACGGCATCAACTTCGCCAACGGCACTCGCAACTCGACGGTGTTCAACTCCTCCTTCCGGAACACCGGAGACGACTCGCTCGCCGTGTGGTCGAGCAAGTACGTGAAGAACCCGTCGGTGGACGTCGGCCACGACAACCACTTCCGCAACAACACGATCCAGCTGCCCTGGCGGGCCAACGGAATCGCGGTCTACGGCGGTTACGGCAACACGATCGAGAACAACATCGTCTCCGACACCATGAACTACCCCGGCATCATGCTGGCGACGGACCACGATCCGCTGCCGTTCTCCGGGGAGACGCTGATCGCCAACAACGAGCTCTTCCGCACGGGCGGCGCGTTCTGGGGCGAGGCCCAGGAGTTCGGTGCCATCACCCTGTTCGCGTCCGGTCAGGACATACCGGGCGTCACGATCCGGGACACCGACATCCATGACTCGACCTACGACGGGATCCAGTTCAAGTCGGGCGGCGGTTCCGTGCCCGGCGCCAAGATCTCCAACGTCCACATCGACAATTCCGTCAACGGGTCGGGAATCCTGGCCATGGGAGGGGCCAGGGGCAGTGCGACTCTGACCGATGTGACCATCAGCGGCTCGGCCGACGGCGACGTCGTGGTCGAACCCGGTTCACAGTTCGTCATCAACGGCAGCGCCGGTAAGGCGTCTGCCAAGAAGTAGCTCCGGTCCTCGCACCGGATCCGGCCTGGCCTCCGGCCGGCACGCCGTCGGGGCGTGCCGGCCGGAGGCGCGTCCGGCCGCCGCTGCC
>CBRG010000410.1 GCA_000470535.1 Streptomyces sp. AW19M42
CCCGCCCCGCGCGGCTGTTCACCCGCGGCGCGCAGCCGCAGGAGCTCCCGGCGGGGACGGACGTCTCTCATCTGCTCACGACGGCACCGAGGTTCGACGCGCCGGTGCGCTGAGTGTCAGCACCAGATCGGTCTCGGCGGGGCGGCCGCTCGCCGGATGCGCCGCCGGGTAGGCGCGCGGCGCGTATCCGGCGGCCGATCCGGCCAGCACGAAGCTGCCGCCGGCCGGGGCGGCGAGGGCGTACCGGCCCTCCGTGTCCGTCGTGGTGAGCCCGGCCTGCCGGCCCTGCCGGTCGATCAGGGTGACGTTGGCGCCGGCCACCGGGGTCCCGTCCGCATCGACGACCCGGCCGCGGAAGCCGGAGCCGGGCAGCGGCAGCGGGAGGCCGGACAGCCGGGCCGTCTCGTCGCCGGCGCTGCTAGCCAGCAGGACCGGCGCGGCGGCCGCCCGCTGCGACGGCAGGAACGCGGCCAGCACCAGGCCGGCCAGCACCGCGCCCGTCGCGATCATGAACGAGGTGCGGAACCCCTGCATGCTGGGCACCGCGACAGACCCCATCTGCGTCGAGGTGTGCGCCAGCACCATGCCGATCACCGCGCTCGACACCGAGGTGCCGATCGAACGCATCAGGGTGTTGAGCCCGGTCGCCGCGCCCGTCTCCGAGGCGTCGACGGCCCCGATGATCAGTGCGGGCAGCGAGGAGTAGGCGAGCCCGATGCCGGCGCCGAGCACGACCGCGATCACGACGGTCTGCCAGGCGGCGCTCATCAGGCCGAGCCCGGCCCCGTATCCGATGGCGATGACCGCCATCCCGAGCATCAGCGACACCTTGGGGCCGTACCGGGCGGACAGCCGGGCGTACAGCGGGGCGACGAGCATCATCGTCACGCCCAGCGGCGCCACGCACAGCCCGGCGACCACCATCGACTGGCCGAGGCCGTAGCCGGTGGACAGCGGCAGCTGGAGCAGCTGCGGCAGGACCAGCGAGACGGCGTAGAAGGCGACCCCGACCATGATCGAGGCGAGGTTGGTGAGCAGTACCTCGCGGCGGGCGGTGGTCCGCAGATCGACCAGGGGCGCGTCGCTGCGCAGTTCGAACACGCCCCACAGCAGCAGTATCACCAGGGCGGCGGCGATCAGTCCGAGCGTGGTGACGGAGGTCCAGCCCCAGTCACTGCCCTTGGTGATGGGCAGCAGCAGGAGGACCAGCCCGGCGGAGAGGCCGAGCGCGCCGATGACGTCGAACCGGCCGGGGGCCCGCAGCGTGGGCTCCGGCACCGCGAGCACGGTCAGCCCCATGGCGAGCACACCGAGGCCGGCCGAGCCGAAGAAGAGGGTGTGCCAGTCGGCGTGCTGGGCGACCAGGGCGGCGGCGGGCAGGGCGAGGCCGCCGCCGACGCCGATCGAGGAACTCATCAGGGCCATGGCGGAGCCGAGCTTCTCCCGCGGCAGCTCGTCGCGCATGATGCCGATGCCCAGCGGGATGGCGCCCATGGCGAAGCCCTGGAGCGCGCGGCCCACGATCATGATCACGAGGTCGTCGGTGAAGGCGCATATCAGGGAGCCGATCACCATGACGCCGAGGCTGGCCAGCAGCATCTTCCGCTTGCCGTTGAGGTCCCCGAGCCGCCCCATGATCGGCGTGGAGACGGCTCCGGCGAGCAGCGTCGCCGTCATCACCCAGGTGGCGTTGGACGGGTCGGTGTCGAGAAGGGCGGGCAGGTCCTTGATGACGGGGACGAGCAGGGTCTGCATCACCGCCACGGCGATACCCGCGAAGGCGAGCACGGGGACGATCCCCTTGCCGGTCTTCGACGTCCGCGGATCAGGAAGCTCCGAGGACTGCTGTTCGTGCGTCGTCTGTGGCATACGTGCGGCCTCCGGGCAGCGGAAGAGGGAGGGACGGGAAGGCGTGCGGGCCGTGCGTGCGGGCAGCATCGACCGCCAAGTGTGTGCAGGGTGAAACCTTCTGCGTGTCCAAGGTATTCCGGTGAACGAGGTGCGAACAGGACGCAGTGACGGCCGGGACCGGCCGCCCACCCGAAACAGATGCGCATCTGACCTTCCGTCAGATTGAAACGTGTTCTACTCTTGCGCCGTTCCAGTGGCTGCGACC
The DNA here is from genome assembly GCA_000470535.1 of Streptomyces sp. AW19M42. GTDB lineage: Bacteria > Actinomycetota > Actinomycetes > Streptomycetales > Streptomycetaceae > Streptomyces. Next base: position 2,117 of record CBRG010000410.1, read on the forward strand.
GGCGAGGATCCGCATGGGCATCGGAATCACCGAAGAACACAGGGAGCTCGCGCGAGCCGTACGAGGATGGCTCGCGCGCGCCGTACCACCCGGGGAAATCCGCAAGATTCTTGACGCGGACGCCCCCGCTGCCACCGGCGCACGCCCCGAATTCTGGGACGGACTCGCGGAACAGGGCCTGCTCGGCATCCATCTGCCCGAGGAGTACGGGGGAGGGGGCGGCGGCCTGCTCGACCTCGCCGTCGTCCTCGAAGAGGCGGGCCGCGCCGCGCTCCCCGGCCCCTGCCTGGCGAGCACGCTCGCCTCGGCCGTGCTGCACGCCTCGGCGCCGCGCACCGCCGGTACGGACGAACTGGTACGGGACCTCGCCTCGGGCCGGCGCATCGGCGCCGTCGCCCTCGGCCCCGGCAGCCTCACCGCCGTAGAGCAGGAGGACGGCCACCTGCTCGACGGGGAACTCCCACCGGTCCTCTCCGCCGCCGGGGCCGACCTGCTGCTGCTCCCCGCCGCCTCGGCCGCCGGCACCCGCTGGTTCGCCGTCGACACCGCGACCCTGGGACTGACCGTCCGCCCGCACCGCAGCGCCGACCCGACCCGGCCCACCGCGGAGGTCCGGGCCGAAGGCGCCCTGGTCCCCGCCGCCCGGCTGCTGCCCACCGACTCCGCACTCGTCCGCGACCTCGCCGCCGTACTCCTGGCCGCGGAGGCGTGCGGCACTGCGGCCCGTTCGCTGGACACCGCCACCGAACACGCCAAGGTCCGCGAGCAGTTCGGCCGCCCCATCGGACAGTTCCAGGGCGTCAAGCACCTCTGCGCGGACATGCTCGTACGGGTCGAGCAGGCCCGCGCGCTGGCCTGGGACGCCGCCCGCGCGGCCGGTGAGGCCCCGGAGACACGGTCCATGGCCGCGGCCCTCGCCGCGTCGACCGCCCTGGACGCCGCGTACACCTGCGCCAAGGACGCCATCCAGATCCTCGGCGGCATCGGCTTCACCTGGGAGCACGACGCCCACCTGTACCTGCGCCGGGCCCTGGTCGCACGGCAGCTGCTGGGCTCCGGCGACGTCCACCGCCGGCGGGCCGTCCGGCTCGCCGCCGCCGGGGCCCGCCGCAGCCT
>CBRG010000411.1 GCA_000470535.1 Streptomyces sp. AW19M42
ACCGGCCGGCCGGCGTCCCGCAGCGCGGCGCACACGTTGCGGCCGACGAAGCCGCCGGCGCCGAGCACCACGGCGGTCGGCCGGTCCGCGGAACCCACTGAAGCCATCGACGAGTCTCCCGGATCAACTGGTCCGTTGGGGCGACGGCCCGGCCGGGCGGTCGCCGCTGCCGCAACTATCCACGCGCCCCCGGGATGCGCACACCGGCAGCCGGGCCATGCATCCAAACTCTGGGTGTTTCCCCCGATGCCCGGCCGCGGGCCGCCGCTCGACCGGCGGCCGGACGACGCTGGGGAGGCTTCGGACCACTTGTCGCTCCCAGGAGTCCACCGTGCGTGTGCTGTTCGTGACGATTCCCGAGAAGTCCCACCTGTTCTGCATGACGCCGATCGCGTGGGCGATGCGTGCCGCGGGACACGAGGTCCGTGTCGCCAGTTGCGAGGAACTCGTCGACGTCATCGCCCGTACCGGCATGACCGCCGTGGCGACCGGCCGGAACGACGGAATCAGCGCGGCGATGACCTCGAACCGCCAGTCGCAGGAGGAGTGGGAGTCGGCGAGCTGGAACGAGCTGGATCCGGCGAAGCTGACCTACGAGAACGAGCTCGAACGGGCCCAGCTGGCCGCGTACGGCAGCGCGATGTACAACGAGCCGATGATCGACGAGATGGTGGAGTTCGCCCGCTCCTGGCGGCCCGACCTCGTGGTCTGGGATCCGCTCACCTACGCCGGTCCCCTCGTCGCGGGCGTCGTCGGGGCCGCGCACGTGCGGTCGCTGTGCTTCGCCGACGTGTGGGTGATGAAACGCCGGCTCTTCCAGGGCCTGGCGGCGGACGTGCCCGCGGACCGGCGCAAGGATCCGCTGGCCGAATGGCTGGGCGGCCGCGCCGCCGAGTTCGGGGGGACCTTCACCGAGGAGTTCGCCACCGGGCAGCTCACACTGGACCCGCTGCCCGAGAGCCTGGGCCTGGACACCGGCGCGCTGCGGACGCCGGTACGGTTCGTGCCGTACAACGGCCCGGCCGTCGTCCCGGACTGGCTGCGGACCCCGCCGGAGCGGGTCCGGATCTGCATGAGCCTCGGCGCCTCCAACACCGAGCGCTACGGCGGGGACTACGTCTCCAAGGGCAAGATCCTCGACATGCTCGCGGAGCTCGACGCCGAGGTGGTCGCCGCGCTGCTGCCCGCGCAGGTCAAGGAACTGGGCCCACTGCCGGGCAACGTACGTGTCGTGGAGTCGGTGCCGTTGCACGCGCTCCTGCCGAGCTGCTCCCTGCTGATCCACCACGGTGGTTTCGGCAGCTACGCGAACGCGCTGGTGCACGGCGTCCCGCAGCTCACCGTCACCACACCGGTGGCCGACCAGCTCTACCGCGGTGCCGGTCTGGAGCAGCAGGGGGCCGGACTGCTCCTCCCGCACGACCAGGCCGCGCCGGACGCGGTACAGGACCGGGTCGCGCGGATCCTGGCGGACCCGGACTTCCTGGACAACGCCGCCCGGCTGCGCGACGAGGCACTCTCCCGGCCGGCCCCCTCAGAGGTGGTTCCGGTCCTGGAGCAGCTGGCCGAGGAGCGCCGCACCGCACCGTGGCGGGCCTGAGCCGCGGCGCAGCGTCGTGGCCGGGACCGGACTCGGGTCCGACGGCGCGGTCCGGTCGTGGGGAGAGAACGTCGAGTGCGTGCAGGTGCGGCTGTCCCCGGTGATCGCACGCGCGGTTCCGGGCGTCTCCCCCGCCGAACTCGACCTGATCGTGTCCCTGGACGACCTGTGGTGCCGGGAGGCGTCCAGGATCCGTGAGCGACTGGGCGCTGTCCCGTCTGGCAGGACCGCTTCGCGCTGACGGAGGCGCTGCTCGCCCGCCGGTACGCGGCAGGGCCGCCGGTGGACCCGGAGCTGGACTGGGCCTGGCGCCGGATCACCGGCAGCCATGGCGCGTACCGGATCGACGCGCTCGCGGCCGAGGTCGGGTGGAGCCGCAAGCGCCTGTGGTCCCGGTTCGGCTCGCAGCTCGGTCTGCCGCCGAAGCAGGCCGCGAAGCTGGTCCGCTTCGACCACGCCGCCCACCGCCTGGTCTCGGGTGAGGTCACCGCAGAGGCCAGCTACGCCGACCAGTCCCACCTGCACCGAGACGTCATGGCGTTCACCGGGGCCACGCCCAGGGCCGTGGCCGACGAGCTGTTCCTCGCCGTTGACGACATCGCGTGGCCCGGCCGCGGAACACCGCCGGGCCTCACGTCGCCGTCCCTGTCACCGGCCGTTCTCACAGCGGCTGTTCGCGGATCCAGCTCTCGACCGCGTCCGCGGTGGCGTCGGCCAGGTTCTCCATCATCGTGAAGTGGTTGCCCGGCACGTCCACGATGCGGTCCGCCTCGCTCCAGCCCGTCTGCCACCGCTCGGGCGCCAGGTCCTCGCCGCCGGGCATCGGTTCGCCGGCCCGCACGAGCAGCACGGGCGAGTCGAGCTTCCCTGGCCGCCAGCCGCCCAGCAGGTTGAAGTACCAGCTCATCGCGGACAGCCTGGCGGCGTCCATGCGCGCGAAGCCGGCCTCGCGTTCGAACATGCCGCCGAGCAGTTGGTCCTCGAACTGGCCGAGCGAGTCGTCGCCCGGCACATAGGTGTCCAGGAGCACGACTCCCGCCGGAGGCCGGCCCTCCTGTTCCATCCGGGCGGCCGTCGCGTAGGCGAGTACACCGCCGGAGGACGAGCCCAGCAGCGCGAAGGGCGCGTCGCCGACCTGTTCGCGGACCGTCCGCGCCAGCAGGTCGAGCAGGGCGTCCTCGGTGGCCGGCAGCGGCTCACCGGTCGCGAACCCGGGCACCGCGAGCGCGATCACCTCCCGCACCTCACGGAACCCGGAGGCGAACCGTGCGTACTGGTGGACGCCGCCGAGGGCCACCTGCGAGGCGAAGCAGACGAGCCGGACCGGTTCACCGCCCTTGGCCAGCCGGACGGAGGTGGGCGACTCGGCCTCCTCGCCGCCGTCGCCGAAGGTCGGCCGCAGCCGGGCGACGCTCTGCAGGAGTCCGAAGCCCTCGGCCAGCCTGCGCTCCTCGCAGGCCCTGCGGAACAGCCGGCCGATGGTCTCGTCGGTGTCGGGCCCGGCAACGGCGGCCGAGGTGTCCGGGCGGTCCGCCGTGCCGTCCTGTGCCGTGCCGTCCTGTGCCGTGCCGAGCAGTGCGTGCAGGTGCTCGGCCAGGTCGAGTGGTGAGGCGTGGTCGAAGGCGACGGTGGCCGGCAGCCGCAGCCCGGTCTCGGCAGCCAGCGCGTTGCGCAGCTCCACCGAGGTCAGTGAGTCCAGGCCGAGTTCGAGGAACGCCTGGTCGGACTGGACCGCGTCGGCCGAGGGGTGCCCGAGGACGGCGGCGGTCGTACCGCGCACCAGGTCGAGTACCGCGTCCCGGCGGGCTGTGCCGGTCAGCCCGTGCAGCCGGTGTCCCGTACGGCGGCCGGTGTCGTGGCCCGCGGCGGTGCGCCGGGCCGCCGGGCGGGCGAGGCCGCGCAGGAGCGGGGCCGGTTCGGGGCCGAACGCCGCGGTGTCGAGGCGGACGGGCACGAACTGGGCGGCGTCGACGCGCAGTGTGGCGTCGAGGAGCGCGAGCCCTTCCCCGTCGCCCAGGGCCAGCACGCCGCCTCGGGCCATGCGGTCGCGGTCCACGTCGTCGAGCCGGCCGGCCATGCCGTGCTCCCAGGCGCCCCAGGCGAGCGACCTGGCGGGCAGGCCGTCGGCGCGCCGCTGCTCGGCCAGGGCGTCCAGGAAGGCGTTGGCCGCGGCGTAGTTGGCCTGGCCCGGGGTGCCGAAGGTGGCCGCTGACGAGGAGAACAGCACGAACTCGGTGAGCTTCGCGTCGCGGGTGAGTTCGTGCAGGTGCAGCGCGGCCTCCGCCTTCGCGCGCAGTACGGTCTCGAACCGTTCCGGGGTGAGCGAGGTGATCACTCCGTCGTCGAGGACGCCGGCGAGGTGGACCACCGCGGTGAGCGGATGCGCCGGGTCGATCCCGTCCAGGACCCCGGCCAGGGCGGCACGGTCGGCCGCGTCGCACGCGGTCAGGGTGGCTTCGGCGCCCAGCTCCGCGAGTTCGGCCAGCAGTTCCCCGGCGCCGGGGGCGGCGGAGCCGCTGCGGCTCACCAGCAGCAACTGCCGCACGCCGTGCTCGGCGACGAGGTGGCGGACGACCAGCCCGCCGAGGGCGCCCGTGGCGCCGGTGACCAGCACGGTGCCGTCCGGGTCCCAGGCGGCGCCCGGCTCCTCGGGTACGGCGACACGGGCAAGCCGGGCCGCCCGCAATTCACCTTCCCTGATGGCGAGTTGCGGTTCTCCGGTGCCGAAGGCGGCGGGCAGGGCGAGAACCGAGGCCTCCGTCCCGTCGAGGTCCATGAGGAGGAAGCGGCCCGGGTTCTCCGACTGGGCGGTCCGCACCAGGCCCCACAGCGGCGCACAGGCCAGGTCGTCCGGGCGTCCGGTGCCGTCACCGAGCGCGGAGCGCGTCACGAAGGCCAGGCTCGATCCGGCGAACCGCTCGTCCGCGAGCCACGACCGCACGGTCCGCAGCGCCTCCCCGGTGATGTCCCGCAGGCCGCGGACCGGGTCGGTGCCGGGACCGGAGGCGAAGGAGACCAGGACGAGTTCGGGCAGGGTCATGCCCGCCGACGCCGCGGCCGACAGGGCCTCCAGGTCGGCGAAGGACTCGGTCCACACACCCGCCCCGGACAGCGTGTCCATGATCCCCAGCGGGTCCGCGCCGACCAGCGCGCAGCGCCGGAACGCCGGCTCCGTCCCCTTCTCCGTCTCCCGCTCCTCCGTCTCCCGCGCCGTTACGGCCATGGGCTGCCAGTCGACGCGGAACAGCGCGTCCGCGGGGCGTGCTTCGCTTCGGCCTCCCACGGCGAGGGGGCGCAGCGTGAGCGCGGCGATCGAGGCGACCGCCCGCCCGGCCGGGTCCACGGCGCTGAGTGCCACCTGCTCGGGCCCGGTAGCGGTCAGCCGGACACGGAGCACGGTCGCGCCCTGGGCGTGCAGGGCGGCGCCGCCGAAGGAGAACGGCACGAGACGGCCGGCGGCGCCGGGCAGCAGGTGGGCGAGGGAGTGCAGGGACGCGTCGAGGAGGGCGGGGTGCAGTCCGTACCGCCCGGTGTCCGCACGGACCGTTTCTGGCAGCACCACCTCGGCGTAGACCTCTCCGTCGCGCCGCCAGAGTGCGCTGAGGCCCTGGAAGGCCGGGCCGTACGCGACTCCGCTCCCCGCCGGGTCCTGCTCGCCCTCGTACAGCCCGTCGAGCGGTACTTCCACGGCGCCGTGCGGCGGCCATTCGGAGGTGTCGAACGGGTCGTCGCCGGCGTTGGCGGGGGTGAGCGTTCCGGTCGCGTGCAGGGTCCATCCTCTCGGCGGGCGCGGCGGCCGGCCGGGAGGAGATCCGCACGGTGTGGTTTCCGGCCGCGTCGGCGGGCTCGGTCAGGACCTGGATCTGCTGCTCGCCCGCGTCGAGGGACAGCGGTGCGGACAGCACCAGTTCGTCCACGAGACCGCAGCCGGCGTGGTCGCCTGCGTGCACGGCCAGGTCGAGGAGCGCGGTGCCGGGAAGCACCGGGAGCCCGGCGACGAGGTGGTCGTCGAGCCACGGGTGGGCGGCGGTGGAGAGCCGTCCGGTGCAGACGGACCCCCCGCCGGAGAGCGGGACGCAGGCGCCGAGCAGCGGGTGGGCGGCGCCGGTCAGTCCGGCCCCGGCCAGGTCGGCCGGGACGGCGGCGTTCTCGGCCCAGTACCGCTGCCGGTGGAACGCGTAGGTCGGCAGGTCGACCCGGCGCGCACCGGTGTCGGAGTAGAGCTCGGCCCGCCGGGTGCCGGTGCCGTGCACCAGGAGCGGGGCGAGCCCCGCGGCGAACGTCCCGGTCTCGGAGCGGCCGCGGCGCAGGGCCGCGCGGAGGACCGGTTCCGGCGCCTCGCCCCTGTCGTCGTCCGCGAGGCACTCCTGGACGGCGGCCGTGAGGACGGGGTCCGGGCCGAGTTCGAGGAAGGTACCGACTCCGGCCGCGCGCAACCGCGTGACAGCGTCGTGGAACCGCACGGTCTCGCGTACCTGCCGCACCCAGTACTCCGGCGACCCGAAGCTGTCCGGACCGGCGTGCGCACCGCCGGTCGGCACGACCGGGATCCTCGCCGGGTGGTACGTGACGGACTCGGCCGTCCGGCGGAACTCCTCCAGCATCGGTTCCATCCGGGCCGAGTGGAAGGCGTGGCTCACCCGCAGCCGCTTCTTCGAACGGTCCACGAACCGTCCGGCGACCGCGAGTACGGCTTCCTCCTCGCCCGACAGCACCACGGCCGTGGGTCCGTTGACGGCGGCGAGGTCCACACCGTCGCCCAGCAGCGGGGTGACCTCCGCCTCGGTCGCCCGCAGCGCCAGCATCGCGCCGCCGGGCGGGAGGGCCTGCATCAGCCGGCCCCGGGCCGCGACCAGCCGGCAGGCGTCCTCCAGTGTCAGTACGCCCGCCACGTGGGCGGCGGCCAGTTCACCGACCGAGTGCCCCACCAACTGGTCGGGCACGACCCCGAACGATTCGAACAGCCGGTACAGCGCCACTTCGAGTGCGAACAGCGCGGGCTGCGCGTACCCCGTGTCGGCCAGGGCCTGTACGTAACCCGCCTCGGCCAGGGCCTGCGCGTCGGTGAACATCACCTCGCGCAGGGACGTGCCGAGTTCGGCGTCGAGGTGTTCGCACACCTCGTCCAGGGCGGCGGCGAACGCCGGCTCGGCCGCGTACAGCTCGCGTCCCATGCCGGGCCGCTGGCTGCCCTGTCCGGTGAACAGCATCACGACACGGCGGTGCGCGGCCCGGCCGTGGGCGACGCCCGGTGCGGTGGTGCCGTCCGCGATCGCGTCCAGTCCGGCCAGCAGCTCCTCCCGGCCAGTGGCGACCGTGAGCGCCCGGTGGTCGAAGAGGGGGCGGGTGGTGGCGAGCGAGAAACCGACGTCGAGCGGGGTGAGTCCGGGGTGCCGTGCCAGGTGGTCGCGCAGGGCGGCGGCCTGGCCGCGTACGGCTGCCTCTGTGCGGGCCGACACCAGGACCGGCAGCACGGACGGGGTGGGCCGGGTGCCGGGCGCCGGGGCGGGTTCCGGCTGTTCGGCCGGGGCTTCCAGGATGACGTGCGCGTTGGTGCCGCTGATGCCGAAGGAGGAGACGCCGGCCCGTCGGGGGTGTTCGGTCACGGGCCACGCGATGCTCTCGGTGAGCAGCTCGACCTGCCCGTCCGCCCAGTCGACCTGCTCGCTCGGCCGGTCCACGTGCAGCGTCGGCGGAAGCACGCCGTGCCGCATGGCCTGCACCATCTTGATGATGCCGCCGACGCCCGCGGCGGCCTGGGCATGCCCGATGTTCGACTTGAGCGAGCCCAGCCGCAGCGGCAGCCCCTCGGGCCGGTCCTGGCCG
>CBRG010000412.1 GCA_000470535.1 Streptomyces sp. AW19M42
CGCGCGGGTCAGGCCGACCGCGATGCCGAGACGGATGAGAACGCTCCGCATACGCCGCAGGCGGCGGCGCCCGTGATCCGTGGGGATCGGGCGCCGCCGCCTGCGGTGAAGGGGTCGGGGACGTCAGGTCAGGCCGTGGAGCCCGCCGTCCACTGGGCCCAGGTCATGTTCCAGCCGTTGAGACCGTTGTCGGGCTGGATGGTCTTGTCCGGGGAGTTCTTGATGATGACGACGTCACCGATCATGGAGTTGTTGTAGAACCACGCGCCGGGAGCGGAGGCGTCGCCGGCACCCTTCGTGTCGGAGAGACCGACGCAGCCGTGGCTGGTGTTGGCACTGCCGAAGATCGACTTGGCGCCCCAGTAGTTGCCGTGGATGAAGGTGCCCGACGTGGACAGCCGCATGGCGTGCGGCACGTCCTTGATGTCGTACTCGCCCTTGCCGTCGTCGTCGGTGAAGCCGACCGTGGAACCGTCCATCCGGGTCTCCTTGAACTTCTCGGAGATCACCATCTGGCCGTTGTACGTCGGGTTGTCGGAGGAACCGGCGGAGATCGGGATGGTCTTGATCGTCTTCCCGTTCTGGGTGACGGTCATCGTGTGCGTCTTGGCGTCCACGGTCGAGACCTGGTTGCGGCCGACCTTGAAGGTGACCGTCTTCTGCTGCACGCCGTAGACGCCGTCCGCGCCCTCGACGCCGTCCAGCGCCAGCTTCAGGGTGACGGTGGAGCCGCCCTGCCAGTAATCCTCGGGGCGCAGGTCCAGACGCTGGGCGTTGAACCAGTGGCCGACGACCTGCTGGCCGCTGCTGGACGTCACGGTGATGCCGTCCAGGACGGCCTTCTTGTCCGTGATCGCCTTGTTGAAGTTGATCGAGACGGGCATGCCGACGCCGACGGTCGAGCCGTCCTCGGGAGTGAAGTTCCCGATGAAGCTGTTGGCGGGCGACACGGTGGTGAAGGAGGAGTTCTCGTGCGCCTCGCGGCCCTTCGAGTCCTTCGCCGTGGCGTTGATCTTGTACGTGGTCGAGCGCTCCAGCTGGGCGTCCGGCTTCCAGGTGGCGCCGTCGGCGGAGAGGGTGCCCTTGACGCTCGCACCGGCCGCCGTGGTCATCGTGACGACCGTCAGCTTGCCCTTGGCGACGGTGACCTTCGCGTCGTTGTTGATGCTCGCGTTGGTCGCACCGTTCTTCGGAGAGATCGCTATCTGCGCCTCCGAGGTCTCCTCGGCCGCCGCCTTGTCGACCTCGGCCGCCTGTGACTTCTTCGAGCTGTCGGGGCTTGGACCGCCCTTGTCGCCGCCGTCGCTGCAGGCCGTGAGCACCAGCACGCCGCCGAGCAGTGCGGACGCGGCCATGAGGCCCTTGCGCCGCTTGCTGTCCGTCATCACACGCTTCTCCATCGTTGCCGAAATCCCCAAAAACCCCGAGCCAGGCCGTTGACCGGCGATACCCGTCAGTGTTCCAAGAACCCCCTGAAAGGGTTACCCGTTCCACATCCACGGGAGATGTGGGGAACACCACTCATCGACGTATCGGTTCCGGGGTGGTTCCTGTGTGGTGGTTCCTGTGCTCCACCACATAGGTGCCGCCGGTGTCCGGCCGGTTGTGCGGCAGCCTCGCGATCCGGTGGACCGGTCGTCACGCACACCGGCCCCGGCCCGCCGGAGACGGGCCGGGGCCGGTGGCTCTCCACCTGTTACGCCCGCCGCTCCGCACTGCCGTCGTCGTTGTTCTCCTCCCCATTGTGCGGGACGCCGGAGGCGCCTTCGCCGCCGTCGTCCCCGTCCTCCTCGCCATCGTCTTCGTCGAGGTCCCATCCGTCCGGGTCCTGCGGGTCGTAGTCGATGCTCTCGCTGCTCCAGGAGGCCTGGGTCAGCTCGACCCCGGGCACCTCGCTGACCAGGTCGAACGGATCGATCAGTGAGGCGAGGGCCTCCGCGCCGTCTTCCCGGACGGCGGTCTCGGCATGCGTGCGCTCCTCCGCGGAATCGCCGCCGGGCTCGCCGTACTCGGCCGCGAGGCTCTCCAGAGCGGTTCCGCTCAGGGCGTCGGCGTCCGTGATCTCCAACACCATTTCGACCTGAAGGCGAACATAACGTGACGTCTCAGATGTGCTCATATGCCGGAGCGTAAGCTCCCGGCCGCCTCGGCTTTCCCACGACCCGCTGCTTCACTAGCATCGGCCGCAACATCGGCCGCAGGCCTAACTCGCGGCTGTCACAAGGGGGATCGATTCCGTGGCCAGCACCCGCCGCCCGCTCCTGACCGCCACTGCCGCGGCAACGCTGCTGTGCGCCCTCTGGTTCGTTCCGACAGCCACCGCGACGGGCGAGACCGTCGGCGCCCAGGACGCACCGGGCCGGGCGGCCGCGATCGACTCCATGGGCGCCGCCGACGCGGACGGCGCGAAGCTCGCGGACACCGGGACCGGGACCGACACGACCCCGTACCTGATCGGGGGCATGGCGTTCCTGGGCATCGGCGCGGGCTTCGTCACCTACTCCGCCCGCCGCACGGGCCCGCTGCCGGCGCACTGACGGTCACCCGGCAGACGGCGGTACGTCCAGTACAGGGGCCTGGGGCCGGCA
>CBRG010000413.1 GCA_000470535.1 Streptomyces sp. AW19M42
TGCGCGGGGTGTGGCGGGCGGGCAGCTCCAGCAGCCCCCAGCCGGACTCCGCGGCCTCGTCCAGCACCCGGTCGGCCGCCGAGCCGTCCGACCCGACGCCGAACGACAGCAGCCGGTCCCCGTGGTCCGTACCGCTGCGAAACGGGGTGTACGGGTAGAACGCGTCCGAGACCAGCTGCGCGGCCGACGCGGGCAGCCGCCAGGAGACCGGCAGCCGGCGCTGCGGCAGCTCCGGATTGTGCGCCAGCAGGGTGGAGACCGCGCTCGCGGACGGGTCGTAACTCAGCCCCGCCCACTGGTCCGCACCGACGATCGAGAACGGGTCGAGCTGGCCCGGATCGCCCACGAACAGCGCCCGTTCGAAGAGCCCGGCGACGGCCAGCAGCGCGTCCGAACGCATCTGGTACGCCTCGTCGACGATCGCGTGTCCCCACGGCTCGACGTTCTTCACATGGGCCCACTTGGCCGCCGTCGAGATGACGATGTCCAGCCCGGCCAGATCCGCCGCCTTCGCCGACTTGCGTACGTTGTCCAGCCCGTCCAGCACCTTGTCGTACGGGTCCGAGTCGCTGCTGTGCAGCCGGCCGACCGGGAGCCCGGGGCCCTTCTCGGCCAGCCGCACCACCAGGTCGTCGACCTGGGCGTTCGTCTGCGCGACGACCATCAGCGGGCGCCCGGCCGCCGCGAGTTCGAGCGCGGCGCGGACCACCAGGGTCGACTTGCCGGCGCCCGGCGGGGAGTCCACCACGATGCCGCGCGCGGTGCCGTTCAGCGTGTCGTCCAGGATCTGGGCGGTGGCCCGGCCCGCCGCCGCCCCCGGGTCGAGTCGGTCGCTCACAGCAGGTCCTCCGGGGTCACGGGGTCGGGACGCTCGACAGCCGCGCCGGAGCCCGGCGGACCGCCGTGGGTCCAGGGCGTCTCCTCCGGCTCCGGCAGCTTCGGGCCACCGCGCTGGTCGTGCTCGAAGAGCGTCCAGGCGATCCGGTCACCGGGCTCCGGCACCGAACCGGGGGCCGGCTCCCTGCTCCGGCCCATCCGGTCGGTGATCCGCAGGACCAGCGCGGGCGGCGCGCCCTCCTCCGACGGCCCGTACCCGGCGAACTCGGCGGTCTGCGGCTTGCCGTCCAGCGAGCGGTAGACCTTCACGCGCTCTGCCAGCCGCGGCTGCTCAGCCGTGCGCACGGTGACCAGCGGGCGCGGCGAGGGGCGCTTCGACTCGGTGTACGCCATCTCCACCCCGGTCACCTCCCCGAGGAACGCCTCACCCGCCAGCCGCCGGCCGGCCAGCACCAGCGGATCGTCCAGCGCCTCCTGGGCCTCCAGCTGCGCCTGGGCGGTCTCCCGCGAGGCGAGCTTGCGGGCCGCCGTCACCGCGTCGTCCCGGCGCGGCTGCGGCGGCTCCCCGGACCGCACCCGGTCGCGGTGGCCGGTGAACGACCAGCGGTCACGGGTCCAGCGGTCCTCGGTCCTGGCCCCCTCCGGCAGCTCCCGGAGCAGGTCCAGGCCCCGCCACACGGCGTCCCAGGTCGGCCGCAGCACGCCCGCCAGCAGGGCTCTGATCTCATGCTCGGCCGCCGTCAGCGCGGCGAGCCCGGCATCGGCCGCCAACCCGTCCTCCGCGGCGGCCAGCGCGGTGCGCGCGCGGTCGTACCGCTCGATCGCGGGGGCCAGCAGCCGGTTGTCGAAGTCCGGGTCGGTGGCCGGTCCGGCGGGCGGGCACAGCAGCTGTCCCGCGCGGTCCCGGGCCAGCTCGGCGCGGAGCGCGGCCTCGGCCCCGGACTCGCCGGCCGGCGGATCGACCCAGGCGAGCAGAGCGCCCAGATGCTGGTCCTCCAGGCTGGACTGGCCACTGGCCCAGTGCCGGTTGAGCAGATCGGTGCAGGCCAGCAGCAGCGAGGAGCCCGGCACCCGGGCGCGCTCGCCGTAGTGCGTCAGCCAGCGGCCCAGCAGCGGGACGCGGGCGGGCGCCGGATACGGGGTGTCGGGGTCGTCCTCCGCGGTGCGCCGGAACCGCATGGAGCGGCCCAGCAGCCGGACGAACTCGATGCCCGCCCGGCTCGGCACGATCAGCTGCGCGGCGTCCGTGCACAGCTCGGTCTCGACCTTGACCTTCTTGCCGGTCGCCGGGTCCGTCTCGCGGCGCTCGGCGGGCTCGATCACATCGGCGTACGACTCGATGTGCGGCAGCACCGCCTCTGCCAGCTCCGCGAGGAACGCGAACCGCAGATCCCGGTCGCGCGGCTGGGCCACGACCAGCAGCCGGGGCGCGTCCCGGTCGGAGCCGACCAGGGCGCCGAGCGGGGCCCCCGCCTCACCCGACGTGGTCAGCGGCACCAGGACCAGCGGCCGGTCCGTGAGGCGGCGGTGGCGGACCGTGGCCAGCGGCTGCGCGCGGCCGCTCTCCACGGCCTCCAGCCTGGCCAGGGTGGAGATCAGTGGCATGCGGGACCGCCCTCCGGACCGGCCTCAAGCGCCTCGGCGCGCAGCGCGGCGGCGCGGCGCAGCGCCGAGACCGTCGGGTCCGCCGGATCGCCCTCCTTGCCCGCGGCCGCGGCCAGCACCGCGCCGACCGTGGTCAGCCCGCCGAGCTCGCCCCGCACACTGCGCCCCAGCGCCTCCACGGCGCCGGTGGCGCGTGCCTTGCCCCGGCAGTGGAAGGCCAGTTCACAGGCGGCCAGGCACTCCGGCGCGTACGCCGCGGTGACCGACTCGACGGCGCGGTCCAGCTCCTCGGGGGAGCGCTCCGGGTCGAAGGTGGTGCCCTCGGGCAGGGCCGCCGCGATGTCCTCGATCCGGGTGAGCCGGATGAGCTGGCGGCGGGTGACCGCGCGCTGCTTGCGCACGTCGACGACGGACGCGGCCGGCAGGTTGGAGAAGTCCTTGGGGCAGACCAGCAGCACCCGGTGGCCGACCTCCGCCCCGTCGGTGGCGGCGGCGATCCGCTCCAGCGCCAGCACGTAGACCGCGGACTGGCGGGCGGCCGCGCCGACCTTCGCCGCGTCGGCGGAACCGTCGATCATGGGGAAGGACTTGATCTCGACGACGGTCCAGGTGCCGTCGGGGTGCACCACCACCGCGTCCGGCTCCAGATAGGCGGGCGAGCCCGCCACCTCCAGGGCCAGCATCGGGTGGTCCAGGAGCGCCCAGCCGCCCGCCCCGGTCGCCTCCCGCAGGGCCAGCGCGGTGCGCGCGGCGCGGCCCTCGGGACCGGCGGCGCTCAGATCGGGCACCGCGACGTCGCGCGGCGGTTCGCCGGGCCCACCGAGCCGCTCGTGCAGCAGCCGCATCAGCTCCGTACCGCCGTCGGCCTTGACCCTGGCCTCGAAGGCGTTGCCGCGCATGAAGGCGAACTGGGACTGGCCGAAGGGGGCCGGTGACCCGAGCGCGGTGGCCAGGGCGGTCTTGTCGACACCGGCCCCGTCGAGCAGGGCGCGCCGCTTGCAGCCGGGGTTGGCGGCGAGGGCGGCCAGCGCGCGGGCGTCCAGCGGACGGGGTGGGACGGCCGGGCCCCTCAGCTCAGCGAGCCGCTGCCGCAGTGTCACCGCCGACGGCACGTCCCGCTGCGCTTCCCGCAGGGGCGGGGACGTCGGCCGGGGCAGGTGGACCGCCCGGTGCTGCGGCATCGGTGGGATCTGCGGAGGAGGTCCGCTGGCCGGGGATTCGCTCACCCGCGGAAGTCTTGCATCCGGCACTGACATCCGGGGACTCCGTGGCCGTACTCACCCGTGCGAAGCGGGCCTTGGCCGCGTCGCCGACCTTGTTGGCGAGCCCGGTCACGGGCCGGGCCAACAGGGCGCCGAGACCCATCACGGCGGCTCCGGCCACCGCGTCGAGGAAGTAGTGGTTGGCGGTCCCCATCACCACGAAGACGGTGATCAGGGGGTAGACGACGCCTGCCGCCCGGACGAGCGGGTGCCGCCCGTGGCGCCAGATGAGGATCCCGCACCACAGCGCCCAGCCGACGTGCAGACTCGGCATCGCCGCGTACTGATTGGTCATTCCGCCCATGCCGCGCGGGGCGGACGCCTCTGTGCCCCACCAGCCGTACGAGCTGTACTGCGCCATCGTGTCGACGAAGCCGTGTCCGGCGGCCAGCAGCCGGGGCGGGCAGGTCGGCATCAGCGTGAAGCCGATCAGACCGAGCATCGTGGAGGTCATCAGCCAGGTGCGGGCCCTGCGGTAGGCCTGCGAGTGCCGCCGGAACATCCAGATGAGGACGGCCGGGGTTATCAGGTAGTGCAGCGACGCGTACGCGAAGTCGGCGGGTATCCCGACCGAGGAGTGCGCGGTGAGCAGCCGGTTGAGGGGGTGCTCGAAGTTGATGCGGAGCGTCTGTTCCAGGTCCAGGATGCGCAGTCCGTGGTCCACGGCCGTCGACACGTCGCCGCGCACCAGCAGTCTGCCGCCCGAGTACGCCGCGTACACCAGGGCGAGCAGGGGGAGCTCGGTCCACCAGCGGGGCCGGGGGCGCGGCGCGGGCGCGGTGGTGGCAGGCGGCATCCGGAAGTTCTCCATCATGTGTTCATGCCCGACGGCGGACGTTCAACCGTACGGTGCGGTGCGGCCGGGATTCCCCCAGGGGTGCCCTCGGCACCCCTCAGCCGCTCTGTTCGGTCTGCGATGAGAGGGACGCCCGTACGGCCCCCGGGGTTGCGTCACGCGCGTGTGCGAGATGATGGAAAACCGGACGTTCCGTTCCCACCGTTCATCCGTAGCGTGTCGGACGGTTGCGTCCCTGTCGATGTCCAAGATCTCAGATCCAGCATCAGAGGTCTCAGTTTCAGGGAGAGCCGACACATGGCACCGCGAATCCTGCTTGCCCGGCACGGCCAGACGGAATGGTCCGTCAACGGCAATCACACCGGCAGGACGGACATTCCCCTGCTCGGCACCGGGCGCGCGGGCGCCAAGCTGCTCGGGGAGCGGCTGCACCGCGGGCCGTGGGCGGACCTGCCCGGTCTTGAGGTCCGGACCAGCCCGCTGGTGCGGGCCTCCGAGACCTGCGAGCTCGCGGGGTTCGGCGAGCAGGCCGAGCCGTGGGACGCGCTGATGGAGTGGGACTACGGGGCGTACGAGGGGATGACGCCGGCCGCGATCAAGGCGACCCGCCCGGACTGGTTCATCTGGCGCGACGGGGTGCCGGAGGGGGAGACCCTGGCCGAGCTGTCGGCCCGTGCCGACGAGGTCGTCGAGTGGGCCCGCTCGGCCGACCGCGACGTCCTGGTGTTCGCCCACGGCCACATCCTGCGGGCGCTGGGGGCCCGGTGGCTGGGCGAGGACGTGGCGTTCGCGGCGCGCATCCGGCTGGAGCCGACGTCGCTGTCCGTCCTGGGCTGGGCCTACGGGACGCCGGCGCTGGAACGCTGGAACGACACGGGCCACCTGGAGCGCTAGCCCCAGCCGCCGGGGCCC
>CBRG010000414.1 GCA_000470535.1 Streptomyces sp. AW19M42
CCGGGCTCCGGGCTGCCCCCGTCCCCGCCGAGCGGGTACGGGGGCAGCCCGTTTCCGGGCGCCGGTACCGCGCCCCGGGGCGGCCCCCGCTGTGCGTGCGCGACCCGTGATGGAAGCTGTCGGCATGAACATCTCTGCCGACGAAGGCTCACCGGACCGAGCGGGCTACCGGCGATCGGCGGGATCTCCGCGCGGTGAGGCCCGGCGCCGGGAACTGCTGGACCGGGTTACGGAGGACCTCGCGGCCAAGACGACGAGGCGGCGGTGCTCGACCAGGCCATCGGCCTGGCGATGTACGACTCCGGACGCTACGCCGCACTCGGCCGCGAGGCGTCCCAGCAGTATCTGCCCACGCTGCTGACGGTCTGCCCGGAGCGCTGGTCCATGCAGCAGATGCGGCTGCGGGCGGTCTGCCGCCTCCCGGTCGCGTTCGGATGGCTGACCCGGCGGGGCGACGCGGCCACCCGGCGGTGGACGCGGCCCGTCATGACCCGGCCGGGCATCCGCCGCGATGCGGTCCGGACGCTGCGGGCGGTGGACGCGGATGCCCGAGGGCTGGCCGGGGCTGCCGAGGCCCTGGGGGCCTTCGACCGCCCCGCCCTCGTCGTCTGGGCGGCCGGGGACCGCGTGATGCCGCCCGCACACGGCCGGCGCCTCGCGGAACTCCTCCCGCAGGGGCGGCTGGCCGAGATCCCCGACAGCCGCACGCTCGTACCGCTGGACCAGCCGGAGCGACTGGCCCTGGCGATCCGGGAGTTCGTGTCCGCGCCCCACCGGTGACGCAGCGGCCGAACCGTGGCGGCCCGCGCGCCGTCCGGCGGCCGGGCGCCTATTCGCAGCCGACTCCGTCACCGTCGCGGTCCAGGTGGCGCCCGTAGCCGGGTTCCCCGGCGTGAATGGGTGCGGCGCCGGCTGCCCGGACAGCGGTGCAGTTGGCGTAGTACGCCGAGCCGGAGCCACTGCCCGAGTCGGAGCCACCGGAGGTGCCCGACCCGCCGGACGTACCGGAATCGGGCGCGACGGTGACCCGGACGGTCTTCGTCTTCGTCACGGCCGGGACCGGCTTCGGGGTGGCGGTGACGGTCTCTGTCACGGCGGGCAGCGGCTCGGCCGTTGCTGTTGCCGTTGCTGTTGCCGTGACGGTTGCCGCGGGCGCGGCTTTCGCGTCGGCGGCCTTCTCCGTCCTGGTGCCGTCGTCGGAAGCGCCGATGCCGACGCCGACGAAGAGCAGGACGATCGCCGCGGGGATGATGATCCGCTTCCTCGTCCAGCCCGGCCGGCCCCCGGAAGGCGCCGCGGGCGCATACGGGTTGGGCCCGGTGGGCTCGGGCGGCTGCCCCCAGGGGGGCTGTTGCGGCGGCGGAGTGTGTGACATGGGTCCCCCAGGTGATGCGTGGGGGACGACCGTAGCGAGGTCGTGCCGGCCGGTGTGAGCCATACATTCCATTAGTGATGAAGTTGTGACCAGTCAGTGGATGATAAGTGGGCACTTCGCTGAACGCGCGTGAAGCACGCACCGGGAGGGCGCGCGAATCCGGCACCGGACGGGCGTCCGCGGCCTACGCTCATGGGGGTGGGAGCTGCCTGCCCGCACCACCGGCGACACCGACCGAACAGGAGAGGTGATTGATCACTCCAGCACCGCCCCGGCGCCCGTGCCGCTGCTACGGCGCCGACGGCACCGCGTGCTCCAACACCACCAACCGCGCTGACGGATGGTGCGGCCGGTGCGACGGCTACACGACCGTGACGCCCGCCGTGACCCGCGACGCCCCCGGGCCGCGCCGCTCGGAGTGGCGGTGGGGCCCCGGCACCTGGATACCCGGCGCCCTCGGCATGGACTCCGACGAGGCGTACGAAGTCGACGTCACGCCCGGCGCCGTCGCAACGTACGGCAGAGTGCACGCCGTCGTGCCGCAGATAGCCGAGACGCAGATCCGCTCCCTGCTCGAAGACCTCATCTCCGAGCAGGCCACCACCGAACGAAGCAGTACCGGTACGTGGCGAATCTACTTTCGCAAGCACGGATACGGCCTGGTCATCAGCGCGGACCGCAGTCACGTCCTGCGCTACTGCACCCGTCACGCGGAACGCACCTGGGCCCAGTACCGCACGGGTGTCACCTCGCGCATCAGTGGCTCCGGGGGCCTGGCGGCCTGGAAGCGGGAGGCCCTGTCCAGACACATTCCCCTGCCCATCGGCGGGAAGGTCCTCAACCTGTACGCCAGGCACACCCTCGGCCTGAAGGTCACCCGCGACACCATCGACGACATCGCGCGGCGGCTCGCCGCTCACCTGGCCGACAACGTCCTGCCGCACTGGCCCCGCACCGAGGAGGCGGCCATCGAGGACGGGCACGGGAACACCTGGGTCCTGCTGCGCAACGAGCGATTTCCCGACGGCATCATCGCCACGGTGTACGCAACCGGCAGCGAGCCGGTGAAGCCGCCGGACCAGAAAAAATAGCTGCGGCGGGCCCGCTCACGCACAATCATGGCTGCCATGGAACGACCGAGGCCCGTCATCGAGTGCGGAGAAGTCGCCCTGCGCCGCTGGCGGGGGCAGCGCGACTTCTCTTCGGCGCACCAGTTGATCGAGGAGTCCGTGGACCACCTGCGTCCCTGGGGACCGTGGGTCGCCCAGCACGGCGAGGAGAATACCCGGAGCTTCCTCGCGAAGGCCGGTACCGGCTGGGCGGGCGGGCGGGTGTACAACTACGCCGTCACCGAGCACGGCACGCTCGTCGGCATGTGCCAGGCCTACCGAGGCGCCGAACCGACGGGCTGGTTCAGGGGGTACTGGCTGCACCCCGCCGCCACCGGTCGGGGCATCGCGACGAGAGCGACGTCGGCACTGATCAGCGAGATGTTCACGCTGCCCGCTGTGCGGTACCTGGAGATCGCACACGACTCGGACAACACCGCTAGCGCGGCCATACCGCGCCGGCTCGGCTTCACCGAGGCCCGCGTTCGTCACCACCTGCTCGCCTACTGCGATGGCCGTCGTTCTCCAGACTCCACGGTGCATCAGAGACAGCATCGACGGGCTCAGGGCCCGGACGTTACGGAGTACGTCCGGTGATGGCGATGATCCGCTCCAGGAGCGGTGCACTGTCCGGTACGTCGACGACGGGGCCCCACAGGGCGGGGACAGGCGCGTTGGGGACGAATTCGGCTACATGGTCAAGGCACGCTTGCAGTGTCGTCCGGGGTAGATCGAAAGACTGCTCGGTGGCTGTAGCCAGGTCCCAACCGTGCAGGACCATCTCGGTGAGGGCGATCCTGCCCCACAGCTCATTGGACAGTTCCACGCCGGCCGCATCGAAGCGGCCCTGCCAAGCCGCAGGATCGGCCCAGGAATCGCCGAGCGCCAGCACGTGCGCGGTGACGGGCTCGCACCAGTTGCCGCCGAGGAGCATCGCCTTGTCGTCGGTGGTGCCGGCGGCGGTGTGAGTCCTGCGGGCGAGGGCGGCAGACCCCTGTGACACGTCGCTGACGTGGTTGATGAGGTCACCGACCGTGTAGTCGCTGCACGGCGTGGCGTGGGCGAGCTGGTCGTCGGTGACGCCGGCGAGTACGTCGGTCATCCGTCGGCAGGCCGGCCTTAGATCGATCATCCTTCTCCCTCATGGTGCGGAGCCGGGCCGCGCGAGGCGGCCTTGGAAAGGACAGACCTCTGGAGAGATCAGAACTCATCGGCACCTCACCACTCATCGGCACCTCACTACTCGTCGGCACTTCGGAACCGTGCTGGCAGCACGCTGTCCGCCGTGCATGACGGCGCGGTGAGCCCGTGCGTACGAATGGTTCCCCCGCATCCGCCACAATGTCCCCACATCGACACCAGGGGAACCCATGCGCACCCGCACCACTGCGGCAGCCATCGCTGCCGGCTTGCTCCTCACGCTCACCGCGTGCGGCAGCAGCAACGACGACAAGCCGGCCGTGGCGCCCAGCAAGACCGTCAGCCAGGCAGACCGCGACGCAGCACGCAAGGCTGCCGGTCTTCCGGCCGAGCCCAGCGCCACAGCCCGGTACGCGTTCCTCGAAGCCCTGGACGCGATTGACCCGCGCATCTCCAAGCCCGGCACGGACGAACTGGCTGTGAGCCGAGGGCTCAACCAGTGCGGCTCGATCAAAACGACCAAGGACGAGGCCAAGCTGAGCGCGCTGGCCCTCGAACGCTTCACCATCACGTCCCGCTTCCCCGAGATCAGCAACCCCGAGACGGGCAAGAAGCTCCAGGACGCCGTACACAAGAACCTCTGTCCTGACTTCTGACTCGGAGCCGTGCACCGGCATGGGCGGTTCACGCCGCCCGGACGGTGTCGCCTCGGACCACGGCCGGGGAGCGCACAGCTGTGGCAGGCACAGGAAGAGAGGGCGTGAGCGCGAACTAGGACGCGGGGCTGACAACCGGGAGCTTGTACTGCGACCGGACCCGATGCCCCGTCAGGTTCTCCAGCCCGCCCATGCGCGGCTCCCACCACCGGGCGGCCCCTCACAGTCAGGTCCGCTACACCACGTTGAAGCCGCGCGACGCATCGTAGATGTCCGTCTCGATGGCCACGACGAAGAAGCTCGTAACCACGTAGTTGATCATTACGTGGTCTTCCCGGACCCCGCGCGTCACACTGTCGTTGGTGTAAACAAGCTGACTGCCGGCACCTTCAGGGTCAGCCGCGATCCTGTCCACGAGACGCAAAAACGTCTGCCGATCAGCGGCCGGCATGTAGTCACGGAACCGTGCGACCTGCTCGGTGAACTGCACCCGTCTCCTCGTTGGCAGGATTCTATGGGAGCGGCGAAAGTGCCCGAAGTCAGCCCCAAAACGCCCCGCATGCGACGCGTCCCCGCCGACTACAGCCGGCCCGCCACTCGCGCCCCACGGCCCTGCGACGTCCACCGTCGACGCCGTCGGTGCCGCATCCGGACCGTGCCCACCGGGGGATACCTGTGACCGGGTCGAGCAGCTACCCGGACCGCACGTCCCGCCGACGGGGTGATCGCGGTACGGCAGCGCTGCCCAGGTGAGTGCCGCCGCGTGGAACGCTCGACCGTGGAGCGGGGACGCCTGTCCGGCGTAATCCGGGCCGCAGGGGTGTGTCCGCCGCTCGGAGAGCCTCGATCAGCCCGCCGACTCACCCGCGTGCGGGCTCAGCGCACCGGCCCCCACCAGTGCGAACAGGGCGAGGCCCAGCAGCACCCGGTAGATCACGAACGGCATGAAGCTCTTGGTGGTAATGAAGCGCATGAACCAGGCGATGACGACGTACCCCACACCGAACGCGATGAACGTGGCGAAGATCGTCGGACCCCAGGCCACATGTCCCTCACCCGCGTCCTTCAGCTCGAAGACGCCGGAGGCGAGGACCGCCGGGACCGCGAGCAGGAACGAGTAGCGTGCCGCGGCCTCGCGGGTGTAGCCCATCAGCAGACCGCCGCTGATCGTGGCGCCGGACCGGGAGACGCCCGGGACCAGGGCCATCGCCTGGCAGAAGCCGAAGATCAGGCCGTCCTTGATGCCCAGTTCCTTGAGGGACTTGCGCTCTTTGATCGCCCGGTGCTTGCCACCGGTCTCGTCACGGGCGGCCAGGCGGTCGGCGACGCCGAGCACGATGCCCATCACGATGAGCGTGGTGGCGATCAGCCGCAGATCGCGGAAGGGGCCCTCGATCTGGTCCTTGAACGTCACGCCCAGCACGCCGATCGGAATGGAACCGACGATGACCAGCCAGCCCATCTGAGCGTCATGGTCGCTCCGCATCGAGCGGTCCGTCAGTGACCTGAACCAGGCGCCGACGATCCGGACGATGTCCTTACGGAAGTAGATGAGGACTGCGGCTTCCGTGCCGATCTGGGTGATGGCGGTGAACGCCGCTCCCGGATCGTGCCAGCCGGCGAACGCCGCGGTGAGCCGCAGATGCGCGCTGGAGGAGATCGGCAGGAACTCGGTCAGTCCCTGAACGAGGCCGAGGACGAAGGATTCGAACCAGCTCATGGGGCTTGGGCCATCCTGAAGTGATCATGCATCGTCCGCCGGGCATCGGAGCCGGTCGGCAGCGTGCGGATTGCGGTCGTGTGAGGGCAGGGCCGCCTGGGGCCCGGAGATCGTCTGTCGGTCGCGGGAAGCGTATCGCCCCCGGGTGAACAGGATTACGACAACCCCCGGCCCTACCGCCGCGTCACACGGCGCCCAGCCGGTGACGCCT
>CBRG010000415.1 GCA_000470535.1 Streptomyces sp. AW19M42
GGGCCTCGGTGAGGCCGGTCCTGAGGAGCCACGACTGCCCGTCGCCGCCCAGCGTGTCCGGCCGCACCAGCGAGACCCGCTCGCAACCGCGGGCCAGCTGCTTGGCGTTGCCCGCCAGCAGCGCGAACTGGCCGCCGGTCACCGGGTAGGAGATATAGCTGCGGAACTCCTCCTCGGAGGCGCCGTATCCGCCGATGTAAGGAATCCCGGCCACCTCCAGCGGTGCCATGAACGCCCGCCCGAACCGGCTGTACGAGCCGACGACCGCGACGGCCTTCTCCTCGACGGCCCGGCGGGCGCAGTTGCCCGCGCCGACCGAGGTGTCCTGCTCGTCGCAGGTGACGACGCGCAGCTTGTGGCCGTCGATCCCGCCGCTGCCGTTGATCCAGCGCGCGTACGCCTGCGCCATGGCGGTCACGCCCGCCATGTTGGCGCTGTCCGGGCCCGCGGCGCCGCTCGGCGCCCACGTGACGACGGTGACGGGCTCCCTGGAGTCCCCCGAGGCCCCAGGGAGCACACCGCAGCCGGTCATCAGCAGGGCCCCTGCCACCACCGTGCCGATGAGCGGCCTGGAAGGGCGGGGAAGGATGGGGCGCTGCCGTCCGGTCATGGGCCCTGACCCTTCCCGGCCCCGGGTAACGCCGCAGTGTGGTCCGTTCAACGCTCGGTGACATCCGGGTGAATTCCGGGGGGCCGCACAGGAGGCCGATAAGGGAACGTACGATCGACAGCTGTGCAGCAAGGTTCCGAGAACACTTCCCGTCGCGGCCGTCGCTCCTCCACCATGGGCGGCATGCCGCTCAACGACATTCCGTGGTGGCGCTGGCGCAGCAACGTGCGCTCGGCGCTGCACATGCTCTCCGACCCCGTCTTCCACCACGAGTGCTGGCTGGCCGGCCGGGAGGGATACGGCGACGTCACCGACGCCGTGTACCGCCTGGTCGAGGACACCTGGCTCGACAACTGGTCCGCCGAGAAGTACGTCGGCACGGTCTTCCGGGACTCCGGTGAGGCCGCCCTCGTGGACGTCGCCGTGCTGCGGGTGCTGCGCATCATGCACCAGGTCGGCGCCGACGCCCCGGTCTCCGCCTACCTGGAGCACCACGGCTGGCCGGAGGCCGTCCGGGCCGCCCGCGAGGCCCATGTGCTGCTCGCCTCGAACGACGGCGAGGATCCGGACGTCCCGCCGCGCTCGCTGGACGTGCTCCGCATCATGACCAGAACGGCCTGAGATCCGGGCGGTGTGGCACCCTACGGGAATGACCGCGCCGCAGCCTGCTGACACCGCCCCCGAGCAGTACGTCCTCACCCTCTCGTGCCCCGACGAAAAGGGCATCGTGCACGCCGTGTCGAGCTATCTCTTCATGACCGGCTGCAATATCGAGGACAGCCAGCAGTTCGGGGACCACGACACGGGTCTGTTCTTCATGCGGGTCCACTTCTCTGCGGACAGCCCGGTGACCGCAGAGAAGCTGCGGGCGAGCTTCGCCGCGATCGGTGACTCCTTCCGGATGGACTGGCAGATCCACCGCTCCTCCGACCGGATGCGGATCGTGCTCATGGTCAGCAAGTTCGGCCACTGCCTGAACGACCTGCTGTTCCGCTCCCGGACCGGGGCACTGCCGGTCGAGATCGCGGCGGTCGTCTCCAACCACACGGACTTCGCCGAGCTCGTCGCCTCGTACGACGTCCCCTTCCGGCACATCCCGGTCACCAGGGACAACAAGGCGGAGGCGGAGGCGCGGCTGCTGGAACTGGTCCGCGAGGAGGACGTGGAGCTGGTCGTACTGGCCCGCTACATGCAGGTCCTTTCCGACGATCTCTGCAAGCAGCTGAGCGGCCGGATCATCAACATCCACCACTCCTTCCTGCCGAGCTTCAAGGGCGCCAAGCCGTACCACCAGGCGCACGCCCGCGGCGTGAAGCTGATCGGCGCCACCGCGCACTACGTGACGGCCGACCTCGACGAGGGGCCGATCATCGAGCAGGAGGTCGAGCGGGCGAGCCACGGCGTCACGCCGGACCAGCTCGTCGCCATCGGGCGCGATGTGGAGTGCCGGGCCCTGGCGCGCGCGGTGAAGTGGCACGCGGAGCGGCGCATCCTGCTCAACGGCCGCCGCACGGTGGTCTTCCCGTAGGGCGGGGTCCTGCCCCTGGACCAGGCCGGGCTCACAGCCTGCTGAGCGAGGCCGCCGCGTAGAGCACGTCCTCGATCGCCTCGCGGTCACCGCGCTGACCGGCCGCCGTCTCCACGGGCGGCACGTGGCCCGCCAGCAGCTCGCAGAACTCGGTGCCGTCCAGCGCGACCTGCGCCACCGTGTGGTCGGGGGAGCCGACCGCGGCCGGTGAGTCCAGCGCGATGTACCAGTCGCCGCCGCCCAGGCCCTCGACCTCCAGATGGAGCGACCGGCCCGGGGAGCCGGCCGTCACCAGATCGCGGGCCGGACCCGCGAGCCCGGCCCGTCGCCGCCCGGCCAGGGCGGCGGGCAGCATCCGGGCCGCCAGATCGATCATCCGGTTGAGATGGGCCGCGGCAGGTGTCTCGTACGGGTAGTCCACCGCCCTCGCGATATCGCCGCCGTGCACCCAGCACTCGAACGCGCGGTCCACCAGGGCGTCCTGCAACGGCAACGCGAAGTCGCCGTAGGAGACCGAGAGATCCGAGACGCCGCGGCCCGCGAACGACACGGTACGGATGAGGGTGTGGCTCTGCTCGCGCCACGGCTCACGGACGGCACGGGTCGGTGGCAGCCGCGCCGACGACCAGTACGTCTCGGTGCGGGCGGTCGGCGCGAGGACCGGTCCCGGGCCCCGGCGCGGAACGCCCGGGACACTGTCGGCGAGCGGGTCGTCGAGGCCGAGAGCGGTGCTGACCAGCCCGTCGACGGTCAGGAGGTGGCCGATCACCCCGGCGACCGTCGTCTTGCGGTTGGCCGCGCGCTCGCCCTCGAACCACTGCAGGCGCACCGGCGCGTGCCACTCGGAGGCGCCGATGTCGCGCAGCAGTGCGTCGAGGCGGGCGGTCTCCGCGTCGTACGGTGCCGCCCAGCCGGGCACCGGGATCTGGGCCGGACGGCGGCTCAGGCAGTTGTCCAGCACCCGGGTCCGGAGCAGCGGATCGAGGTCCAGGCTGCCGTCGGTGTGCAGCAGGCCGACCGCGTCGCGCAGCCGCAGCGCCTCGTCCGCGCAGGGCGCGCACTCGGTGAGGTGCTCCTCGACGGCCTCGGTCTCCTCTGTGGAGCAGGCGGCCAGCGCCCACGCGCCGAGGAGCGCCTTCAACACGCGGTGCGGCAGCACCAGGGCCGGCGGCGGTGGGTTCGGCCGGGTGCCGGACCGATCCGGTTCCGGTTGCGGCGGTACGGATTCCGGCCGGGGTACGGGTGGTGGTGTCACGTGATCCATGTCGAAGTCGTCCGCCGCGGCCCGCGGGCCCGGTATACGACGGGCGCCGCGCACCTCGTCGTCCCCTCCGCCGCGCTCGCGGCCGTCACCGGCCGGCCCTTCTCCGTCGTCGTCGGTCACAGCCGCCGCCCGTATCCGGGTGGTGAGGTGTCCTCAAGGGGCGGGGTGTGGGCCGTGGAGAGCAGCTGGAGCCCGAGCCGCAGCCGGCGCCGGGCCTCGTCCTCCGTGACGCCGAGGTCGGCCGCGGTCTGCCGGTAGTCCCGGCGCTGTATGTACGCCAGTTCCAGCGCCGCCCGCAGCGGGGCGGGCATGGACGCGACGATGTAGTCGGCACGGGCCGCCGCGGTGGCCCGGCGCACCCGCTCCTCCAGCTCGGCCGGATCCGCGCGGGCCCCGTCGTCCTCCGCGTCCTCGCAGGCCGCCGCGTCGGCGGTGCTGCGGAGCCTCCGCACGGACTGGCGGTGGGTGAGCCGGGCGACCCAGGACCGCATCGAGCCCTGCTTGGGGTCGTAGGCGTCGGGGTTCTCCCACACGTACCCGAAGACCTCCCTGGTCACCAGGTCCGCGGCGCTCTCGTCGTCGAGCATCCGGTGGGCCTGGCTGTGCACGAGCGAGGCGAACCGGTCGTAGAGCTCCCCGAGGGCGGCGGCCTCTCCGCGCGCCAGCCGCTGCTGCATCTTGCGGTCCCAGCGGGGTGGTGCGTTATTAGCCATGAGACCCCCAGCCCTGTGCGCGTAACCCTGTACCCCTCGTCACACCGAATGTAGTCGGCAGCCTTGATCATGCATGCCCTTTGCGGCAACTCCGCCCGCGCGGACGCCCTGGATGGTAGGGAATGCCGCCCCCTCGGTGACGGAATCAGACCTGAAGTGATCATTTCTGCCTCAAATCCTGCTGGGCCTTCGTGGGGGACGCGGTGTTTCATGGAGTGTGCCCCGGGGCAGCCGCGAGGAGGAACGCAAACTTCCGGATCGCGAATTCCCCGGAATCCCCGGAACGAGAGGCCCAGTCGCGTGACAAAGCCATCCCCTCCTGGACACGGCCTTCCGGCTGCCACGAACCACGCGGCCTGGCTCGCCCCGGAACGTTCCCGCAAGCCACTGAGCGTGGCCGAGAGCGAGCAGAGCGGGTGGACCGTGCTGCACATACGCGGTGAGCTCGACCTGGTCACCTCGCCGGCCGTCCGCCAGTCCGTCCACGACGCGGTGGCCGTCGGCCGCCACGATGTCGTGCTCGACCTCTCCGGAGTCTTCTTCTGCGACTCCAGCGGCGTCGGCGTGCTGATCGCCTCCCGCCGCCTGATGCGCTCCTGCGGGGGCCGGCTGCGGCTGATCCTGCCCGCCCGGGGCGCGGAGGACGGCTCCCACGTCAACCGGGTGCTCGCGGCACTCGGGGTGCGCCGGCTGTTCGAGGTCTACCCCGACTGGGACTCCGCCGTGGACGATGCGGCCCAGCCGCTCTCGGCCTGAAACGGTCCGCCCCGCGCCGCCGAGCGCCCGGCCCGTCACACCACTGACGCCGGTAAGTGACACGTGAACCCCGTGGGCGTCGTACGCTCCCCGCATGGACAGCGCAGAGTATGAGCGCAAGATCGCATTCCGCTTCGCCGCCTTCGACCAGGACGGAAACGGATACATCGATCGCGCGGATTTCGACGCCGCCGCGGCCCGTCTGCTCACCGAGTTCGGTACGACGGCCCGCTGCGACAAGGGCCAGGCGCTCTACAGCGGGGCCGAGGCTTTCTGGCAGGGCATGGCGGGCATCGCGGACGTGGACGGGGACCAGCGCGTCAGCCGTGCGGAGTTCGTCGGCGGCGCGGTGAAACGGCTCCGCGACAACCCCGAGCGGTTCGCGGAGATCGCCCGCCCCTTCCTGCGCGCGGCGCTCGCCGTGGCCGCCCAGGGCGAGGACGGCGGAGCCGCGGTGCCGGCCGTGGAGCGGGCGCTACGGGTACTGGGCGCGAGCCCGGACGCGGCGGCGTTCGGCGCGCAGAGCCTGGACGCGGACCACGACGGGCGGGTCGCGGAGGCGGACGCGGTGGCGGCGTTCGCCGCGTACTTCACGGTGATCGAACCCGACGCGTAGCCCTCGGCCGGGCGGGCGCGCGGG
>CBRG010000416.1 GCA_000470535.1 Streptomyces sp. AW19M42
GCCGCCGCGCTCGAAGCGGCGGCCGGCGCTGCCGAGGGCACCGCCGCCTCCGCCGAGACCCGGGCCGCGGCCACCGCCGCCCGTACGGCGGCGAACCAGGCAGTCCAGGCCGCCACCGCCGCGCAGACCGCGGCGGACGAGGCGACCACCGCCGCCGTCGGGGCGCGGACCGCCGCGACCAAGGCGGAGGGCGCCGCCAAGCGTGCCGAGGCCGACGCGGTCAAGGCGTGGTCGGCGTACCGCACGTCCCTCGGCGCGGCCTCTTCCGCGTACGCGGCCGCTGCCGTGGCCCTGGACGCGTCGCAGGACGCGGCACTCCTCGCGGACAACGCCGCCACGG
The DNA here is from genome assembly GCA_000470535.1 of Streptomyces sp. AW19M42. Taxonomy (GTDB): domain Bacteria; phylum Actinomycetota; class Actinomycetes; order Streptomycetales; family Streptomycetaceae; genus Streptomyces. Next base: position 341 of record CBRG010000416.1, read on the forward strand.
CGTCGGGGAACGCCACGGAACTGGCCAAGAAGGCCGAGCAGGAGTCGGTGGCAGCCGGGGCCGGCGCGGCCGCGGCGGTGAAGACGGCTGCGACCGTGGTCGGCCGCGCCTACGCGGCCGGACAGGCCGCGCTCGCCGCGCGTGACAGCGCGAAGGAGGCGATCGCCGCCTCCAGTGAGGCCATCTCGGTGGGAACTCCCTACCGGGTGACGGACAGTTCGGCGGCGTTCGCCGTACTCGTCGGCCAGTCGTCGAAGACGATCGCCGAGCAGCAGGCGGCGGCCGCCGAGGCCAAGGCCACAGAGGCGGCAGCGGCGTCCGAGTCCGCGCAGCAGGCTGCCGCACAGGCCACGGGCGACGCCAAACTCGCCGCGGAGGCAGCCGCACGTGCCGCGAGCGATTCGGTGCGTGCCGTCGAGGCCGTGACCCGCGCCCAGGCGTCCGCCGCCGAAGCGGCCGCCGCCCACAAGGGTGCCAAGAGCGCGTCCGCCGACGCGGCCGGTTTCTCCGAGCAGGCGGGTACCGACGCGGCCAGTGCCGCTCTCCTCGCGAACGACGCGCGCGACACCGCCGACGCGGCGGACCGCGAGGCGACCGACGCAGAGCGGCATGTCGCGGAGGCGAACGAGAAGGCCGGCCGGGCCGGGGAAGCCGCCAAGGGGGCCCAGGACAAGGCGACTCAGGCGGAGAAGGACGCCAAGGACGCCGAGGACAAGGCGTCCGACGCACAGGGCGACAGCACCGCCGCGGAGAACGCGGCCAAGCAGGCCGAGCAGGAACAGCGCGAGAAGAACGAGGCCGCGCACAAGGACGCGCTCGCGGAGGGCGTCACGCCCATCAAGGGCGGCGCCGACAACTGGCCGGTCCTGGGTGAGCGCGAGGAGAAGATCCTCCTGGACGCGTGCGGCCAGACCTGTGTCGACGACTACCGCGACGGTCTGAAGGCCGTCTCGGTGGACCTCGTGGCGTGGGCGACGGCCAACGGCGGCCAGATTCTGTTCGATCAGCTCGACCCGGCCGGCGTGAAGGAGTGTCTGGCCGGCTACGACGTCGAGGACTGCCTCTGGGATCTCGTCGACATCGCTTCCTCCGTCGCGATCGTGGGCCGGGTGCCCGCGCTCGCCCAGGCGGTCGAGAAGGTGTCCGAAGGCGTGCGGCAGATCTTCGTCGACGCCGACAACGCCCTGCGCCGGCTCACCGAGCTGACCGCGGTCATCAGTGACGTCCGCTCCACCCCTCGCCTCAACCAGTGCCTCGCCGGAGTCGCCCTGCACGCGGGCGGCGCCAAGATGAAGGCCAAGGCCATCGAGGGCCTGACCGGCACGAACGAACAGCTCGACGCCGTCATCGGTGACGTCGGCTGGATCGGGTTCATGCCCCTGGGGCAGGCCCGGGACCTGGACGAGAAGGCCGGCTACGCCTTCAGGGACGCCATGGCCGCCCGCGAGGCCCTCCTGGAGGACGCCAACCGGCCGTACGCGATGAGTTCGTTCGACGACGGGATCACCCTGCACGCGCCGGAGTTCGGCGCGGACATCCTCGGGTTCACCCTGGCATCCCAGGCCGAGCTGTCCCAACGGCTGGGCTGGGACGACCACACCAACGCCGGCGAAGAGGCGCTGACGAAGGCCCGGGAGATCACCGAGCAGAACCGGGGCAAGGACAGCTGGCACGACGCCGAGGCCGACGTCATGCTGCGGCCTTCCAACGTGAGCAACACCCGGTACTCCGGTGGTACGACCTCCGCCGACGTCGCCGGTTACCTGCGGCACGGCGGCTTCCTCGGCAAGAAGGTCGCCGAGGGCTCCCCCGAGTTCCGCGTCGAGGTCGAGAGCCTCAAGCAGGACTGGGCCTCGTGCAACCACCAGGACCCGGTGGACCCGCGCAACTCCCTGAGCGAGGTCGTGTCGCAGGCCTCGGCCGAGTGGAATGCGGAGTACGCGGGCCAGGCAGCCCCGCGCGCGGTCATCATGCAGGCGGAGGCCGACGCCGCCGCCGCGACCCGGTCCACCGCGGACAACATGGTCGAGGCCATCGGCCAGGCATGGCTCGCCGACCAGATCCTGCGCTGGCAGAAGTACTGGCACGACCAGCTGGAGAACGACCCGGACGACATCCTCAAGCCGAAGCAGGCCCTCTTCGACCAGGCGAAGACGGATCTCGCGAAGGCCCGGGGCAAGGTTCAGGCGCTCGTCACCACCTCCCAGCAGCAGGCCACCGCCGCCAAGGCCGCCGCGCAGCGCGCGGTGACCGGCCAGCAGCAGGCCTGGGCGATCGCGGACGCCGCAGAGGTGCCCCGCGGCCGCGGGCTGCTCTACGCCCAGCAGTCGGTCCAGGTCGCCCGCGCCTCCGGTGCGGCCGCCACGGCCGCCGCCAAGGCGACGGAGACGGCGCTGAACGCGGCGAACGCGACCGTGTCGACGTCCGAGGCGCTGCTTGCCCTGGCGAAGACCGAGTCGCACGCGGTGAACACCGAGTTCCGCCGTATCGCCGCGCAGGAGGCCGCCTCCCAGGCGAAGACCGCGGCGGACAGTGCCGATGCCTACGCGACCTCGGCCGCGGCGAACGCCGCCACGGCCAAGAAGGCCAAGGAAACCGCTCTGGCGGAGGAGGAGGATGCCCGCAAGGCCGCGGCCGAAGCCCAACGGACACGTGCTGTCGCAGAGTTGGAGCGCGCCAACGCGGCGGCCTACCGGGCCACCGCGGAGAGCGAGCGGGACAAGGCCGCCGGTCATGAGGCGGATGCGGTCGCGCAGGGCCGGATAGCCGCCGACGCACGCGCGTCGGCGGAGGCGTCCGGAGCCACGGCGTCGTCCCGCAGGACCGACGCGGAGCAGTCGGAGCGCGACGCGGTCGCCGCCCGTGGCAGGGCCCTTGAGGCCGAGCAGCGGCGGGACTCGCTGAAGGCCAAGGCCGCGGCACTGGAGGCCCACGCCGCCGCTGTGGACGGTACGGACGCCGCTGAGGCGGCCCGTGCCGCGGCCACCGACGCACGGAGCGCCGCCGACACCGCGACCACTGCGGCCACCAACGCACGCGCGTCGGCGAACGCGGCCACGACCGCTGCCACCAACGCCCGTGAGGCTGCCACCAAGGCACAGGGCGCGGCAGCGCGCGCCAAGGCGGCGTCCGACGCCACCTGGGCCTCCTACCTGGTGGCGGCCGGTTCCGCCGCGGCGGCGCACGCCGCGGCGGCCGATGCCATCGACGCCTCGGAGGCGGCGGCGCTCGACGCCAAGGGCGCCAAGGAGGAGTCGGAGAAGGCCTCCGCCGCGGCCAAGACAGCGAAGGAGGAGGCGGCGGCCGCTCGCAGTGAAGCGCTCCAGACAGCGTCCTGGGCGGCGACCACCGCGGGCAAGGCGCTCGCGGCCGTGCAGTCGTCACTCGCGGCGCGGGACTCCGCGGCAGCGGTGAACAAGCCGGCCAACGAGGCGATCACGCTCGGCGGCCCGTACCAGGAAACCGACAGCTCGGCCGCGTTCGCGACGCTTCTCGGCCAGCAGTCCCTGACGGCCGCGCAGCAGCAGGCGGCCGCGGCCACCGCCACGGCCGACATGGCCGAGGGGTTCTCCGCGGAGGCGAAGGCCCTCGCGGCCCAGGCCGCGGCGGACATGAAACTCGCGGCGCAGGCGTCCGCGGCAGCGGCGTCCGACGCGGTCCGCGCCGCCAAGGCGTACCAGCGGGCCCAGTCCTCGGCCACCCAGGCCGCGGCGGACGCGAAGCTGGCTCAGGCCTCGGCGAACCGCGCCGACGGCTACGCGCGGTCGGCGGGCGCGGACGTGGTGAAGGCCTGGACCGCGTCGAACGACGCTCAGGTCGACGCGGCCGCGGCGGACAACGCGGCCACCGAGGCGGAGCACGACGCCGCTTCGGCCCGTTCCGCGGCCACCAAGGCCGAGGAGGACGCGGCCAGTGCCCGCGACACCGCCACCAAGGCGGAGACCGACGCGACGGCCGCGGAGAAGGCCGCCGACGGCGCGTGGGACGCGGCGAACGAGGCTCAGGAGGCCGCGGACCGCACGGAGAAGAGCGACAACGCCGACCAGATCACGCAGGGAGCCACCACCGGGATCGGCGGCGTGTGGGAGGTCATCGACCACATCGAGTACATCGGTGAACCCAAGAACGTCGTCAAGGACAACTGCAATCCGATCATCCACGTCGGCGACTGCACGATCACGGCCGATATCACATACAAGTCGCATTCCGACGTGTTCATGTGTCTGGCCTCTTCGGAGTCCTACTCGGGCAGTTGCCCGGACGCGGACACGATCTTCCTCGGTACCGAGGTCTCGGATGCCCAGACCAAGCGGATGTCGCAGACGCTGACGATGGTCGAGTTCAACTCGGGCATCGATCCCATCGACGTCCTGCTCGGCGATTTCATCGGCTGCGCCAAGCTGATCAATCCGTTCGTGTCGGGCGGCAGCTGGGGCGACTGCGCCTGGGTAGTGGGCATGTTCGTCGTCGGTGCGCTCTTCAAGGCGGGCAAAGCCGCGGTGACGGCGATGGATGCCGCCGCCAGGACCGGAATCGGTTTCGCCGACGCCTGGAAGGCGCTGAGAACCCTCGGTCTTTCCGAGGCCGCTGCGGCCGGAGTCGCCCGGAAGATGGCGGAGAAGTTCTACGCCTCCTGCCGGAAGGTGTCGCGGGTCGCCTCTGTCGCGCCGACGTCACGGGTCGTGACCATCGTTCCGATGGGCACTATCGGGACCCCGGTTCCGGAGTATTCCTGCATCGGGATGATCGCCTACAACAGCACCGAACTCTCCAGCGCGGCCTATCAGGCCAGAATCAAGGCGGGTTTCGGCATCTTCGGCAAAAAGAATGTGGCGGTCGCGAGGGTGCCGGGATGGAACGACCCAAAAACCGGCGATCTCGTCGTCGGTTTCAGTAAGTGGGAGAGCGGGCTTCACGCGGAGGACGACATCCTGGAGCAGCTGACCAAGAAGCAAGTCTCACCGAAGAAGATCACGGAGCTCTACTCCGAACGGCAGCCGTGCCCCGTGTGCGCATCGAATCTGGAAAGCAAACTCGAGAAGGGCACAGAGATCACGTGGTCCGTGCAGTACGGCTCGGATGCACTGATGAACGCCGCATTCCGGGATTTGCTGTCGAGTATGATTCAGGCTCAGTGACGCCCCTGGCTCCTGATCTCGACCAGCTAATCCCGTAGGATGCAAAAGGGTGGGTGGCCCGGTGGGCCACCCACCCCTATTCCTGACCGCATGGCGAAATGACAGCAGGTAGTGATGTTCGGAATCAAAAAGGCGAGTGAGGCGGAGATCGCCGAACGGACCGATCTGGCCGGCAAGGTGGCCCAGGCGTTGACGATGGCCGGATTCACCGTACATCAGGACGTAAACCAACCGGCTGCCGCGCTGGGCGCGCTGGTCTGGGCGGACCCGGCAGACGGCTACGAGGGAGGAGTCTTCGTCCAGTGGCTCATCGATCCGTCCCTCAGTCGAGCTGCAGCGGAAAGTGCGCAGAAGGGTGAGACCCAGTCGTCGGCATTTCGACATTTCGGATTTGTGACCAAGCATATGCACGCAACGTTGATCGCAATTCTCGGGTCTGCGGGCTTTCAGGCTGTTGATGCCGATGACGACATGAGTCCCTACCTCATCCGCGTTGAAGGCTGATCTCCGAGGGAGGGGCCGGCTGCCCGTCGCAGACGCCCGAACGGGGGCAGAGATCACGACTCCTGACCGCGGCCCGCGCGGACGGGTGGATTCCCCGTCCGCGCGGGCAGGTCGCGTCAGCCCGGCTGTCCCACGATCCGGTCGAGTTGCGCCTGGATGAAGCTCTTGGAAATCGCGGCCTTCTTCGCATCGAGCATGTTCACGCCGTAGAACACGGCGATGACACCACCTCTCCGCACGACCGTGTACGTCATCGGCACCTTCTGCTTACCGATGTCACCGGTGATCCGGTAGTCGACACTCTCGTCGCCGAACCTGGTCGCGGAAAGCTTCTCGACCTTGCCGTACGTGAGGCCCAGCGTCTTGAATCCCTTGGGGCACGCGGTGACCGCGGCGCGGAGGTCCTTCATGACCTGGGTGGCGTTCTTCTCGGAGTGCGAGGCGAGCCACATCGAGCCCACCGTCGCGTTGGTCGCCTCGACCGGCTGGAGGGATCGGTGCGTCTCGCCCACGGCGGGGATGTGAGTGAATCCGCCGATGAGGCTGGCGAGGGGCTGACAGGACTTCTTGTCCGCCTTCATCCCGCGCCCGGCCTCGACCTCCGCCTTGGCTACCTTCTTGGCGTTGATCCCCTTGGTCGTTCCCGTGAGAGTCACCTCTTCGAGGTGCTTGGTGTCAAGGGCCCCGACCCGCTTTGCCTCTGCCGCTTCCTTCTCCTCGGCGCTCTGCTTGCTCTTCGCGCTGGGTGTGGCCTTCTTGGCGTCGGACCCGTCCGCATCGCTGCTGCACGCGGATATCACCAGGAGGGCCGGAAGTACGGCGACGGCCGGCAGGATCCTTCGCAATCTCATTTTGTTCCTGACATTTTCACGGAGTAAGCATCGGAGAAAAGATCTTACCGAGGGATAAGCCGAGTTCCAGTCACGTTTTGACTACGCCGCGGGGCAGTCCCCCGGGGCTTCATCCGGCTCCCGCTCGACGCGGCCGGGTCGTGGGAACGCGGGACGCGACCGGACGGAAACGGAACTCACCGAGCACAGAACTCACCGAGAACGGGGGGTGCCTCTATGTCGT
>CBRG010000417.1 GCA_000470535.1 Streptomyces sp. AW19M42
GACCAGGGCGGGGGCGGCGGCCTCGACGGCGCAGGCGGCGGCGAGTCCGGTGGTGGCCGGTTCGGGGAAGCCGTGGACGGTGAGAAGCCGGGCCAGCAGGAGCAGCACCCCGAGCCCGGCGGCCCCGACTGGGGCGCCGCCCCCGGTCCCGAGGCCGGCCAGGTACAGCAGCCCGGTGACGGCGCAGAGGAAGAACGCGACGGCACCGAACAGCAGGGGGCGCACGCCTGCCGCGAACTCCTCAAGTGCGCGGCTGCCGTTGAGTTTGCGGTGGGCGTGCACGGAGAAGAGGTGCGTGCACCAGGCCGCCGGGGTGACCGCGACGGCGAGCCCGAGCAGCGGCGCCGGGGTGATGTCCCAGGGGCCTTCCGGTCCGCCGCTGAGCACCTGGTGGAGCAGGGCCTCGCCGTACAGGGCGTAGCCGAGCAGCCAGCAGCCGTACAGGTTGGCGGCTCCCGTGGCGCGGCCGCCGGTGGAGAGCGGGCCGGTGCGCAGGGCGAGGGCGAGCCCGACGAACGCGAGGAGGGCGCCGGCGCTGCCGATGGCGAGCCGCGCCTCGCCGCCGAGGACCCCGTCGGTGAGCCGCAGCGAGAGCAGGGTCGCCAGGCAGGCGGCGCCCGGCAGCAGCGCCCGGAGCGACCACGCGGCGCGCGTCTGGATGTCACGTGCCGGAGTGGAGAGCACTCCGACGGGCTCCCGCGCGATACCCGGTACCCGTGCGAACAGCTCCTCCGCGAGCGAGAAGACGTCACGGTGCCGGTAGCGGGCGGCGGTGCGGTCGGTGACGCCGTGGGCTTCGAGCCCGGCGGCGATCTCCAGCGGGTCGACGGCACGTTCGCAGAGCTCTCGGTGCCGGTGCATGAGCGTCTTCACCGGGTCTGCGGGACCGCCCCGCCCGGTGCTGGGCTTGCGCGCCGGGGCGGCGTGCGCGATCTCGGGCGCGCGGGTGGCGGGCGCGGAGGAAGCCGAGGCCGCGGAGGAGGCCGAGGCCGCGGAGGAGGCCGAGGCCGCGGAGGGCTGAGTGACGCGCTCCGGGGCGCCCGGGACCACCGTCGCCGAGGTGTTGGGGGCGGCCGAGGTGGCCGGTGCGCCGGGGACCTCGCTCGGGCGGTCCATCGTCGTTCCTCCGTGCTCCTCACCGGGGGCGCCGGGCGGCCCGGTCCGGTCGGTACGGCGGCCCGGTCCGGCCGCTTCCTGGTCACGCATCGCCGTCCCCCGCTCCGCGCGCCCCCGCGCAGACCCCGCTCCCGGCCCAGCTGGGTGTGCGCTCGGCCGGTCCCGGGGCGAGGCCTTCGCACAGGCCGAGGGCATGGACCTCCGGCGGGGTGGCGAAGGGGCGCGGTCCGCCGTCCTCGTTCGTCGTCGCCGTGTACCTGCGCACCGGCGCCCGAGCGATCAACTCCAGGTAAATGCCGCGAAATGCCCCGAGGTTCTGTTCGACCGTGAAGAGTTCGAGCGCGCGGGCGCGGGCGGCGGCGCCCAGGCGCGCACGGCGCTCGGGGTCGCGCAGCAGTGCCAGACAGGCGTCCGCGAGCGCCCGGGGATTGCGCGGCGGCACCACGAGCCCCGTCCCGCCGATGACCTCGACGACCGCGCCGACGTCCGTGGAGACCGTGGCCCGGCCGCAGAACATCGCCTCGACCAGGCTGATCGGGAAGCCCTCGACCACGCTGGAGAGCACCACGATCCCGCCGGCCGCGTACGCCTGGGTGAGGTCGGGGACCTCGGCACCGCCGATCTCCTCGAAGGAGACCGGATTGTCGCCCGCGGCGTGGGCGTCGGCCGCCTCGTCCGGGAAGAGCTGGGCGGCGAGGGCCCGGCACTGTGCGAGATAGGCGGCGCCCTCCGGCCCCTGGGCCGCCGCGCCGATGATCCGCAGCCGGGCGTCGGGCTCGGCCGCGCGCACCTGCGCGAAGGCGTGCAGCAGGGCGACCAGGTCCTTGGCGGGCTCGATCCGGCCGACCCACACCAGGGTGTCCGGGCCGCCGTCGCCCTCGGTCTCGCCCAGCGCCGCGAACCGGCCGGACTCCATGCCGGGGTAGACCGTGCGCACCTTGGCCGGGTCCGCGCCGCAGCGCTCCTGCCAGCGGCGGGCGTGGGGGTTGCCCGGGGTGATGAGCGCGGCCTGGCGGTACACCTCGGCGGCGAGCCGGCCGTGGAAGTTCGCGAGGAGGGCGCGCACCGGCGCACTGAGCGGGGCACCGGCCGCCGCGAGGTAGTGCGACCGCAGGCGCACGGAGTGCTCCGTGACCAGCAGCGGCACGCCGAAGAAGCGTTTGGCCAGCAGACCGGGCAGGGCGGCGGCGCCTCCGGAGGTGGCGTGGCAGAGGTCCACGCCACCGAGGCCCCCCTCGTCGTACCAGTCGAGGGAGAGCGGGCGGAGCACCCGGTCGAGTTCCGCGGCGAAGGCGAGGAGGTCGGGGACGGTGGCGGCCTGGACGGTGCGGCCGGTGCCGGGCGCGCGGCAGGCCGCCTCCAGGATCCGTACCGCGGTCTCGGAGCGGAGCGCCGCGGGAAGCCCGCCGTGTTCGCAGGCCAGTTCGGACAGACCGTAGAGACCGTCCGTGAAACGCGCGTCATCGGTGAGGCGGGCGTCATCGGCGTAGCGCGCGTCGTCGGCGGGCCGCGCCCCCTCGACCAACCGCGCGTCCCTGCCGAGCCGCCGGTTCTCGGCGGGCAGCCCGCCACCGCCGCCCTCGCCCCGCACGGCTCCGGAGGCGCCAACGGCGCAGACCGCGGTCGCGGCGCAGACCGCGGTCGCGAGCGCCGTGAAGTGGGTGGTGAAGCGCCGTCGTTCACGCCGTCCGTAGGAGTGCGCGCCCCCGCCGGTCAGCAGTCGCGCGAGCAGCCCCCTGGGGATGTGCAGGCCCAGGGCGTCCTCGTCGGCGGTCCACAGCGGCGCCGTCCGCACCCGGCTCACCTGGAGGGGGAGCCGGACCCAGCCGCGCGCCTCCTGTTCGGCGTCGCGGCTCAGCGCGAAGAGATCGAACTCGTGTTGCGGAAGTCCCCGCACCAGCCGGTCGCACCAGAGTCTGGACTCACCGGTCGCATACGGATAACCACCGTCGGTGAGGAGTCCGATCCGCACGAGCGCACCCCCGATCTCCCTTGCGGGCGGCCACCGTTGGATCGGCGACTCGCAGCGGGACGACCGTAAGCGGATACGCCGGTGGTGCGACGGACGGTTGTCCGTCGCACCACCGAAAGGGGTGAACCGTCGTAACTTTCCCGCCCCTGCGGCGTTCCGTCGCGCTATAGAGGCGGTCGACTACGGACGGTCAGGCCGCGGTGGACTCCGCCCGCGCCGCGCGACGGACCGCCGCGAGGGCCGGATCGAGCGCCGGAACGGCCGCCAGGAGCTGCCTGGTGTACGGGTCGCGGGGCGCTCCGTAGACCTGTTCCACCGGGCCCTCCTCGACGATCCGGCCGTGGCGCATGACGGCCACCCGGTCGCTGACCTGCCGGACGACCGCGAGGTCGTGCGCGATGAAGACCAGCGCGAGTCCCAGTTCCCGCTGGAGCTCGGCCAGCAGCGCGGTCACCTGGGCCTGGGTCGTCACGTCGAGGGCGGAGACCGCCTCGTCGCAGACGATCAGCCTCGGTTCCGCGGCCAGCGCCCGCGCGATGCCGACGCGTTGGCGCTGCCCGCCACTGAATTCGTGCGGATAGCGGTCGTACTGCTCAGGATCGAGCCCGACGCGCTCCAGCAGGTCCCGTACGCGCGCCCTGATCGCGCTCTCGTCGCGCTGCCCGCGCGCCCGCAGCGGGTCCGCGACGGACTCGCCCACGGAGCGGCGCGGGTTGAGCGAGGAGACCGGGTCCTGGAAGACCATCTGCACCCGGTCCACCCGGCTGAGCCGGCCGGAGGTGGGCTCCAGGAGGCCGACGAGCATCCGCCCGAGGGTGGTCTTGCCGCTGCCGCTCTCCCCGACGACGCCGAGCGTCTCGCCGTGGCGGACGGTGAGGGAGACCCCGTCGACGGCGGCCAGGGCGGACTTCCCCCGCCCGAACACCTGCCGCACGCCGTCGGCCTCGACGAGCACCTCGGCCCCGTCCGGCACCGCGCGCGCTGCCGCGCCGCCCGGCTCCGGAGCGATGCGCGGAACCGCGGACAGCAGCGCCTTGGTGTATGGCTCGCGCGGCGCACGCAGGACCTCGGCCACCGGCCCCCGTTCCACCGCGAGGCCGGACCGCATGACGAGTACCTCGTCCACCGACTCCGCCGCCACGCCCACGTCGTGGGTGACCAGCAGCAGTCCCATGCCCGTCTCGCGGCGCAGGTCGTGCAGCAGGTCGAGGATCTGGGCCTGGACGGTGACGTCGAGCGCGGTCGTCGGCTCGTCCGCGATCAGCAGCTCTGGCTCGCAGGCCAGCGCCATCGCGATGAGTGCGCGCTGCCGCATCCCGCCGGAGAACTCGTGCGGCCGGGAGCGGGAGCGGCGGACCGCGTCGGGAATGCCGACCCGGTCCAGCACCTCGACGGCCCTGGTCCGGGCGGCCCGCCGGGAGACCCGGTTGTGGACCCGGTACACCTGGGCGATCTGGTCGCCCACCGCGTAGTACGGGTCCAGCGAGGAGAGCGGGTCCTGGAAGACCATCGCGGCCTTCGCCCCGCGCAGGCCGCGCAGTTCCGCGTCCCCGGCGGCCTGGACGTCCACGCCCGCGACCCGGACCGAGCCGCCGACCTTCGCGCCGGTCCCCCGGTGCAGTCCGAGCAGGGCGTACGCGGAGGCGCTCTTGCCGGAGCCGGACTCACCGACGACGCCGAGCGCGCCGCCGGCCTCCAGCGAGAACGACAGTCCGCGCACCGCCTGTACGTCGCCGAACGAGATCGAGAGATCGGTGACCTCGACGAGACTCATGACAGCACCACCCGTCGGTCGGCCATCGCCTGCAGAACGTCCGCGACGGCATTGGCGAGGACGACGAAGAACCCGGTGACCAGCACCAGGCCGACGACGACCGGGAGGTCCACGTTCCGTACGGCCGCGACGAGTTCGCGGCCGACCCCCGGGATCCCGAAGAGGGACTCGGTGAGCACGGCGCCGCCGAACATCGAGCCGATGTCCACGGCGCCGAGCGCGATCACCGGGGCGAGCGCACCGCGCAGGGCGTGCCGTCCGACGATCACGCGCTCGCTGACCCCGTACGCCCTGAAGGTGCGCACATGGTCCTCCGCGAGCGTCTCCAGCATCGAGGCGCGGGTCATCCGCGCGTACGGGGCGGCGGAGACGAGCGCGAGCGAGATCCAGGGCAGCAGCAGGTTCCAGGCCCACTGTTCCGGGTCCTGTGTGAAGGGGACGTAGTCCGGGAACGGCAGGATCTGGAGCGCCGTGACGCAGATGATGATCAGCAGCAGGCCGATCACGAAGACCGGTGTGGCCATGCCGGCCAGGGTGATCCCGGTGAGGACGCGCTCGGTGGCGCGGCCGCGCCGCCACACCGACAGCAGCCCGGTGCCGACCCCGAGCACCATCCACAGCGCGAAGGCGCCGACGGCGAGCGAGGCGGTGGCCGGCAACTTGGTGACGATCAGCTGGGTGACCTGCTGGCCGCTCTGGTACGAGAGCCCGAGGCAGGGGGCCGGGCAGTGCACCACTCCGGTTCCGGTGGAGTAGTCGCGGCCGGCGACCAGTGCCTGGAGGAAGTGGGCGTACTGCACGTACACCGGGTCGTCGAGCCGTAGTTGTTCGCTGACCTGGGCGACCTGGGCGGGCGAGCAGCGCGGGCCGCAGGCGATCTGCGCGACGTTGCCCGGTGCCACGTAGAACGCGGCGTAGACGACGACGCTGAGGGCGAGCAGCACGAAGAGCGCTCCGCCCAGGCGCCGCAGCAGGAAGGACGTCATGCCCCGGCCTCCTTCTTCGAGCCGGTGCCGATCCGCAGCCGGGAGGCGGCGCGCGGGTCGAGCGCGGTGCGCACGCCCTCACCGAGGACGGTGAGCGCCAGCACGGTGACGAAGAGCAGTCCGGCCGGGATCAGCAGATAGGTGGGCGCGGCCTGGTACCAGGTGTCGGCGTCGCTGAGCATCTGTCCCCAGGACGGAGTGGGCGGCTTGATGCCGACGCCGAGGAAGGACAGCGCCGCCTCGACGACGATGTTGGACGGGAAGAGCAGGACGGCGTACGTGATGACGGGCGCCGCCAGCGCGGGCAGCAGCTCGCGCCGGGCGATCTGCCAGGATCCCCAGCCGCTCAGCCGGGCGGCGGCGACATGGTCGAGCGATTTGAGGGCGAGGGTCTTCGCGCGCACGATCTTGGAGATGTGGGTCCAGCCGACCAGTCCGACGAGCAGCGCGATCAGTACCGGGCGCGGGAATCCGGCCGGGACGACGGCGAGCGCGCCGAGGGCGGCCACCATGACCGGCAGGGCGACCATGACGTCGGTGATCCGGCTGAACACCTGGTCGACGAAGCGGTTGCCGAGTCCGGCCGCGAGGCCGACGCCGACGCCGATGGCGACCTGGAGCAGCGTCGCGCCGAGCGCCACGCCGAGCGAGACCCGGGCGCCGTAGACGACGCGGGCGAAGAGGTCGCGTCCGGTGAGCGGTTCGACGCCGAGCCAGTGCTCGGCACTGATCCCGCCGAAGGAGCCGAGCGGCACCCCGCCGGTGGCGGAGTCGACGAGATCCGGGTGGTACGTGGTGGGGTTCTGGCCCTCGATGCCCGCGAGCAGCGGTGCGGCGAGCGCGGTCAGGACCAGCAGGGCGACGAGGACGGCGGCGACCAGGGCGGAGCGCCGGGCGCGCAGCCGCCGCCAGAACGGATGGGCCCCGGAGGCGGGGGCCGCGACGGCCCCCGCCTCCTTGACCAGCAGTACTTCGGTCATGGCTACTTGACCGCGACCTGCGAGATGTCGAGCACGCCGGTCCAGTCGCTGATCACGACGTTTCTGACGGACTTCCCGTACAGGCGCTTGTAGACCGGGTGGAACAGCGGCACGGTCAGTGCCTGCTCACCGACCTTCTTGTCGAGCGCGCCCCAGCGCTTGGCGGCGGCGCTCAGGTCGGTCAGCTTGTTGATCTCGTCGATCTCCTTGTTGACCGCGGGGTCGTTCAGCTGGGAGGAGTTGAAGTTGTACCCGGCCTTGACGATCTGGCGTCCGTCGAAGACCGGCGCGAAGAACGGGCCGCCCGAGGGCCAGTCGGCACCCCAGCCGGCGAGGAAGAAGCCGGGCTCGGTCTTCACGTTGTAGACGGTGTCCGAGTAGGCGTTGTCCTCCAGGCCCCGGAGCTTGACGGTGATGCCGGCCTTCTTCAGCGCCTCCTGGAGCGCGGTGGCGATCTCCGGGCTGGTGGCGAAGTTCTTCTCGTTGTCGTGCGTGAGGGTGACGGTCAGCCCCTTGGGGTACCCGGCCTCCTTCAGCAGCTCCTTCGCCTTGGCCGCGTTGCCGTTCTTTCCGGCCGGGAAGGCGTCGTACGGCGTGTAGCCGAAGGAGTCCTGGTCGGGCAGGAAGGTGGTGGCGGGCTCGGCGAGCGAGGAGCCGCCTGCCGCGTTGACGACGGAGGTGCGGTCGACGGCGTACGAGATCGCCCGGCGCACCTTCGGGTTGTCGAACGGCTTCACCTTCGGGTTGAAGGCGATGTAGTTGATGAAGCCGAAGTGGCCGGTGCCGACCCGGGCGGCGAGCTTCTTGTCGCCGCTGACCTTGGCCAGCTCGGCCGGGCCGAGGTTGGTGTCGGTGGTGACGGCGGCGGCGTCGGCGCCCTGCGAGGCGGACAGCCGCTGGTTGATGACGGCCGAGTCGAGCCCGGAGCGGACGTCGATCCGGTCGGGGTAGGCCTTGCGCTCCTCGTCGGTGGCGGCCGACCAGTGGGTGTTGCGCTCCAGGATGAGGCGCTCGCCGTCGCCCTCGTTCTTGACGACCTTGTACGGGCCGCAGGAGAGCGGGTGCTCCTCGTACTTCGTGCCGGTGTCCTTGGCCTTGGGTACGGGAGTGGTCTGCGTCTGGCTGGCCAGGAAGGGGAACTCGCCCTCGGGCTTGTTGAGGTGGAAGACGATCGTCTTCGCGTCGGGCGTCTCGATCGAGTCGAGGCCCTTCTTGTCCTTGTACGGGCCCTGGTAGCCGGCCCCGCCGATCAGCCAGTCGCGCAGGTAGGGCGCGCCGCCGGAGAGCTCGGCGGCGAAGGAGCGCTCGACGCCGTACTTGATGTCGGCGCTCGTGATCGCGGTGCCGTCCTCGTAGGTGAGGTCGTCCTTGAGCGTGTACGTCCAGACGGTGGCGTTCTTGCTGGGCCTACCCAGGTCGGTCGCCAGGTCGGGGACGACCTTCGAGCCGGCCGCGCCGTTCTCCCGGTTGCGGGTGGTGAGGGTGCGAAAGACGAGCGAGGGGACGTTGCCGCCGCCGGAGGTGTAGAGCCGGGCGGGGTCGAAGTCCTCCTGCGGGGCGCTGTTGAGGACGGTCAGCGTGCCGCCCTTCCTGGGCGCGCCCGCCGCGCCGGAGCTGTCGTCGCTTCCCTTGCCGCTGCCCTCTGGCCCGCAGGCCGCGGCGGTTGCGGCCACGACGAGTACTGCGACGGCCGCTGCTGCGCGGCGCGGTATGACGGACGGTTGACGCATCGGAAGATGACCTCTCGGAGAACTGCCTGGATGAGGGATACGGGAGCGGATCCGTGCAGGCGGCGAGAGGGACCTGTGCGTACGACCGGCCGGTACCGGGACCGGAACACTCGTAGCTGCCGCGCCTGCGGACGGAGTACGCCCGGTGCGGCAGTCGGGAAGGGTCCGGCCGGCCCGTCAGGGCTCGGACGGCGGGGGCCGACGCGCAATCGGGCAGGCGTCAGCAACAGTCGACGTCGGCGACACTGTGCCCGGTCACACCGATGAGCGCCAGCTCGATGGCGGCGCGTTCGGAAGTGAGGGGGCTGTGTGACATGCCGAGAAATATGGGCGACGGTCCACACGATGTCAACGCGATATGAGACGGACGTCTCAACATTCGGACGGACAGGGCCTGGAGACCACTCCCGACGGTCCGGCGCCCGCCTCCCGGACGCCGGACGCGCGGCCCCCACGGAGCCGCCCGCCGGGCTCAACCGGTCGGGTACACCCAGGCGTTGGGACGGCACTTGATGTTGTCGATATCGAGCGACTTGGTCTGCTGCTGCATCACCGGGGCGAGGGTGCCCGGCGTGCGGCAGCTCACATGGTTGTGCCCCAGCCGATGGCCCACCTCGTGGTTGATCAGCATCTGGCGGTAGGAGTAGAGCTTGTCCGGGCCGAAGGTGGACGAGCCCTGGGCCCAGCGATAGGCGTTGATCATCACGCGCTCGGTGGCGGCGGAGTCGCAGGAGACGTTGTCCTCGGTCGTGTCCAGACCCGACTTCTCGCACCAGACCCCGGTGGTGCCCGGACTGGCCAGCGTGATCACGAAATCCGGATCGCCGGTGGAAATCCGTTCGAAGGTCATCGCGCCGTCGTGCGCCCAACTGCGTTCATCATTAAGGGTTTTCTGGACCGCGTCGGCGAAGAGAGCGGAATCGAGCCCGAGCCCCCTCTCGACATCGATCCGGTAGACGTACGTGTGTCCCTTGCCCGGCGCCTTCGCCGCCCCGGGCACCGCTTCGAATTTCCCGGAGCCCTTGAGCTTCGGTGCCAGCGGATACGGCTTGGCCATTTTCTGCTCGTACGTGAGCGGCTTGACCGCCACCTTGGGCGCGGGGGTCCTCCTGCCGTCCGAACGCGAGGCGCCGTCGGCGTCGTCCCGGTCGACACCCGCGGCCTGCGCGGCGCCCGACCGGCTACCGCTGTCGTGGGCGACCTGGCCCGCCACGACCACCGCGAGCACCGTGGTCACCGCGGCGGCCGCGATACCGGTGAAGGTGCGGCCCCTGCCGCCCCTGGAGTCCCTGGGCGCACCGTCCTCACGGCCGGGCGGCTGCCCGTCCCGGTCACCCGCGGAGCTGTCCGCGTCGGCGGGAGCGGCCTGCTCCGGTACCGGGGCGCGGGGCGGCTGGGCTGGCTGGGCGTCGAACGCCTCGACGAACTCCCTGCGCGGTCCCGGTATCAGCGGCTTGGTGCCGGCCCCCTGCGCCTGCGGACGCGCGGGCGCCGAGGCCTGGACACCGGTGCGGCCGGGTCCGGTGCGCGGCGGACCCGGCCGCTCGACGGGCCCGGTGC
>CBRG010000418.1 GCA_000470535.1 Streptomyces sp. AW19M42
CCGGGCGCAGCGCGGGCAGGGCCGGGGCCGCGTCCTCGGAGGCTGTGCCCGCGCCCTCCAGCGCACCGGCGATGCCGGCGACGGTGAGCGCGTCGAAGACGTCCCTGATGCTGAGTTCGACGCCGAACTCGGCGCGGATGCGGCCGAGCAGCCGCATCGAGGCCATGGAGTGGCCGCCGAGCGCGAAGAAGCTGTCGTGCACACCGACGCCGTCCAGTTTGAGGATCTCGCAGAACAGCGCGGCGACCCTGCTCTGCACCGGGGTGGCCGGGCGGGCGTCGCCCGTCATCGCGGACCAGTCGGGCGCGGGCAGCGCGGCGCGGTCCAGCTTGCCGTTGGGCGTGAGCGGCAGCGGGCCGTCCAGCGGCACGACCAGGGCCGGAACCATGTACTCGGGGAGCAGCCCGGCCATGTGGGCGCGCAGCTCCTGCGGGTCCGGCTCACCGGACTCGGGCACCGCGTAGGCGATCAGCCGGACGATGTCGCCGTCCCGGTCCGGAACCACCGCGGCCTGGGCGACGCCGGGGTGTCCGGCGAGCGCCGCCTCGATCTCGCCCAGCTCGATGCGGAAGCCCCGCACCTTCACCTGGGTGTCGGCCCGGCCGAGGAAGTCGAGGTTTCCGTCGCGGCGTCGCCGGGCGCGGTCGCCGGTGCGGTACATCCGGCTGCCGGGCGCCCCGAAGGGGTCAGCGACGAACCGCTCCGAGGTGAGTGCCTCCTTGCCGAGGTAGCCGCGGGCGAGCCCGCGCCCGGCGACGTACAGCTCCCCCACCACACCCGGCGGTACGGGCCGCAGCCGCTCGTCGAGCACATAGGCGCGGGTGTTGGGGTCGGGCCGGCCGATGGGGACCCGGCCGGCCGGGCTGCCTCCGTGCTCGCGGGCGCGCCACAGCGTCGAGTTGACCGTCGCCTCGGTGAGCCCGTAGGCGCAGATCAGGTCGGCGGTGGCGCCGAAGCGGTCGAACAGGTCCGGCGGCACCGTCTCGGTGCCGACCAGCACGGTCGATCCCTCGGGCAGTTCGCAGCCGGGCGGGAGCGCCGACACCAGGGACGGCGGGAGGATCATGTGGGTGATCCGCCGGTCCGCGAGGAAGTCGGTCAGGGCCGGCCCCGCGACCCGTGCCTCATCGGTGATGAGTACGAGGCTGCCGCCGTGGCACAGCGCCATGGAGAGCTCGAAGACGAAGACGTCGAAGCCGGTGGAGGCGAACTGGAGCACCCGGCTGTCGCGTCGCAGGTTCATCCGGTCGACGGCGGTGGCCACGAGGGACGAGATTCCCTCGTGGGGCACGATCACGCCCTTGGGGCGGCCGGTCGAACCGGAGGTGTAGATCACGTACGCGGCCTGGTCCAGGCCGGCGGGCCCGTCGGGTGCGGCGGCCGGGGGCTGCCCTTCCAGTGCCTCGGCGGTGTCGGGGGCGTCCAGCAGGACCACCGGGACGCCCGCCACATCGGGGATCTTCCCCGCGACGGTCTCGGTGCCGACGACCAGGGCCGCCCCCGAGTCCTCGATCATGTAGCCGAGCCGGTCCCCGGGGTGGATCAGGTCGAGCGGCAGGAACGCGGCGCCCAGCCGCATCGCGGCGAGCACGGTGGCGATCATGTCCACGGACCGGGGAACGGCCACCCCGACCACGCTCTCGGTGCCCACCCCGTGCGCGGCGAGCAGCCGGGCGATGCGGCGGGCCCGGTCGTCGAGTTCGGCGTACGTCACCGAGTGGGACCGGTCCACCACGGCCACGGCGTCGGGCCGTTCGGCGAGCCTGCGCGCGAACAGGGCGGGCAGGGACTCCTCCTCGACCTCGCGGGCCGTGTCGTTGAAGCCCTCCAGGACGGTCTGCCGCTCCTGGCCGGAGAGGATCTCGGCCCGGGACAGCGGCTGTCCGGGCGCGGCGACGAGTGCGGCGACCAGGGTGCGCAGCCGCTCACCGATCGCCTCCGCGGTCTCCCGGTCGAACAGTTCGGTGGCGAACTCCAGCCGGCAGCCGAGTGAGCCGGGGCCGCCGGCCGGCGCGGTGTGCTCGGTGAAGCTGAACACCAGGTCGAACTTGGCGGAGCGAATCCCGAAGGGCACGAACTCCACGCTCAGTCCGGGCAGTTCGAGTTCCTCCCCGGTTCGGGCGTGATAGCCGACCATCACCTGGAAGAGCGGGTTGCGGGAGAGCGAGCGGGTTGGGTTGAGGGCCTCCACGACCGACTCGAAGGGCACGTCGGCGTGGGAGAACGCCGCCAGGTCGGTGTCGCGGACCCGGGCGAGGAGTTCGGTGAAACCGGGGTCGCCGCTGAGGTCCGTGCGCAGCACCAGGGTGTTGACGAAGAAGCCGACCAGTTCGTCCAGTGCCTCGTCGCCGCGCCCCGCGATGGGCGAGCCGAGCGGGATGTCCGTCCCGGCGCCCATCCGGTGGAGCAGCGTGGCCACGGCCGCGTGCACCACCATGAACATGCTGGCGCCGGTCTCCCGGGCGAGCCGCTTCAGTCCGGCGTGCACCGGAGCGTCGAAGGCGATGTCGAGTTCGGCTCCGGAGAACGCCGGGCGGGCGGGCCTGGGCCGGTCGGTGGGCAGCTCCAGCTCTTCCGGGGCGCCGGCCAGGGCGGTGCGCCAGTGGTCCAGCTGCCGGGCGGCCAGGCTGGTTTTGTCGTCGGGGTCGCCCAGCAGCCGCTCCTGCCACAGGGCGTAGTCGGCGTACTGGACGGGCAGCGGCTCCCAGTCGGGGGCTCTGCCGCCGAGGCGCGCCGCGTAGGCGGTGGCCAGGTCGCGCAGGAACGGCCGGTCGGACCATTCGTCGGTGGTGATGTGGTGCAGCAGCAGCACGACGACATGGTCCTCGGGCGACAGCTCCACGACGGTGGCGCGCAGCAGCAGTTCGGCGGCGAGGTCGAACGGCCGGTTGACGACCGTGTCGATGATGCCGGGCACCTCGTCCTCGGTGGCCCGGAGGTACTCCACCACCGGGCGCGCCTGCTCGGCGGGCAGCACCCGCTGGAACACCTGGCCGTCGGAGGCCGTGGAGAAGACGGTGCGCAGCGCCTCATGACGGGCGGTCACATCCGCGAGCGCGGTGCGCCAGGCAGCCGGGTCGAGCGGGCCGCGCAGCCGCATGGCCAGCGAGAAGTTGTACGCGGCCGAGGTGCACTCGATCTGCTGGATGACCCACAGCCGCTGCTGGGCGTGGGACAGGGGAAGCTGTTCAGGCCGCTCCCCGGCGGTCAGCGCCGGACGGGCGGCGCCGTCGGTGCGGGTGGCGCGGGCCACCAGTTCCGCGACGGTCGGTGCCTCGAAGAGGTCCCGGATCGCCAGTTCGGCGTCGAGCGCGGTACGGGCCCGGCTGACCAGCCGGGTGGCCAGCAGTGAGTGCCCGCCCAGATCGAAGAAGTCGCTGTCGATGTCCACGTTGCCGGCGGACAGTCCGAGCACCTCCGCGAACAGGGCGCAGAGCGTCTCCTCGCGCGGGTCGCGCGGAGCGCGGCCGGTGCCCGCGGCGGCCAGGTCGGGTGCGGGCAGCGCCCTGACGTCCAGCTTGCCGTTGACGGTCAGGGGCAGCGTGCCGAGGGTGACGAGCGCGGCGGGGACCATGTAGTCCGGCAGCCGGGCCTTCAGGTGGTCGCGCAGCCGCCGGGTCAGCGTGTCACCGGTCCCGGCGCCCTCCTCGGGCACGACGTAGCCGACCAGGCGCTTGGTGCCCGCCCGCTCCGACACGACCACCGCCGCGTGCGCGACCTCGGGGTGCGTGGACAGGGCCGTGGAGATCTCGCCCAGCTCGATGCGGTAGCCGCGGATCTTCACCTGGTCGTCGGTGCGGCCGAGGAAGTCGATCAGGCCGTCGGGGCGTTGGCGCACCAGGTCACCGGTGCGGTACATGCGCTCGCCCGGTTCACCGAAGGGATCGGCGACGAACCGCTCGGCCGTCAGCGCGGTCCGGTCGTGGTAGCCCCGGGCCAGGCCGGTACCGGCGATGTACAGCTCGCCGGGGCTGCCGGGCGGGACGGGGCGCAGCATCGGGTCGAGGACGTGGGCGCGGGTGCCCCGGATCGGCACCCCGACCGTGGAGGTCGCGCTCTGCGCGGTAGAGGCTCCGAGTGTGTTGATCGTGTACTCGGTCGGCCCGTAGAGGTTGTAGCCGTAGGTGCCCTCGGTACGGCGCAGCCGGGTCCAGACCGTGTCGGGGACGGCCTCGCCGCCGAGCAGGACCAGTGCGGGCCGGTGCTTCCCGGCGGTCTCGTCGTGGTCGAGGAGGCCCTCCTCGATGAGGAGCTGGGCGTAGGTGGGCGTCACATTGACCACGTCGATGCGGTGGGTGTCGCAGTACGCGACCAGCGCCTCGGCGTCGCGGCGCAGCTCCTCGTCGCAGACGTGGACCTCATGGCCCTCGACGAGCCAGAGCAGTTCCTCCCAGGACATGTCGAAGGCGAAGGACACGGTGTGCGCGATGCGCAGCCGCCGTCCGCCCGCCGAGGCGATGGCCGGGTCGAAGATCTCCTTCTGGTGGTTGTACTGCATGTTCGTCAGCCCTCGGTACGGGGTGACGACGCCCTTGGGGCGGCCGGTCGAACCCGAGGTGTAGATGACGTACGCGGGGTGGTCGAGGCGGCCCGGCACCCCGTGTGCGAACGCGGGTCGCTCGGCGTCGGTGACCTCGTCGCCCGGCAGCGCGGCCAGTTCGGCGGCCACGGCCGCGTCGTCCAGCAGGAGTTCGGGGGCGACGGGGCCGTCCGCGTCGCGCAGGGAGGGGGCGACGGCGGTGGTGGACACCAGGCACAGCGGTCCGGAGTCGCGCGCCATCAGGCGCAGCCGGTCTGCGGGGTGGTCCAGGTCGAGGGGCAGGTAGGCGGCGCCGGTGCGCAGGACGGCGAAGAGCGCGGCCACCATCTCGATGGAGCGCGGCAGCGCGAGCGCCACGACCTTCTCCGGGCCGGCTCCCCGGGCCAGCAGGAGCCGGGCGAGCCGGTTGACGCGGGCGTCCAGTTCCGCGTAGCTGAGGGCCCGGTCGCCGAAGACGAGCGCCACCGCGTCCGGGGTGCGGGCGACCTGCGCGGCGAGCAGGTCGGCGACGGTCTCGTCGGGCACCGGTTCGCGGCCGGTGCGCCGCGCGGCGGCCGTGGCGGTCCGTTCTGCGGGCAGCAGCAGGTCGAGACCGGCGGTCCGCGCCGCGGCCGGGCCCGTGGTGTCGCCGTCGAGGCTCTCGGCCAGCCGGCCGAGCACCGCGGTGAACCGGTCGAGGATGGTGGTCGCGGCCCTGGCGTCGAACAGGTCCGGCCTGGCCGCCAGGGTGATCCGCAGCCGGCTGCCGGGGGTGACGATCAGGGTGAGCGGGAAGTGCGTGCCGTCCACGTTGGACATGGTGGTGATGCCGTGCCGTCGGCGCAGTTCGGCCGCGCGGTCCTCGCCGTCGGCCGAGCGGAGGACGAACAGGGTGTCGAAGAGCCGGCGGTGTCCCGTCTCCTGCTGGAGGGCGCCGAGTCCGACGTACTCGTACGGCATGACGGCCGCGCGCTCGGACTGCATCCGGCGCAGCAGGCCGAGGAGCGGTTCGTCCGGGGTGAACGCGACGCGGGCGGGGATGGTGTTGAGGAACATCCCGATGATTCCGGCCGCGTCCGGGACGTCGGCCGGCCGGCCGGCGACGGCGGTACCGAAGGCGACGTCGGCGCGGCCTGTCATCGCGCAGAGCACCAGCCCCCAGGCCGCGTTCAGGACGGTGTTCAGGGTGAGCCCGTGCCGACGGGCCGTGGCCCGCAGCAGTTCACTGGTCTCCGGGCCGAGCACCGTGTCGTGGTCCGCCGGGATGACCGGCCCCGTGTCGCGCCCGGAGGGGGCTAGCAGGGTCGGCTCGTCGAATCCGGCGAGCGACCGGCGCCAGGCGGCGAGCGCGGCGCCGGTGTCCTGCTCGTCCAGCCAGCCGAGGTAGTCGCGGTACGAGCCGGGGACCGGGAGCCCGGTGGCGTCGCCGGCCCGCTCGTACAGCGTGAACAGCTCCTCCAGGAACAGCCACGCGGACCAGCCGTCCCACAGGATGAGGTGATGGGTGATCACGAGCCGGTCCCGGCCGTCCCCGAGCCGGATGAGCAGCAGCCGGCAGAGCGGGGGCGCGGACAGGTCGAAGCGTTGGCGCCGGTCGGCGGCCAGCAGGTCCCGGGTCCGGCTGTGCTGCTGCGCGGCGGGCAGCCCGGAGAGGTCCTCCTCGACGAGCGGGATCTCCGCGCCGTCCACGATGAACTGGACGGGCCGGGGCAGCCCGTCGGCGGTGAATCCGGCCCGCAGGCCGGTGTTGCGGCCCAGCAGCCCCCGGCAGGCGGCGCGCAGCCGGTCCGCGTCGACGCGGTGGTCGAAGTCCAGGGTCTCCTGGGAGAGGTAGACGTCGAGCGCCTCGCCCGCGTCGTAGGTGGCGTGGAAGTACATGCCCTCCTGGAGCGGGGAGAGCGGCCAGATGTCGTCGACCGGGAGCCCGGCGGTGGCGGCGACGCGGTCGGCCTCCTGCGGTGAGAGCACCAGGCCGCCCAGCGGGGCGGGCTGCTCCGGCTCCGGCTCGGTGCCGGCGGCGGAGGTCAGCTGGGCGAGCAGGGCCCGCAGGGCGGGGTCCACGTCGGCGCCGGACTGCTCCTGGAGCGCCAGCACGGCCTGGAGAGCGGCGGCCGCCTGTCCGGCCTCGGCCGCGGGCACGGTCACGGCGTCGGCGGCCGGCCCAGGGATAGAGGGGGCGGAGGGGACAGAGGGGGCAGGGGCGGCCGGCTGCGCGGCGGCGGCCAGGGCGGCCGGGGTCCGGCACTCGAACACGTCGCGTGGGCCGATCACCAGACCCCGGGCACGGGCCCGGGTGGCGACGGTGATCGAGCTGAGGCTGTCGCCGCCGAGGACGAAGAAGTCGTCGTCCGCGCCGATCCCGGGTACGCCGAGCACCTCCGCGAAGATCTCGCACAGGGCGCTCTCGTTCTCGTCGCGCGGGGCCCGGCCGCCGGTGCGGGGGGCGGGCCCCGCGGACGGCAGGGCGTTCTGGTCGAGTTTGCCGCTGGGCGTCAGCGGCAGGCTGTCGAGGGCCAGGACGGTGCCCGGCACCATGGGCGCGGGCAGCGCCTCGGCCAGCGCCGCGCGCAGGGCGTCCGTGTCCAGGACCGTGCCGGGTACGGGCACGGCGTAGCCGGCCAGCGCGGCGTCACGGACGATCACCACTGCGCGGGCCACGCCCGGCAGGGCGGCCAGGGCGGCCTCGATCTCCCCGAGTTCGATGCGGTTGCCCCGGATCTTGACCTGCCGGTCGGTGCGCCCGAGGTACTCGACGGCGCCGTCGGCGCGGCGCCGCACCAGGTCACCGGTGCGGTACATGCGCTCGCCCGGTCCGCCGAAGGGGTCGGCCACGAAGCGCTCCGCGGTCGTGCCCGGCCGGTCGTGGTAGCCACGCGCCAGCTGCACACCGGCGAGGTAGAGCTCCCCAGGCACCCCGTCGGGGACCTGGCGCAGGAACGGGTCCAGTACGTGCAGCCGTATGTTCCAGACCGGCCGGCCGATGGGCACGGCGGGCCCGGAGCCGCCGTCGCCGTCGTGGACGTAGGCGAAGGAGGTCACGTCCACGGCGGCCTCCGTGGGCCCGTAGAGGTTGTGGAGCGGCACGGGCTCCCGCCCGGAACGCGACGTCAGCCGAGCCCAGTCGGCGGCCTGGGCACCGGTGAGGGCCTCGCCGCTGCAGAACACCCTCCGCAGGCTCGCCGCCCAGTCCGGATGCTCTGTGGCGGCCTCCAGGGCCTGGGTGAACGCGGCCAGCATGGACGGGACGAAGTGCAGCGTGGTGATCCGCCGTGACCGGATCAGCCCGGCCAGGTAGCCGGGGTCGCGGTGGCCGCCGGGGCGGGCGAGGACGACGGTCGCGCCCTGCGCCAGCGGCCAGAAGAACTCCCATACGGAGACGTCGAAGGCGGCCGGGGTCTTCTGCAGCACCCGGTCGTCCGCGCCGAGGCCGTACTCCCCCTGCATCCACCCGAGCCGGTTGACGACGGCCCGGTGGGTGACGGTGACGCCCTTGGGGCGCCCGGTGGAGCCGGAGGTGTAGATCAGGTAGGCCGGGTGGTCCGGACCGGCGTGCCGTAGGGGGGTCTCGGTGACGGCCACCTCCCGGTCGATATCGTCCCGGTCGACGTCGTTCCCGTCGACGTCGTTCCCGTCGGCATCGTTCCCGTCGACGAGCAGC
Organism: Streptomyces sp. AW19M42; assembly: GCA_000470535.1. Classification (GTDB taxonomy): domain Bacteria; phylum Actinomycetota; class Actinomycetes; order Streptomycetales; family Streptomycetaceae; genus Streptomyces. Next base: position 8,178 of record CBRG010000418.1, read on the forward strand.
AGGTCGATGCCGGGTACGCCGGGCAGCCTCCCGGCCGCCTCGGCCGTGGTCACGACCGTACGGGTGCCGGAGTCGCCGAGCACGAAGGCGACCCGCTCGGCGGGGTAGTCGAGGTCGACCGGCAGATAGGCGGCGCCTGTCTTCAGGACGCCCAGCAGCGCGACCATCAGTTCGGCGGAGCGGGGCACGGCCACCGCGATGTACTGCTCCGGGCCTGCCCCGCGCGACCGCAGCCGCCGGGCCAGCACCTCCGCGCGCCGGTCGAGTTCGGCGTAGGTCAGTGTGGTGTCCTCGAAGACCACGGCCGGGGCGTCGGGGGTGCGGGCCGTCCGTGCGGCGAACAGCGAGGCGAGCGTGGCCTCGGGGACGGGCCGTGCCGTGGTGTTCAGCCCGGCGAGGTGCGCGTGTTCGCGCTCGGACAGCAGGCCGGTCCGGGCGACGGTGCGGCCGGGCTCGGACACCAGGGTGCGCAGCAGTGCGGTGAACCGGTTGGCGAGGACGGCCACGGTCACCTGGTCGAAGCGGGCCGCGTCGTGCTTGAGGCGCAGCAGCAGCCCGTCGTCGCCGGGCTCGACGACGAGCGCGAGGGGGTAGTGCACGGCGTCGGTGACGTCGTTGCCGGTGATGCGCAGCGCCTCGGGGCCGTGGTCTGCGGGCGTCGACGGGGCCGGGTGGTTCTCGAACACCACCAGCGTGTCGAAGAGTTCGCCGCCGCCCGCGACCCGCTGGATGTCGGCCAGGCCGAGGTGCTGGTGGTCCAACAGCGCCGTGTGCTCGTCCTGGACTCGGTGCAGCAGCTCGGTGAGCGACTCCTCGGGCCGCAGGACCACCCGGGCGGGAACGGTGTTGATGAACAGGCCCACCGCGGAGTCCAGGCCCACGACCTCGGTGGTCCGGCCGGACACGGTGGTGCCGAGGACGATGTCGTCGCTGCCGGTGAGCGCGCCGAGCAGCACCGCCCACGCGCCGTGCATGACGGTGCTCAGGGTGAGGCCGTGGGTGCGCGCGTACGTGGTGAGGGCCTCGGTCAGCTCCTCCGGCAGCCGGGTGTCCACCTGTTCCGGCCTGGCCGGGGTACGCGCCCCGTCCGCCGCGGCGAGCGCGGTGAGCCGGGTCGGCCCCTCCAGCCCGGACAGCGCCTGCTGCCACGCCTGCCGTGCGCTGTCCCGGTCCCGGGTGGCCAGCCACGCCAGGTACGGGTGGGGGGCGGCCGGTGCGGGGAGTTCCTCGCCCCGGTAGGCGGCGGTGAGTTCGCGCAGCAGTACGGAGACCGACCAGCCGTCCGCGACGATGTGGTGCAGGGTGAGCAGCAGCCGGTGCCGGTGGCCGTCCCGTACGAGAGTGGCGCGCAGCAGTGGTGGCCGGGCCAGGTCGAAGGGCTGGGCGCGGTCGTCCCGGAGGACGTCGTTGAGGGTGGTCTCGGCGGTGTCGGCCTCCTGCCAGGGCAGGGTGACGTGGCCGGCCAGGCGCTGGACGACCTCTCCGCCGGGGAGCTGGCGGAACGAGGCGCGCAGCAACGGATGCCGGTCCAGCAGCACTTGCAGTGCTTCGCGCAGCCGGCGCGGGTCGACGAGCCCGTCGAGTTCCAGGAGTTCCTGGACGAGGTAGAGGTCGGCGGTGCCCGCGTCGAACGCGGCGTGGAAGAAGAAGCCCTCCTGGAGCGGGGAGACGGGCAGCGCGTCCTCGTCCAGCCCGTGCGCAGGTGCTGGCGTGGCGGGCGTCGTCCCGGCGACGCGGGCCAGGGCCTCGACGGTGCGGAGCCGGAAGACCTCGCGCGGGGTGATCGCGAGACCGGCGTCGCGGGCCCGGTTCACCAGCTGGATGGCGACGATGCTGTCGCCGCCGAGCTCGAAGAAGCTGCTCCGGACGCCCACGGCGGGCAGGTCGAGCAGCTCCGCGAACAGGGCGGCGAGCACGGTCTCGGCCGGGCCGGTGGGCACGTCGGTCTCGCTGGCCTCCGTCCAACGGGGCTCGGGCAGGGCACGGGTGTCGAGCTTGCCGTTGGGCGTGAGCGGGAGGGGCCCGTCCAGGACGACGACGGCGGTCGGCACCATGTGGTCCGGCAGGGCGCCGCCCACCTGGGCGCGTGCGGCGGTGACGGCGGCCTCGGTGGCGGCGGTATCGCCCTCCCCGACGAGATAGGCGACGAGGCGCTTGACGCCCCGGTGGTCGTCGCGGACCAGAACGGCGGCCTGGGCGATCCCGGGGACCGCCATGAAGGCGCTTTCGATCTCGCCCGGCTCGATCCGGTGCCCACGGATCTTGATCTGGCCGTCGGCCCGGCCCAGGAACTCCAGGTTTCCGTCGGCGCCCCAGCGGACCCGGTCGCCGGTGCGGTACATCCGGGTGCCGGGCTCGCCGTACGGGTCGGCGACGAAGCGTTCCGAGGTCAGGGCGGACCGGCCCAGGTAGCCGCGGGCGAGGCCGCGCCCGGCGACGTACAGCTCGCCCTCGACGCCCACCGGCACCGGCCGCAGTGCGGCGTCCAGGACGTAGGTGCGGGTGTTGGGGTCGGGCCGGCCGATGGGTGTGGGGCCCGGCCGGCCGGAACGGGCACGCCACAGGGTGGAGTTGACGCTCGCCTCGGTCAGCCCGTACGCGACGACGACCTGGAGCCGCCCGGCCCAGCGGGCGATCAGCTCGCTCGGGACCGCTTCGGTGCCGACGACGAGGACGGCGCCCTCGGGCAGTTCGCACTCCGGCGGCAGCGCGGAGACGAGCGACGGGGGCAGGATCATGTGGGTGGCGCGGTGGCGGGCGACGTAGTCGGTGAGGGCGGGCCCGGCGACCCGCCGCTCGGCGGGGACGACGATGATCCGGCCGCCGGCGCACAGCGACATGATCAGGTCCCAGACCGTCACGTCGAAGCCGACGGAGGCGAACTGCACGACGCGGCTGTCGGAGGTGACGCCGATCCGGTCCGTGGCCGTGGCGATCAGGCTGCCGACGCCGTCGTGGGTGACGATCACGCCCTTGGGGCGGCCGGTGGAGCCGGAGGTGTAGATGACGTAGGCGGCCTGGTCCAGGACGACCGGGGTGCCCGGGTCCGCGCTGTCCTGGGCGGCGAGGGCGGCGGCGGTCTCCGGGTCGTCGAGCAGCAGGTGGCCGGCGTCCGACGCCGGGAGGTGGGGCGCGAGGTCCCGGACGGTGAGCACGGTGGTGGCCCCCGCGTCGGACAGCATGTAGGCGGTCCGGTCCCGGGGGTGGTCGGCGTCCAGCGGGAGGTAGGCGGCGCCGGCCTTCATCACGGCGAGCAGCGCCACCACGAGTTCCGGGGAGCGCGGGAGGGCCACGGCGACGACGTCGGCGGCGCCCACGCCGCGGGAGGCCAGCAGCCGGGCGAGCCGGTTGGCGGCGGCGTTGAGTCCTGCGTAGCTGACTTCGCGGTCCTCGCAGACGAGCGCGACGGCCTCCGGTGTGCGGCGGACCTGCGCTTCGAAGGCGGCGGGCCAGGACAGTTCGGCCACTTCGCGCGGGGAGACGGCCAGCTCGCCCAGCAGTCGCTCGCGTTCCTGGCCGGAGGTCAGCTCGATCCGGCCCACGGGCAGGTCCGGGTGGTCGGTGAGGGCGCGCAGCACGGTGCGGAACCGGCGTTCGTGGTCGCGGAGGGTCCCCGCGTCGCAGAGGTCCGCGTCGGCGTCGAGGTGGACGGTGACGGCGTGGCCGTCGCGGCTCTCGGAGAAGGCGAAGGCGAGGTCGCTGACCGGGCCGAGCCACTCGGGTCGGAGTTCGGTCCGCAGCCCGTCGAAGCCGAGTTCCTCGCCCCTGGGCAGGATGTTGACGGTGGGGCCCACGAGCTCCCGGACGCCGTCGACCAGTCCGAGGTCCCTGGCCAGGTGCTCGGCGCGGTGGCGTCCGTGCGCGGCCGCTTCCGAGATCTTGCGGCGCACGTCCGCGACGAGGTCCGCGCCAGTGGTGCCGGGGCGGACGGTCAGCCGCAGCGGGACGATGTTGGAGACCATGCCCGGGACGACGGCCGACACGGCGTCCTGACGGGCGGCGACCGGCAGTCCGAGGATCAGGTCCTTCTCGCCCGTGACCCGGTGCAGACAGGCGGCGACGGCCGCGACCAGCAGCCGGGAGGGCCGGACGCCTGCGTTCCCGGCGGCGGCGTGCAGCCGCTCGGCCTCCTGCGGGGTGAGTTCGACGGTGCGCCGCAGCCGCCGGGCCATCAGGGAGTGACCGCGTTCGATGAGGCGTACCGGCTCCGGCCGGCCGGCCAGGTGCTCCTGCCACCAGACGCGGTCCGCCTCGTGCTGCGCGGAGGCGCGGTACTCCCGGTCGGCGTCCACCAGACGGGCGAGCGACCAGTCGGGGCGGGCGGGGGTCCGCGTGCCCAGCGTGTAGATCTCACCGGCCCGGCGGTTGAGCAGCGTCACGCCCATGCCGTCGAGCACGATGTGGTGATAGCGCTGATACCAGCGGACATGGTCGTCCGCGAGCCTCAGCAGTGCCTGGGCGAAGAGCGGTGCCCGGTCCAGGGGGGCCGGCCGTTCGCGTTCTGCCGCCGCCCAGTCGGCGGCGGCCGCCTCTGGGTCCGGGGCGTCGCGCAGGTCCACGACGGGTACGTCGAAGGGGACGGCGGCGGCGCTCTGGCGCGGGCCTGCGTCGCCGTCACCGGGGGTGAACTCGACGTGCAGGCAGCCGGCTTCCGCGACGGCCTGCCGGACGGCGGCGGCGAGCCGGCCGAGATCGGTGGAGCCGCGCAGGTCCAGGGCGAAGACGATGTTGTAGGCCGAGCTGTCCGGCTCGATCTGCTGGGCCGGCCAGATCCCGGCCTGCCCGCCGGTCATGGGGATCCCGGTAGCGGATGTGCGGTCCGACTCGGCGTCAAACATCGTACGAAATGGCCTTTCCCTGATGATGTACGGCAAGGAGAGGACGTCCCGTCCGATGGCGTGCCGGG
>CBRG010000419.1 GCA_000470535.1 Streptomyces sp. AW19M42
ACCCCGCGCCCTGACCCCCACCACCGTGCCGCCCTCGGCCGAGCCGTACGGCTCGGCGTCGCCCTTCGCGGGCTCGTCGCGGCCCAGGGCGAGCGCGGCCACGAATCCCGGGCGCCGGGCATCCTCGGCCAGCCGCTCCACATAGCCGTCGGCCATGGCCGGGTCCTCGTGCCACGGGGGTCCGGCGAAGGCCTCCGCGTACACCCGCCGGATTCCGTCCGCGTACGCCGCCACCTCGTCCCTGCCGACCGGCTGCACCCACATGGCCACGAGACGACTCCGTTCCTCTGTTCTCTGTTCCCTGTTTTCGCCGGCACTGCCTGACCGGCGCGATCTGCTACCGACTTCGGGCCCACGTATGGGCCCCAGGACCCACGCACTCGACAGCAGGGCTGGCTAGGCTCGTGACCGACCAACCGCGAGCCGTCCGCAACCGCCGCCGCCGTCAGGCGGCCGGCCGGGCGCGCTCCGGTGCGCAGGGATCTTCACGCTCTACCTGACCTGTAGGGCGGTCACCCCCCAACCGGCTCGTCCGGACGGGCGGGTGGCCACACTTTAAATGGGGGTGCGCTGTCATGAGTGACGGATTCTTCTACTCGTATCACGTGGGCTGGAGCCGCCCCGACGCGGAATCGCTGCTCGCGGACCTGGAGGCGGCCGGTGTATGTCCCGCGCACCCGGCCACGCGGCGCATCACGCTCGTCAGCCCGGGGGCCGCACCGCCGGGCACCCAGTCATGGGTGACCAGGGACCAGTTGGTGCTCCTGGCCGGACTGCAACGGCTGGACCAGGTGGACTTCCTGCTCTGGGTGAGCAGCGGAGCCGAGATCCCGGCCCGGATCCGGCGGACGGACGACGGGACGGTCGCGCTGCAGTTCGCCCTCGGCGCGCTGAGCCGCGACGAGCGGGAAGCGGTCGTCCGTGCGATACGGGAGGCGATAGGCAGGGCCTCCGTGCTCTGCGTCGGCTTCGTGGTCGACCGCGAGGGCGCGTCGGCGGCGACGGACTGGAGGGGGTTCATCGTGAAGGGGTCGGTGTACTTCGACTGCTGGCCGGACACCCTGGCCGTGCGGTCCGAGGTCGCCTCCATGCAGCCGCAGTTGTTCGGGGTGGGCTCCTTCGAGCAGTCGCCCTGGGTCGTCTACGGCAGCGAAGTGCCCAGCCGGTGAACACCGGTCCGGACGGCAGCGCGGAGGGCGTGCGGCTGGTGACAGACCTGGTGGACCGGGTCCCCGGGTTCCGGGATCTTCACGAGTCGCACGTGTTCAACGAGGACACCGTGCTGGCACACGTCTTCCTCTGGGAGGTCACGCGGGAAACCGTGCGCTCCTACCTGAGCGCGGCCGCGGAAGCCGGTACGGATGCGGGCACCGGTACGGGGGCGGGCGGCGATGGCGACGCGGGCGCCGGTCCCGATGGCGACGCCCCGGACTGGCGTCGCACGCTGGAGTTCCTGGAGGAGCAGAGCACGCGGGGGATCGCGGGGATCGACGAGGTCGTGGTGACGTCCTTCCTGGGGTACCTGCCCTTTCCCGGCAGCCCCGGGCACGGCATCACCCGGGAGCTCGGCCCCGCCCTGGCCGCGAAATTCGCGCGGATCCGCCCCGCCGGATGAGCCGGGCACGCCGGGGGCGGGCACCTCGCCCGGGGCGGCCACGGGCGAGGCCCCGGAACGGCGATAATCGGCCGTATGTCCGCAGAACCCTCCCCGCAGGCCACCCACCCCAGGCCGCGCCCGCAGCCCCCGCAGGAGCACCGGCCGCTCCGGGCACGGGCCGCCCCCGCACTCGCCTCAGCGGCGCCGGCGCTCGGCGCCTACGCGGCCGTGCGGATCGTCGGGCTCGTCGTCTTCTGGGCGGCCGCGTCCGCGGCGGGGAAGGACGCCTTCCACCTGCTCGCCGAGCGCTGGGACTCCATCTGGTACCAGCGGGTCGCCGAGCACGGCTACGGCTACACCGTCACGCTCCCCGACGGCGGCATCCACTCCGACCTGGCCTTCTTCCCGCTGCTGCCCGCACTGGAGCGCGGCATCGCGGAGGTGACCCCGCTCGGTCTCTCGGGCGCCGGACTGCTGGTCGCGTGGGCGGCGGGTCTCGTCGCGGCCTGGGGGATCTTCGCCGTCGGAGCGAGGCTGTACGGGCGCAGGGCCGGGGTGGTGCTGGCCGCGCTGTGGGGGGCGTACCCGACGGCGTTCGTCCAGTCGATGGCGTACACCGAGACCCTGTTCACCGCGCTCGCCGCCTGGTCGCTGTACGCCGTGCTGACCCGGCGGTGGATCGTGGCCGGTGCGCTGTGTGTACTGGCCGGACTGACCCGCCCGTCCGCCGCCGCGCTCATCGCCGCCCTCGGGATCACCGCCGCCGTCACGCTCGTACGCGAGTACCGGGCCGGCGCCACCGACGGCATCGTCCGCCGCAACGTCCGGATGCTGGCCGGTGTGGTCCTCGCGCCGCTGGGCTGGCTCGGGTACGTGGTGTTCGCCGCCGTGCGCGAAGGCAGCCCGTTCGCCTACTTCGACGTACAGGCCCAGTGGGGCAACAGCATCGACGGCGGCGCCGCCCTCGCCGCGTTCGTCCTCGGCCTTCCGCTGCCGGGGGCGCTCGGGCTGTGCGCGGCGCTGGCCGGTCTCGGATGGCTGGTGTACCTGTGCGTGCGGCAGCGCCAGCCGCTGCCGGTACTCGTCTACGGCATCGCCGTCGTCGTCATCTCGCTGATCGGCTCCGGCTACTTCGGCTCCCGGCCCCGGCTGATGATGCCGGCGTTCCCGCTCCTCCTGCCGCCCGCCGTCGCACTGCTGCGGCTGCGCTCCACGGCCCGTACGGCGACGGTCCTCGCGGTCCTCGCCGCGGCCTCCGCGGGGTACGGGGCATGGACGCTGCTGGGCTCCGGCCCGCCGTGAGCCGGGCCCGCCGGCCCCGCGCCCGCACATCGCGGCGCGTCAGCCGCCGGCGTGCGGAGTCAGCCGTCCGGCGCCCTGCCGCGACACCCAGGTGAACTCCCCCGGCCGGCACAGCTCGGCCCGTACCCCGGGACCGCCGCCGCGCACGGTCAGGTGGTGGCCGGTACTGAACACCAGACGCAGCGAACCACTCCTGAACGCGACGGCGGACAGCACCGTGGCGCCCTTCAGCGCACCGCACTCCCCGCCCGGCAGGACGTGGACCGGCCCGGGTGCGGTGTCCGGGCCGTGCGCGAT
>CBRG010000420.1 GCA_000470535.1 Streptomyces sp. AW19M42
CAGGGGCGCGTCTGCCTCGATCATGGCGGGCACGGCGTAGCCGGTGGCGACGACCCGCTTCGGGTCGGCCGGGATGGCGATCTTGCCGTTGTCCGCGGCGAACACCCGGGTCCCGCTCTCCTTCGAGGCATCGGAGCCGCCGTCCGACCCGCACGCGGTCAGGACGAGGGCCAGCGACACGGCGCCGACGAGGCCGGACGATCTGCGTATGGACATGCGATGCTCCTCATTGCTTAGGTAAGGCTTACCTTAGTTGATGATCTTTGGGCAGAGCAACCAGGCGGCAGGCGCCATGTCCGCCCGCGCACCCGGTCGAATCAGTGCTCGTCCTCGTCAAAGTCGGCCACGCCGCGTTTCCAGTAGCCGGTGATGTCGTGGTCGGCCTTCGCCAGCCGCAACTCGTCGCGGACCCAGCGGCGCAGCGGCTTGATCTGGCCCGCCTCGCCCGCGACCCACACGTACACCCGCTCACCCTCGGGCACGGTCACCGCGGTCACGGCCCGCACCAGCGCGTCGCCCGCTCCGGCAGGCAGGCCACCGCGGTGCAGCCAGCGCACCTCGAAGCCCTCGGGTGCCGACAGCTCGATCTCCTGGGCTCCATCGGCGACTTCGATGAACACCCAGCCCTTCACACTCCTCGGGAACTCCTCCAGCCGGCGCGCGATCGCGGGCAGGGCCGTGATGTCACCGGCGAGCAGATACCGGTCGTAGGTGTCCGGGACGATCAGCCCGCCGGGCGGTCCCGCGATGTGCATGATGTGGCCCGGCCGTGCCGCGTGCGCCCAGCCAGAGGCGAGTCCGCCGCCGTGCCGGGCGATGTCGATGTCGATCTCCCGCGCGACCGGGTCGTAGCGGCGCACGGTGTACTCGCGCGAGACCAGCGCCGGCCTGGGCCAGCGGAGCATCGCCCCGTTCCGCTCGGGCAGTCGCAGCGTGCCGTCCGGATCCGGGAAGATCAGCTTCACGTGTTCGTCGGGCGCGTGGGCCTCGAACCCCTCGGTGCCCGCCCCGCCCAGGGTCACCCGCAGCAGGCCGGTGCCGACCATGGCGGTGCGGACGACCTCGGTCGCCCGGATGCCGATCGGGTAGCCCACCTTCTCCGCGTGCCAGCCCGTCCGGACCTCCGCGATCCGGTCCAGGTGACGGTGGCCGGCCCCGCTCATGCCGTACGGCCAGTCAGCAGCGCTGTCCAGTGTGCGAGTTCGGGCCGCTCAGCGAGGTCGGGGAACTCAAGTGAGGACGCCCCCGCCGCACGCCAGCGCTCGACCAGGGCCATGATCCGCATCGAGTCCAGGCCCAGGTCGACCAGATTCCCCTCGGGCGCGATCTCGGCGGGGTCGCAGTCGAGCAGTTCCGCGACATCCGCGCGGACGCGTTCGGGCGACAAGGTCTGGTTCATCGGACGGCTCCTGTGGGACGGGCGCCGACCGCGCGGTGCGCGTCGGCGGCGATGTTTACGGGGCCACGTCACGGGGCGGCATACGCGTGCACCCGGCTATGGCCCTCACAAGGGAAGTCGGTTCCCTCGTCGGTCAATTGACCGGCCTCGCGGGCGAGCCCACCGGGTCGCGCGGCCGCTCGGGCCGCTCACTCCGGTGTCGGCGGGGACGACCCCGACACGTCCCCCTGGTGGTTCCGCGCACAGCCTCCCCCTCTCCCGCTTAAGGTCAGGTAAGGCTAACCTAATCTATTGACGCCGAACACCCGAACGCGATCCCCTGAACACCCGACACCTCCATGACCGACCGCCACATCGGCACACGTCGAATCCGATCGGGCGCACCGCACCGATCGACCGGATAGGTTAGGTTACCCTTACCTAACTACCCCGTAGGAGGTTGCTCATGTATGAGCGCGTACCGGGCAGAAACGGCGAGTTCGATGGTCGTACTGTCCTGGTGACCGGTGCCGCACAAGGCATCGGGGCAGCCGTCGCGGAGCTGCTCGCCGCCCTCGGCGCCCGGGTCGCGGCCACCGACCGTGCACAGGACGGCATCGATGCCCTGGCCGCGCGGTGGAACCGACTGCAGGCGGCGAAACCAGGGAACGGGCGCTCGGCGGGCCGGCTGGAGCCTTACGTCATGGACGTCACCGAACGGCCCTCGGTGGAGCACACCGTGGCGCGTGTCGAGCGCGAACTCGGCCCCGTGGACGTGCTCGTGAACGTCGCGGGCATCCTGCGTACCGGCCCCGCCACCGAACTCCGCGACGAGGACTGGTCGGAGACGTTCGCGGTGAATACGACCGGCGTCTTCCACGTCTCGCAGACTGTCGCACCGTTGATGGCCGGCCGGGGCAACGGCAGTGTCATCACCGTCGGTTCCAACGCCGCCGGGATTCCTCGCACCGGCATGGCCGCCTACGCCGCGTCGAAGGCGGCGGCCGCCATGTTCACCCGATGTCTCGGCCTCGAACTCGCGCGCAGCGGCGTCCGCTGCAACGTCGTCGCGCCCGGATCCACCGACACGGCGATGCAGCGCGCCCTGTGGACCGACTCCGGCGCGGAGCAGCGGGTCATCGACGGGGACCCGGCCACCTACCGGACCGGCATCCCGCTGGGCCGGATCGCCGCCCCAGAGGACATCGCCGACGCCGTCGCGTTCCTCGCCTCCGACCGCGCCCGCCACATCACTCTGCAGGAGCTGTACGTCGACGGCGGCGCGACCCTGCGCTGAAGCGCTCAGCCCCTGCGCACCCCCACTGACGGAACATCGAGAATGGAGCCCCTGTGCCGACGGCATCCCAGGTCGCCACGCACGTACCCCCGGCCGATCCGGCCCACCCGTCCGTAGGCGCGGCCACCTCGCTGCTGGACGGCTACCGGCCCGGTGACCGTTTCCTCGCCACTCCCGGCCGCACCCTGCTGGCATCCGGTGCGGCGCGCCCCGTCCCGCACGACGGACGGCCGCTCGACGAGCGGGTGAACGCGACCCTGGCCGAAGCGCGTGCGGCCGGGCAGGAGGCGCCGGTGATCATCGGCGCCGTCCCGTTCGACCACGAGGCACCGGTCGCCCTCGGTGTGCCGGCGGAGCTGCGGATCGCGCCGCCGCTCGCCTCCGACCCGCTGATCGCCCTGCCCGTCGGCGTGTCCGGCTCCATGGACTGGCGGATACGCCCGGTGCCGGGACCCGAGGTCTACGCGGCGGGCGTCGCCGCCGCGGTGGAGCGCATGTGGCGCGGGGAATTCAGCAAGGTGGTGCTCGCCCGCACCCTCGAACTCACCTCCCCCGCACCGCTGGACCTGCCCGCGATGCTCCAGCGGCTGGCCCGCCGCGACCCGGTCGGCTACACCTTCGCACTGCCCACCGGCACGGGCAGCACCCTCATCGGCGCCAGTCCCGAACTGCTGGTCTCCCGGCACGGGCAGCAGGTGGTCGCCAATCCGCTCGCCGGATCCACCCCCCGCAGCAGCGACCTGGCCGAGGACGTCCGCCGCGCCGCCACCCTGCTGGAGTCCGTGAAGGACCTGCACGAGCACGCCGTCGTGGTGGACGCCGTCCACCAGGCCCTCGCCCCGCACTGCGTCGAGCTGACCGTGCCGGCCCGGCCGACCCTGATCCGCACCGCCACCATGTGGCACCTGTCCACCACGGTGACCGGCACGCTCGCCTCCCCCGACGTATCGGCCCTGGCGCTCGCCTGCGCCCTGCACCCGACCCCCGCGGTGTGCGGCACACCCACTGCGACGGCCCGTCAGGTCATCGCGGAGACAGAGCCGTTCGACCGCGGCTTCTTCACCGGAGTGGTGGGCTGGGGCGACGCCGGAGGCGACGGCGAGTGGGTCGTCACTATCCGCTGCGCCGAGGCCGAGGAGCGCATGCTGCGCCTCTACGCGGGCGCCGGCATCGTGGCCGCGTCCGAGCCGGAGTCGGAGACCGCCGAGACGGCGGCCAAGTTCCGCACCTTCCTCAGTGCGGTGGGGGCCGAGCTGTGAGCCCGCAGGACGCACCCACCTGGCCGGCTGATTTCGCCGAGCGGTACCGGCGGGCCGGCTGGTGGCGTGGTGAGACGTTCGGCTCGATGCTCCGGGAACGCGCGGGGGCGCATCCGGACCGGATCGCCGTGGTCGACCCGGTCGCCGGAACGCGCTGGAGCTACGCGGAGCTGGACCGGCGGGCGGACCGGCTGGCCGCGGGCCTCCTCGCCCGGAACATCACCAAGGGTGACCGGGTGGTGGTGCAACTGCCCAATATCGCGGAGTTCTTCGAGGTCGTCTTCGCGCTGTTCCGGATCGGCGCACTGCCCGTCTTCGCCCTGCCCGCCCACCGCGAGACGGAGATCTCGTACTTCTGCGAGTTCACCGAGGCGGTCGCCTATGTCATCGCGGCCGAGCACGACGGCTACGACTACCGCGAGCTGGCGGCGAAGGTCCGTGCCGGAGCCGGTGCGCTGCGGCACGTGTTCGTCGTGGCCGGAGACCCGGGCGAGTTCGAAGCGCTGTCCGACATCGCGCAGAACCCGGTCGGCCACGGCGCCCCGAGCCCGGACGACCTGGCCTTCCTCCAGCTCTCGGGCGGCAGCACCGGTGTCCCGAAGCTGATTCCCCGCACCCACGACGACTACATCTACTCGCTGCGCGGCTCCAACGAGATCTGCGGGGTGGACGAGACGAGCGTCTACCTCTGCGCGCTGCCCGCGGCCCACAACTTCCCCCTCTCCTCACCCGGTTCGCTCGGCACCCTCTACGCGGGCGGGCGCGTGGTGCTGTGCCCCCGGCCGTCCCCCGAGACCGCCTTCCCGCTGATCGAGCGGGAGAAGGTCACCATCACCGGTCTGGTGCCGCCGCTCGCGTTGCTGTGGACCCGGGCGGCCAGCACGACCGCGCACGACCTCAGCAGCCTGGCCGTCCTGCTGGTGGGTGGCGCCAAGTTCAGCGAGGAGGCGGCACGGCGGGTCCGCCCGGCACTAGGCTGCACTCTGCAGCAGGTCTTCGGGATGGCCGAGGGGCTGGTCAACTACACGCGGCTGGACGACCCGGTGGAGACGATCGTCACCACGCAGGGGCGGCCCATCTCGCCGGACGACGAGATCCTGGTCGTGGACGACGAGGACCGCGAGGTCGCCCCGGGCGAGACGGGCCACCTGCTGACGCGGGGGCCCTACACGATCCGCGGCTACTGGCGGGCGCCCGAGCACAACGCCCGCTCGTTCACCGAGGAGGGCTTCTACCGCACGGGCGACGTGGTCCGCGTCACCGGGAGCGGACACCTCGTCGTCGAGGGACGCGCCAAGGACCAGATCAACCGGGGCGGCGAGAAGATCGCCGCGGAGGAGGTGGAGAACCACCTCCTCGCCCACCCGTCGGTTCACGACGCCAATGTGGTGGCCGAGCCCGACCCGTATCTGGGCGAACGCGTCTGCGCGTACGTGATCCTGCACCCGGGCAAGGGCCCGGTGAAGCCGGTGGACATCAAACGGTTCGTACGGGAACGGGGGCTGGCCGCGTACAAGGTGCCGGACCGGGTCGAGTTCGTGGAGACGTTCCCGCAGACCGGCGTCGGAAAGATCTCCAAGAAGGACCTGCGAACCGCCGCGGCCGCCGCCCCAGTCGTCTGATCCCCCTGCCGGACATCCGGCTTCCCTCCCCCGAACCTGAACGGAACCCAGCACCATGGCCCTGCCCGCCATCGCCCCGTACCCCATGCCGCGCGCCGAGGACTTGCCCGCCAACCGGGTCGAGTGGACCGTCGACCCCGCGCGTGCGGTACTCCTCGTCCACGATCTGCAGAACTACTTCCTGTCGGCCTACGACCGCCGGTCCTCACCGGTCCCCGAACTGCTTTCGCATGTAGCGGAGTTGAGGAAGGAGGCGAAGCGGATCGGCGTTCCGGTGCTGTACACCGCGCAGCCCGGCGGGCAGAGCCCCGACGAGCGCGGACTGCAGCAGGACTTCTGGGGTCCGGGTCTGCCCGACGACCCGCACGCCGCCGCCATCGCGGACGACATCGCGCCCGACGAGGACGACGCGGTGCTCACCAAGTGGAAGTACAGCGGCTTCGTGCGCACCGATCTCCTGGAGCGGCTGCGCGAACAGGGCCGGGACCAGATCGTCATCACCGGCGTCTACGCCCACATCGGCGTCCTGATGACCGCGTGCGACGCCTGGATGCAGGACATCCAGGCGTTCGTGGTGGCCGACGCGGTGGCCGACTTCTCTGCTGAGGACCATGCGATGGCACTGCGCTGGGCGGCCGGGAAGTGTGCCGTCGTCACCAGCCCCCGAGCCGTGTTCGAAGGGGCCTGACGGCGGCGGCCGCGCGCCCCTGAACGGCCGCGTGCCGGCGTCGTCGGGCTGCCCGGCGATGCCGGCCGGAGCGGCGTGCGCGTCACTCGGCCCCGGGCGCCGGGGCGCCGACCAGCAGCACGAGCTTCCCGCGCACGTGGCCGCCCTCCCCGGCTCGGTGCGCCTCCGCGACCTCCGTGAGCGGGAAGGTCTCCGCGACCGGAAGGGCGAAGCGCCCGGACTCGATCAACTCGCCGATCCCGCCGAGCGCGTGGAGCGCGCGTCCGGCGTCCCCGCTGGCGAACCGCACCCCGTGCTCCCGCGCGCCCACGAAGTCCGCGAGCGTCACGACGTGCCCGGATCCGCCCGCCAGCTCGATCAGTTCGGGCAGGACGCCGCTCCCGGCCACGTCGAGCGCGAGGTCGACGCCGTCCGGCGCGAGCGCGCGAACCCGCTCGACGAGGCCCTCGCCGTAGGCGACCGGCTCGGCCCCCAGCGAGCGGAGATACGCGTGGTTCGCCGGACTGGCGGTGCCGATCACGCGTGCGCCGCGCACCACGGCGAGCTGTACCGCGGCGCTGCCGACGCTTCCCGACGCGCCGCTGATGAGCAGCGTGCCGCCGTCCCCGGGCTCCCGGCCCCGCCCTGCTCCGGCGGCCCCCTCCCCCACACCCAGCTGGTCGAGCGCACGCGTGGCCGTCTCGACGGCGGCCGGCAGCGCGGCGGCAGCGGCGAAGCCGAGCGAGGGCGGGACCGGCGCAAAGGAGGACAGCACCGCCAGCTCCGCCTGGGCCGCCCCGTCGACGGAGAAGCCGAACACGCGGTCCCCGACGGCCACGTCCGTGACGCCCGCACCGAGCTCGTCGACGAGGCCCGCCGCCTCGTAGCCCATGGTCTGCGGGAGCTCCTGATCCATCAGCCCCTGGCGCTTCTTCCAGTCACTGGCGTTGATTCCGGCCGCGCGCACGGCGATCCTGACCTGTCCGGGACCCGGATGCGGATCGGGGAGATCCACGGTCTCCAGGACCTCCGGGCCTCCGAACCGGCTGAAACGGACTGCCTTCATCGTGCGCTCCGATCTCGACTCAGGTGTCGCGGCTGCCGCCCGAACGGCAGCCGCCAGGTCTCGTCCACCAGACCGGGTGGCCGGAACCGCCCTGGTCAGGGCTGCCCCGGTCGGTGGCGGCCGGACTCCGCGAGAACCACCGCCAAGGTACGCGACCGGTACACGCACGGGCGATCGAGGCGGACGGGCACGCGCCCGTATGCCTCGGCCGCGACCCGCACCACTGCCTCGGCCGGGCGCCGGGCGCCGGGCGCCGGGCGCCGGGGGGAGCGGCGCGCACGCTGCTCCGAACAGCGGCGCCGCGCGTGCGGCGCGGGGAATGTCACACCAGAATCGTGCACGCGGCGCACCGCCCCGCGTCCGCCGGGTGTGTGGGACGGAGGCCGTCCCGGATCGCGGCGAAAGGAGCTGACGTGTGGTCCTCCGAAGCCGCTGACGGCCTGCTGGGCGAGTTCCTCGCCGATCCGGCCAACTCGACGCTCGATCTGGCCACCGCCGCGGTGCGATGCTCGGAGGCGCTGGGCCTGCGGCAGTCCGTGATCTATCTCGCCGACATCCAGCAGCGTCTGCTGGTCCCGTTGACCCTCAACACCTCGCAGCTCCCCATCGAAGATTCCCTGGCGGGCTGGGCCTACCGCACGCAGTCCCTGCGGGTCGAGGACTCCGGCGCCGGGGAACTGATCGCCTGGCTGCCCCTCCTGGACGGGGCGGAACGGCTCGGGGTCGTCGCCGTGCACTCCCCCGGCCTGGATCCGGTCACTCTGCGCCGCGCCCGCACGCTGGCCTCGCTGCTCGCCATGATGATCACTTCGAAACGCTCGTACAAGGACAGCTTCGTGCGGCGCACCCGTACCGAACCCATGCAGCTGCCGGCCGAGATGCTGCGGGCGTTCCTGCCGCCCCGGACCATCGGCACGGCGTCGGTCGTCTCGACCGCCGTGCTGGAGCCCGCATACGAGATCGGCGGGGACGCGTTCGATCACGCGCTGACCGAGACGACCCTGCACGCCGCGATCCTCGATTCCATGGGGCACAATCTCGCCTCCGGTCTCACCACGGCCGTCTCCCTCGCCACCTGCCGCAACGCGCGCCGTACCGGTGCCGACCTGCCGCAACTCGTCGAGAGCGTCGATACGGCACTGTCCGATTGGTTGCCCGACCAGTTCTGTACCGGCGTGCTGCTGCAGCTGGACCTGGCCGGCGGACTGCTGCGCTGGATCAACTGCGGGCATCCCGCTCCGCTGCTGATCCGGGAGAAGACACTGGTGCCGGGCGCGATGGAACGCGACGCGGAACCGCCGATGGGCCTGCTGTCGGCGCTGAGCCCCACCACTCGCCAGGTGCACCGCATCTCGCTGGAGCCCGGGGACCGCGTACTGCTGTACACCGACGGGGCGACGGAGTCCCGCATGCGCAACGGCACCGAGTTCGGCCAGGAACGCTTCGTCGACTACGTCGTGCGGGCCACGGCGGCCGGCGAGCTGGCGCCGGAGACGCTGCGGCGGCTCATCCACGCGATCCTGGACTCCGGCTCCACGGGTCTGCGCGACGACGCGACGATCCTCATGTTCGAGTGGCGGCCGCCCATCTCCTGACCGGCCGCCGACGGCACCCGGATGTCTGACGCCGTTTCGGTGGGGAGGGGCACAGCGATCGCAGCGGACCGTATTCCGTTGGATACTGGCACAGAACGGAAGATCAAGGAGATTTCTATGTCCTCGAAGCGACGTCGCAAGAAGAAGGCCCGCCGCAAGAACAGCGCGAACCACGGCAGCCGTCCGCAGACCTGAGAGCGTGCCGGGGCTCTGGGGGTGGCACGCGCCACCCCCGGAGGCGTTTCCCGGACCCGCCGCGCGGGGGACGTCGCTCAGCCACTGACCGTGGCGGCCGGCGGCGTCCACCGGCGGG
>CBRG010000421.1 GCA_000470535.1 Streptomyces sp. AW19M42
CTCCAAGGCGCCGAACAGCGGCTCGGCGCCGCGGTGCTGCGCATGCTGCTCGCCGGCCAGCCCGACCACGCCCGCGCCGTCGCCGGGGACCTCTACGGCGGACTGCTCGACGCGCCGTTCCGGCTGCTCATCGCGGAGGCGTCCGAATCCTCGACCACGGCGCAGCTGGCCGAGGCGATGGAGACCGCGGCCTCCCGGTCGGGCGAGACCGTGCTGATGGTGCCCGAGGGTGAACGCCTCGTCGTCCTGGCCGCCGACGGCGGCACCGCGGTCGCCGCCTGCACGGCCTACGCCGAGACCCAGGAGAACCGGCCCGCGCACGAACCGGCGGACGAGAGCCTCGTGGTCGTCGGCCTCTCCGCCCCCGCGGGCCCGATCGCCGTCTCGGCCGCGTACAAACAGGCCGAGCAGGCCCTGTCGGTGGCCCGCAGGAGGGGCAGGGCACTGGTCGAGCACGAGGAGCTGGCGACCGGCTCCGTGCTCCCGCTGCTCGCCGACGACGCGGTGCGCGCCTTCGCGGACGCCATGCTCCGCGCCCTGTACGAACACGACACCAAGGGCCGCGGCGACCTGGTCGCCTCGCTGCGGGCCTGGCTCTCCCACCACGGTCAGTGGGACGCCGCCGCGGCGGACCTGGGGGTGCACCGGCACACCCTGCGCTACCGGATGCGGCGGGTGGAGGAGATCCTCGGCCGTTCGCTGGACGATCCGGACAGCCGGATGGAGCTCTGGCTGGCCCTCAAGGTCACCAGCCCGCCGACGACGCCGTAGAAACACGGGTTCACCTGCGACAAACCGGCGCAGCCCGGAGCGCCTCTGCTCCACGCCGGACAAACGCCAGGCGGACGGCACGCCCCTACGGTGGGGGACGGCACACCCCACGACATCGAAGGGCCGGAACCTCCATGACCTCCACCCACGCCTTCTGGCTGGCCGGCCGCGAGGCCACCGGCGAGGAAAGCTTCGACGTCACCAACCCCTGGGACGGCCGCCTCGTCGGCACCGTCGGCGTGCCCACCGAGGCCCAGGTCGAGGAGGCGGTCGCCGCCGCCCACGCCGTGCGCGACGAGTTCGCCGCCACCCCGGCCCACGTCCGCGCCGCCGCGCTCGACCACGTCGCCCGCCGGCTCACCGAGCGCACCGAGGAGATCGCCCAGCTGATCTCCGCCGAGAACGGCAAGCCCGTCAAGTGGGCCCGCGGCGAGGTCGGCCGTGCCGTCTCGGTGTTCCGGTTCGCCTCCGAGGAGGCCCGCCGCTTCAACGGCGGCGAGGCCCAGCGCCTGGACACCGACGCCGGCGGCACCGGCCGGCTCGGCCTCACCCGGCGCTTCCCGCGCGGCACGGTCCTGGGCATCGCACCGTTCAACTTCCCGCTGAACCTCAGCGCCCACAAGGTCGCCCCGGCCATCGCCGTCGGTGCCCCGATCATCCTGAAGCCCGCCCCGGCCACCCCGATCTCGTCGCTGATCCTGGGCGAGCTGCTGGCCGAGACCGACCTGCCGGCCGGTTCCTGGTCCGTGCTGACGGTCCCCAACGACCGGATGCCCGCCCTCGTCCAGGACGAGCGGCTGCCCGTGATCTCGTTCACCGGCTCCGCCCAGGTCGGCTACTCGATCATGGACTCGGTGCCGCGCAAGCACTGCACCCTGGAGCTCGGCGGCAACGGCGCGGCGGTCGTCCTCGGTGACTACGCCTCGGAGGCGGACCTGGACTGGGCCGCGACCCGCATCGCGACCTTCTCCAACTACCAGGGCGGCCAGTCCTGCATCTCCGTACAGCGCGTCATCGCGGACGCCGCCGTCTACGACCGGCTGCTCCCGAAGATCGTCGCGGCCGTGGAGGCCCAGGTCACCGGTGACCCGTCCGACGCCGCCACCGACGTCGGCCCGCTGGTCAACGAGGACGCGGCCAAGCGCGTCGAGTCCTGGGTCGACGAGGCCGTACGGGCCGGCGGCAAGCTGCTCACCGGTGGCGAGCGCGACGGGGCGACCTACGCGCCGACCGTCCTCACCGACCTCCCCGACGGTGTCAGCCTCTCCTGCGAGGAGGTCTTCGGACCGGTGCTCTCGGTACAGAAGGTGGACGGCGAGGCCGAGGCGTTCGCCTCCGTCAACTCCTCCAAGTACGGCCTCCAGGCGGGCGTCTTCACCCACGACCTGCAGACCGCCTTCCGCGCCCACCGCGCGCTGGAGGTCGGCGGCGTGATCATCGGCGACGTCCCCTCGTACCGCGCGGACCAGATGCCGTACGGCGGCACCAAGCAGTCCGGCATCGGCCGCGAGGGGGTCCGGTACGCGATGGACGACTACACCTACGAGCGGGTCCTGGTCCTGACCGGTCTCGCCCTCTAGGCCGTGTCCCTGGCCCCGCGGGGCGAACGGCCGGAGCCCACTGTGCGGGGGCTCCGGCCGTTTCCGTTTCCGCGAGCCGGGCCGGTCACTGGAGTGGCGGGCGACCCGATCGGCGTCCCGGCGATGGTGGCACCGGCCGGAATCGGGTACATACGGACGAGTAGAAGACCCCCGACGAAGCGGCGAGGTGAGCTCCTCATGTCCGCACCATCCGCACAACGGCCCTCCGCGCGACAGCACACCCCCAAGGTCTCCGAGCGCGAGGCGCGCCAGGTGGCAGAGGACGCGCGTGAACGGGACTGGCACAAACCCAGTTTCGCCAAGGAACTCTTCCTGGGCCGCTTCCGCCTGGACCTGATCCATCCGCATCCGCTGCCGGCCGGCGAGGACGTCCGGCGCGGCGAGGAGTTCCTCGCCCGGCTGCGCGAGTTCTGCGACAGCAGGGTCGACGGCGCCCTGATCGAGCGCGAGGCCAAGATCCCCGACGAGGTGGTCAACGGCCTCAAGGAACTCGGCGCGCTGGGCATGAAGATCGACGTGAAGTACGGCGGTCTGGGCCTGACCCAGGTGTACTACAACAAGGCCCTCGCCCTGGTCGGCTCCGCCAGCCCGGCGATCGGCGCCCTGCTCTCCGCCCACCAGTCGATCGGCGTGCCCCAGCCGCTGAAGATCTTCGGCAGCCAGGAGCAGAAGGACACCTTCCTGCCCCGGCTGGCCCGTACCGACATCTCGGCGTTCCTCCTGACCGAACCGGACGTCGGCTCCGACCCGGCCCGCCTCGCCACCTCCGCCGTACCGGACGGCTCCGACTACGTGCTCGACGGGGTGAAGCTGTGGACGACCAACGGGGTCGTCGCGGACCTGCTCGTCGTCATGGCCCGGATCCCGAAGTCCGAGGGCCACAAGGGCGGCATCACCGCCTTCGTGGTCGAGGCGGACTCCCCGGGCATCACCGTGGAGAACCGCAACGCCTTCATGGGGCTGCGCGGCCTGGAGAACGGCGTCACCCGCTTCCACCAGGTCCGTGTGCCCGCGGCGAACCGCATCGGACCGGAGGGCGCCGGGCTCAAGATCGCGCTCACCACCCTGAACACCGGACGGCTGTCGCTGCCCGCGATGTGCGTCGGCTCCGGGAAGTGGTGCCTGAAGATCGCCCGCGAGTGGTCGGCGGTCCGCGAGCAGTGGGGCAGGCCGGTCGCCCGGCACGAGGCGGTCGGCTCGAAGATCTCCTTCATCGCCGCGACCACCTTCGCCCTCGAAGCGGTCGTCGACCTCGCCTCCCAGATGGCCGACGAGAACCGCAACGACATCCGGATCGAAGCCGCGCTCGCCAAGCTGCTGGGCTCCGAGATGGGCTGTCTGATGGCCGACGAGCTCGTCCAGATCCGCGGCGGCCGCGGCTTCGAGACGGCGGAGTCCCTCGCCGCCCGCGGTGAACGGGCCGTCCCCGCCGAGCAGATGCTCCGGGACATGCGCATCAACCGGATCTTCGAGGGCTCGACGGAGATCATGCACCTGCTGATCGCCCGTGAGGCGGTCGACGCCCACCTGAAGGTCGCCGGGGACATCATCGACCCCGACAAGCCGTTCTCCGCCAAGGCGAAGGCGGGCGCCAACGCCGCCGGCTTCTACGCCCGCTGGCTGCCCAAGCTCGTCGCGGGACCCGGGCAGCTCCCGGGCACCTACGCGGAGTTCAACCCGGCCGGCCATGCGGACCTGTCCGGCCACCTGCGTTACGTCGAACGCTCCTCCCGCAAGCTGGCGCGCTCCACCTTCTACGCCATGTCGCGCTGGCAGGGCCGGATGGAGACCAAGCAGGGCTTCCTCGGCCGGATCGTCGACATCGGCGCGGAACTCTTCGCGATGAGCGCCGCCTGCGTCCGGGCCGAACTCCTGCGC
Source organism: Streptomyces sp. AW19M42 (assembly GCA_000470535.1). Taxonomy (GTDB): domain Bacteria; phylum Actinomycetota; class Actinomycetes; order Streptomycetales; family Streptomycetaceae; genus Streptomyces. The sequence continues at coordinate 4,251 of CBRG010000421.1, forward strand.
ACCGGCGACGACCACGGCCGCGAGGCCTACCAGCTCGCGGACGCCTTCTGCCACCAGTCCCGCGTCCGGGTCGAGGAACTCTTCACCCGGCTGTGGTCCAACACCGACGACCTGGACCGGCGCGTCGTCGAAGGCGTCCTGTCGGGCACGTACACCTGGCTGGAGGAGGGCATCATCGACCCGAGCGGCGAAGGCCCGTGGATCGCCGACGCCACCCCCGGCCCCTCCACCCGGGACAACGTGCACCGGCCCATCCGCTGAGCCGCTGACGCCCGGGGCGGCCGGGCGCGTCCACCCAATGGACGCGCCGGGCCGCCGCCGCGTGCGGCGGGGCAGGATGGGGTCCCGTGACCGTCATCCACGTCCCCGGTTCCAAGTCCGTCACCGCGCGCGCCCTGTTCCTGGCCGCCGCCGCGAACGGCACCAGCACCCTCATACGTCCGCTGAGCTCGGACGACACCGAAGGCTTCGCACAAGGGCTCACCAGTCTCGGCTACCGGGTGGTCCAGGAAGCGGACCGCTGGCGGATCGAGGGCCGCCCCTCCGGACCCGCCGCCACCGACGCCGACATCTACTGCCGCGACGGAGCGACCACGGCCCGCTTCCTGCCCACCCTCGCCGCAGCCGGTGCGAGCGGCAGCTACCGCTTCGACGCCTCCGCCCAGATGCGCCGCCGCCCCCTCGCCCCGCTCACCGAGGCACTGCGCTTCCTCGGCGTCGACCTCCACCACGAGGCGGCCGAGGGCCACCACCCGCTGAGGATCAGGGCCGCCGGCATCAAGGGCGGCGAACTGACCCTGGACGCCGGGCAGTCCAGCCAGTACCTCACCGCGCTCCTGATGCTCGGGCCGCTGACGGAGACCGGACTCCGGATCACCGTCACGGAACTGGTCTCCGCGCCCTACATCGAGATCACCCTGGCGATGATGCGCAGCTTCGGCGTCGAGGTCACCCGGGGCGGCCCCGGCGGCAACGTCTTCACGGTGCCGCGCGGCGGCTACCGGGCCACCACCTACGCGGTCGAGCCGGACGCCTCCACCGCGAGCTACTTCTTCGCCGCCGCGGCCCTCACGGGCGGGGAGGTCACCGTGCCCGGACTCGGCACGGACGCCCTCCAGGGGGATCTGGGGTTCGTCGGCGTACTGCGAAGGATGGGCGCGGAGGTACGCACCACCGCCGAATCCACCACGGTCCGCTCCACCGGAAAGCTCCACGGCCTCACCGTCAACATGCGTGACATCTCCGACACCATGCCGACGCTGGCGGCGATTGCCCCGTACGCCTCCGGGCCGGTACGCATCGAGGACGTCGGCAACACCCGGGTAAAGGAGTGCGACCGGCTGGAGGCGTGTGCCGGGAACCTGCGGCGGATGGGTATCACCGTCGCGACCGGCCCCGACTGGATCGAGATCCGGCCCGGCACCCCGCGCCCCGCCGAGATCGCCACCCACGGCGACCACCGCATCGTCATGTCCTTCGCCGTCGCCGGCCTGCGCACTCCGGGCATCGGCTACGACGACCCCGGCTGCGTACGCAAGACGTACCCCCGCTTCCACGAGGAGTTCGCCGCGTTCGCGAAGCACTTGACAGGGATTTCATGACAGGGAGTTGATGACAGGGAGTTCATGGCCTGAGCGCGTGATGAAAAGGGCATCGCGTGGCGAAAGGGGTATGAAGGAAAAGGCGTGAACCGACGAGGGGACGCGGATAGGCTCCCGGGCATGATGTCCGCAGCCGACGTGCTGTCCGTCCTGTCCGTGCTGCGTGAGGCCGGTACGGATGTGGTGATCGCCGGTGGCTGGGGGATCGACGCCCTGATCGGCGCCGAGACCCGCGCCCACCGGGACCTCGACCTGCTGCACCGCGAAGAACAGGAACCCGCCCTCCTCGCCGCCCTGACGGCGGCCGGATACGCGCAGACCCTCGACTGGCGCCCCGCCCGGTTCGTCGTCAGCCGTCCCTCCGGGCTCGAAATCGACCTGCACCCCCTGCGGTTCGCCCCCGACGGCTCGGCGCTCCAGTCGTCGCTCGACCCGCAGGAGCCCTTCCACTACCCGGCGCAGTGCTTCGTCACCGGCACCATCGGGGGGACGCGGGTGCACTGTATCTCGGTGCGGCAGCAGATCGATTTCCACCAGGGGTACGACCCCGGCCCGGCCGACCTCCACGACATGGCCCGGCTGCGCGCGGAGTTCGGCGTGACCACGCATTTCTGAGAGCCGACGGCACGCGGCACGACCGGAGCGCGACGGGCGACGGGAGCCGGCGAATGGGGACAGGCGGTTACGGTACGAGGGACGTTGTGCCCACGCACCCGGCGGATGCGGCAACAATGGGGGGCATGAGCGACAGCCCTGCCCCCCTAGCAGACCCGCACCTCGTCTTCGACGCCGTGGAAGGCCGCCGGGATCTCGTCATCCTCGGCTCCACCGGGTCCATCGGCACCCAGGCCATCGACCTGGTGCTGCGCAATCCCGACCGCTTCCGTGTCACCGCGCTGTCAGCGGCGGGCGGCCGGATCGCCCTCCTCGCCGCACAGGCCCGCCGCCTGCGGGTGCGCGCGGTCGCGGTCGCCGCTCCCGAAGCGGTCCCCGCCCTGCGCGAGGCGCTGCGGCAGGAGTACGGAACCGCGGAACAGCTCCCGGAGATCCTCGCCGGGCCGGACGCGGCCACCGAGCTGGCCGCCAGTGACTGCCACACCGTACTCAACGGGATCACCGGATCGATCGGCCTGGCGCCCACGCTGGCCGCGCTCAGGGCGGGCCGCACCCTGGCCCTCGCCAACAAGGAGTCGCTGATCGTCGGCGGTCCGCTGGTCAAGGCGGTGGCCGCGCCGGGCCAGATCATCCCGGTCGACTCCGAGCACGCCGCCCTCTTCCAGGCGCTGGCGGCCGGCAAGCGCGACGATGTGCGCAAGCTCGTGGTCACCGCGTCCGGCGGCCCGTTCCGCGGCCGCACCAGGAGCGAGCTGGCGGACGTCACGAGGGAGCAGGCGCTCGCGCACCCGACCTGGGCCATGGGCCCGGTCATCACGATCAACTCCGCGACCCTGGTCAACAAGGGGCTTGAGGTCATCGAGGCGCACCTCCTCTACGACATCCCCTTCGACCGGATCGAGGTCGTGGTCCACCCCCAGTCCTACGTCCACTCCATGGTGGAGTTCACCGACGGCTCGACCCTCGCCCAGGCCACCCCGCCCGACATGGGCGGACCGATCGCCATCGGCCTCGGCTGGCCGCAGCGCGTCCCGGACGCCGCCCCCGCCTTCGACTGGTCGGAGGCCTCGTCCTGGGAGTTCTTCCCGCTGGACACCGAGGCGTTCCCTTCCGTCGGCCTCGCCCGGCACGTGGGCACGCTGGGCGGCACCGCACCGGCGGTGTTCAACGCGGCCAACGAGGAGTGCGTGGACGCGTTCCTGTCCGGACGCCTCGCGTTCAACGGCATCATGGACACCGTCACCGCGGTGGTGACCGAACACGGAACGCCCCCGAGGGGAACTTCACTGACCCTCGCGGACGTCCTTGAAGCGGAGGCCTGGGCACGGACCCGGGCCCGGGAACTCTCGGCCGAGGCCGCAGCGGAGGCGCGCGCATGAGTATGACGTCGGTCCTGTTGACCGTTCTGGGTATCGCCGTCTTCGTCGTCGGGCTGCTCTTCTCCATCGCCTGGCACGAGCTGGGACACCTCTCGACCGCGAAGCTCTTCGGCATCCGCGTACCCCAGTACATGGTCGGCTTCGGCCCGACGATCTGGTCGCGCAAAAAGGGCGACACGGAGTACGGGTTCAAGGCCATCCCGGCGGGCGGCTACATCCGCATGATCGGGATGTTCCCGCCGGGGCCCGACGGCCGGATCGAGGCGCGCTCCACGTCGCCGTGGCGCGGCATGATCGAGGACGCCAGATCGGCCGCCTTCGAGGAGCTGGAGCCGGGCGACGAGAAGCGCCTCTTCTACACGCGCAAGCCGTGGAAGCGCGTGATCGTCATGTTCGCCGGCCCGTTCATGAACCTGATCCTGGCCGTCGCGATCTTCCTCGGCGTGGCCATGACCTTCGGTTTCCAGACCCAGACGACCGAGGTCGCCGGCGTCCAGAAGTGCGTGATCTCCCAGAGCGAGAAGCGCGAGACGTGCAAGTCGTCCGACCCGGTCTCGCCCGCCCAGGCGGCCGGACTCCGGGAGGGCGACAAGATCGTCGCGTTCAACGGCCAGCGGATCGACGAGTGGTCCGTGCTCTCCGACAAGATCCGCGACACGATCGGCCCCGCCACCATCACGGTCCAGCGGGACGGCCAGGAGCAGACCCTGCACGCCGTGCTCAAGAAGAACGCGGTGGCGAAGAAGGACTCCGACGGCGAGGTGATCGCCGGGAAGTTCGTTTCCGCCGGCTACCTCGGATTCGCCGCGCAGACGGAGATCATCCCGCTCTCCTTCGGTGACTCGGTCGTCCGCATGGGCGACATGTTCGAGAACGGCGTCGACTCGATCGTCGCCCTGCCGTCCAAGATCCCCGCACTCTGGAACGCGGCCTTCGACGGCGGCGAGCGCGCGGACGACTCCCCGGTCGGTGTCGTCGGCGCGGCCAGGATCGGCGGTGAGGTGATGACGCTGGACGTTCCGGCGCAGAACCAGATCGCGATGATGCTGTTCCTGCTGGCCGGCTTCAACCTCTCGCTGTTCCTCTTCAACATGCTGCCGCTGCTGCCGCTGGACGGCGGTCACATCGCGGGAGCCCTGTGGGAGGCCCTCCGCCGGAACGCGGCCCGCGTCTTCAAGCGACCCGACCCGGGCCCCTTCGACGTCGCCAAGCTGATGCCCGTCGCCTACGTGGTCGCCGGGGTGTTCATCTGCTTCACGCTGCTCGTGCTGGTGGCCGACGTCGTCAATCCCGTCAAGATCACCTGACCGGAACGGCGGACGCACCCGATGTACCCCGGGTGAGGGCGGATGCGCGTGACGCGTCCGGTGGCCCACATTTTGTGCGGACGCCGGACGCCGTGTGCCTCAGGTCGTCCGTCGGTGCCGTAACCTCGAAGGTCGGAGCCCGCCGATCTCGGGACGTTGATCCAAACCTTGGGGATGCTCACCGCATGACTGCGATTTCTCTCGGAATGCCTACCGTTCCGACCCAGCTCGCCGTACGGCGGGTCAGCCGCAAGATCCAGGTCGGGTCGGTGGCGGTCGGCGGGGACGCGCCGGTTTCGGTGCAGTCGATGACGACGACACGTACGTCCGACATCGGCGCGACGCTGCAGCAGATCGCGGAGCTGACGGCGTCGGGCTGTCAGATCGTGCGGGTGGCGTGCCCGACCCAGGACGACGCGGACGCGCTCAGGACGATCGCGTCGAAGTCGCAGATCCCGGTGATCGCGGACATCCACTTCCAGCCGAAGTACGTGTTCGCGGCGATCGACGCCGGCTGCGCGGCGGTGCGGGTGAACCCGGGCAACATCAAGCAGTTCGACGACAAGGTGAAGGAGATCGCGCGGGCCGCCAAGGACGCGGGGACCCCGATCCGGATCGGGGTGAACGCCGGTTCGCTCGACGCGCGGCTGCTGAAGAAGTACGGCAAGGCGACCCCCGAGGCACTGGTCGAGTCGGCCCTGTGGGAGGCGTCCCTCTTCGAGGAGCACGGATTCCGCGACATCAAGATCTCGGTCAAGCACAACGACCCGGTCGTGATGGTCAACGCCTACCGCCAGCTCGCCGCGCAGAGCGACTACCCGCTCCACCTCGGCGTCACCGAGGCCGGACCGGCGTTCCAGGGCACCATCAAGTCGGCCGTCGCCTTCGGCGCGCTGCTGAGCGAGGGCATCGGTGACACGATCCGCGTCTCGCTGTCCGCGCCGCCGGCCGAGGAGGTCAAGGTCGGGCTCCAGATCCTGGAGTCGCTGAACCTGAAGCAGCGCCGGCTGGAGATCGTGTCCTGCCCGTCGTGCGGTCGCGCCCAGGTAGACGTGTACAAGCTCGCGGACCAGGTCAGCGCCGGTCTGGACGGCATGGAGGTGCCGCTGCGGGTCGCCGTGATGGGCTGTGTCGTCAACGGCCCCGGCGAGGCCCGCGAGGCCGACCTCGGCGTCGCCTCCGGCAACGGCAAGGGCCAGATCTTCGTCAAGGGCGAGATCATCAAGACGGTGCCCGAGTCGAAGATCGTCGAGACCCTCATCGAGGAAGCCCTCAAGATCGCCGAACAGATGGAGAAGGACGGCATCGCCTCCGGCGAGCCCGAGGTCTCCATCAGCTGAACCCCGCCGACCTCATGAAACTCGCGACAGCGCCCCGCCGGAGAACGTCCGCGGGGCGCTGCCCGTGAGCAGGCTCACCACCTTCCGCAGAAGCCGTTCACGGCCACGAGCGGCGCCCAACGGGCTCTTTCGGTACAGTGCGGAAATCAGCAGACCGCATGGTGAGGCCCCCTCGTGTTGACGCAGACCACCACTCGGGTCCTCGAACCCAGCGACCTCGGCGCCGCCCTCGCGGTGCTGGAGAGCGAACCCGTAGCCAACGCCTTCGTGACCTCCCGGGTCCAGATCGCGGGCCTCGACCCATGGCGCCTCGGCGGCGAGATGTGGGGCTGGTACGCCAACGGGCGGCTGCGCTCCCTCTGTTACTCCGGGGCCAACCTCGTCCCCATCTGCGCCGGCCCAGAAGCCGTCAGGGCCTTCGCGGACCGGGCCCGCAGGTCGGGCCGCCGCTGTTCCTCGATCGTCGGCCCCGCAGAGCCGACCGCCCAGCTCTGGCGGCTGCTCGAACCGGGCTGGGGCCCCGCCCGCGAGGTCCGGGCCAACCAGCCGCTCATGGTCGCGGACAGCCCCGCCGCAGAGGTGGAGCCCGACCGGCTGGTCCGCCGCGTCCGCAAGGACGAGATGGACATCCTGATGCCCGCCTGCGTGGCCATGTTCACCGAGGAGGTCGGCATCTCCCCGCTCGCCGGCGACGGCGGACTCCTCTACCAGGCCCGCGTCGCGGAGCTCATCGCCGCCGGCCGCTCCTTCGCCCGGATCGAGGACGGCAAGGTCGTATTCAAGGCCGAGATCGGTGCCATCACCCCACAGGCCTGCCAGATCCAGGGGGTCTGGGTGGCCCCCGAATTCCGTGGCCGCGGCTACTCCGAGACCGGCATGGCGGCCGTCCTGCGCCACGCGCTGACCGAGGTCGCGCCGATCGTCAGCCTGTACGTCAACGACTACAACACCCCCGCGCGCAAGTCGTACGGCCGGATCGGCTTCCGCGAGGTCGGCGCGTTCATGAGCGTGCTGTTCTGACCCGGCCGCCCGGACAGCCCCGTCCCTCACCGTCCGTACCCCGCCCGCCGCGACGGACAGTAGGGTCTGTCCATGGCAGCAGCTTCGGGGGACGGCCCCCACACACCCAGCGTCCGGATCGGACCGATCGATCTCGCCGCACGCGTGGACGAGGCGCTCGCCGTCCAGGCCGTCGCCTTCGGCCTCGGCCCCGACGAGATCGAAGTACGCCGCCACATCGTCCTCAGACACCTCGACCACCCCCACGCCCGCGCGCTGGGCGCCACGACCCCCGACGACCGGCTCGCCGGCTTCGTCTACGGCATGCCGAACGAACGCGGCCACTGGTGGTCCACCGTCGTCGAGCCCTGTCTGCGCGCCACCGGCTCCGCGCACTGGCTCGACGACTCCTTCGTGATCACCGAACTCCACGTCCACCCGGAGTTCCAGAACCGGGGGATCGGCCGCGCCCTGATCACCACCATCACCGACGCCGTGGACCAGCCCCGCTCCATCCTCTCCGCGATCGACACGGAGAGCCCGGCCCGCGGTCTGTACCGCTCACTCGGCTACCGGGACCTGGCCCGGCGGGTGCTCTTCCCCAGCGCTCCCAAGCCGTACGCGGTCATGGGAGCACCGCTTCCGCTGCTCCGCAGGGCGCGTGACTGACCGAATCGATTTCCGCCCGCCCCCGCCGCCCGGCTAACCTCCTGCACATCACCCTTCCGAGCAGGAGTTCACCATGGCCCAGGTCCAGCGCATGTCCCGATTGATGATCAAGACACTGCGCGACGACCCGGCGGACGCCGAGACGCTCAACCACAAGCTGCTCGTCCGGGCCGGATACGTACGTCGCACCGCCGCCGGAATCTGGTCCTGGCTGCCGCTCGGCAAGAAGGTCCTCGAAAACGTCAGCCGCGTCGTCCGTGAGGAGATGGACGCCATCGGCGGCCAGGAAGTGCTGCTCCCCGCGCTGCTGCCCAAGGAGGCGTACGAGGCGAGCGGCCGCTACGACGAGTACGGCGACCTGCTCTTCCGCCTCAAGGACCGCAAGGGCGCCGACTACCTCCTCGGCCCCACCCACGAGGAGATCTTCACCCAGGTCGTCAAGGACATGTGCTCGTCCTACAAGGACCTGCCGGTGATCCTTTACCAGATCCAGACCAAGTACCGCGACGAGGCCCGCCCCCGCGCCGGAGTGCTGCGTGGCCGCGAGTTCCAGATGAAGGACTCGTACTCCTTCGACACCACGGACGAGGGTCTGGCGGAGGCGTACCAGCTGCACCGCGGCGCCTACATCCGGATCTTCGAGCGGCTCGGCCTCGACCACCGCATCGTCTCCGCCGTCTCCGGCGCCATGGGCGGCTCCGCCTCCGAGGAGTTCCTCGCGCCCGCCCCGGCCGGCGAGGACACCTTCGTCGACTGCCCCAGCTGCGACTACGCGGCCAACACCGAGGCCGTGACCTTCAAGGCCACCCCGGGCGACGCCTCGGCCGTGGGCGCCGTCGAGGAGCTGGACACCCCCGACACCCCGACCATCGAGACCCTCGCCGCCCACCTCGGCGTGTCCGCCTCCGCCACCCTGAAGAACCTCCTGGTGAAGGTGGACGGCGAGATCGTGGCCGTGGGCGTGCCCGGCGACCGGGAGGTCGACCTCGGCAAGCTCGGTGAGCACCTGGCCCCCGCCGTCGTCGAGCTCGTCACCGCCGAGGACTTCGTCGGCCGCCCGGACCTGGTGCGCGGCTACGTCGGACCGCAGGGCCTGGACAAGGTCCGCTACATCGCGGACCCGCGCATCGCCTCGGGCACCGCGTGGATCACGGGCGCCAACACGGAGGGCAAGCACGCGAAGAACGTCGTAGCGGGCCGCGACTTCGAGGTCGACGACTACCTCGACGTCGTCGTCGTCGAGGCGGGCGACCCCTGCCCCAACTGCGGCACCGGGCTCCGGGTGGACCGCGCCATCGAGATCGGCCACATCTTCCAGCTGGGCCGCAAGTACGCCGACATCTTCTCCCTCGACGTCCTCGGCCAGCAGGGCAAGCCCGTCCGCGTCACGATGGGCTCGTACGGCATCGGCGTCTCCCGCGCGGTGGCCGCCCTCGCCGAGCAGACCGCCGACGACAAGGGCCTGTGCTGGCCTCGTGAGATCGCCCCGGCCGATGTGCACGTGGTCGCCGCCGGCAAGGCGCTCCAGACCGAGCTGGCCCTCGACGTCTCGGAGAAGCTGGGCGCGGCCGGTCTGCGCGTCCTGGTCGACGACCGCGCGGGCGTCTCGCCCGGCGTCAAGTTCACCGACTCCGAGCTGATCGGCGTCCCGAAGATCCTGGTCGCCGGCCGCCGCTCGGCCGAGGGCGTCCTGGAACTGAAGGACCGCCGCACCGGCGAGCGCGAGGAGCTCACCGTGGACGAGGCGATCGCCCGCCTCACCGAGCAGGGCTGACCGCCCCGGAGCACCGCGAAGGGCCCCGCACCGATCTCCTTCGGCGCGGGGCCCGTTCCCGTCGCGGGAGGCGGCTCTACAGCCAGCCCGCGAACTCCAGCGTGACCTCGCCCTCCCCGGTGCGGCCGGCGGCCAGCGCCCGGGTGCCGGACTCCACCGCGCGGAACAGCGTCCAGCCGTGCAGCCGCTCGCGGTCCACGTCCAGCGACTCCGCGAGCCGCTTGATCCTGCGCCGGGCCGTCATCGCGCCTCCGGAGGAGGCGATCAGATCCTCGACCCGGTCCCGCACCAGCCGCGCCAGATCGTAGGCCCGCTCACCGACGAGCGGCTCCGGCCCGACCGTCAGCCAGGGCGCGCGCTCGGCCGAAAGTACCTTGCTCTGCCGGAAGTTGCCGTGGAGCAGCAGGGTTTCCGGGGAGTCGGCGACCAGTTCGTCGCGTGCCGCCAGGGCTGCCGTGACCAGCGGCTCAAGGTCCGGCTCCGCCCCTGCGGCGGCCCGCATCGGGCCGGTCCGCCGCGCCGTCCGCTCCGCGACCGTCTCGAAGGCGTGACCGGCGGG
>CBRG010000422.1 GCA_000470535.1 Streptomyces sp. AW19M42
TCGCGGTGGAGATCTACGGCGGCGTCCCGCTCAACACCTGGCTCGACCGGGACCTGGGAATCTCCGGCCGGCTCGCGCTGCGCGGCCCCGGCGGCACGACCGACTCCCGGCTCGTCCAGATCGACGAACCGCTCCTGCGGGTACCCCAGCTGGCCATCCACCTGGACCGGTCCGTCAACGACGGCCTGGCCCTGGACCCGCAGCGCCACATCGCCCCCGTCTGGTCGCTCGGCGCCGCGGAGGAGGGGGCGCTGCTGCGCCGTGTCGCCGCGGCGGCGGAGGCCGATCCGGACGAGGTGCTGGGCTGGGACCTGATGCTCCACGACATCCAGCCGCCCGGATACCTGGGCGCGGAGCAGGAGTTCGTGGTCTCCTCCCGGCTGGACAACCTGGTCTCTGTGCACGCGGGGGTCACGGCCCTGGCCGGTGCGGCGACGGCGGCAGAGGAGCCCGCGTACATCCCGGTCCTGGCGGCCTTCGACCACGAGGAGGTCGGCAGCGGCTCCGACACGGGCGCGCAGAGCCCGCTGCTGGAGCGCGTCCTGAGCCGTTCGGTCACCGCCCGCGGCGGCAGCCCTGAGGACTGGTCGCGGGCGCTGGCCGGCGCCTTCTGCCTCTCGGCGGACATGGCGCACGCCGTGCACCCCAACTACGCGGAGCGGCACGACCCGGACCACCACCCGCTGCCCAACAGCGGCCCCACGGTCAAGGTCAACGTCAACCAGCGCTACGCCACCGACTCGACCGGCATCGCGGTGTTCGCGTCGGCCTGCGAGCGGGCGGGCGCCCCGTGGCAGCCGTTCGTCTCCAACAACGCGATGCCGTGCGGTACGTCGATCGGCCCGCTCACCGCGGCCCGGCTGGGTGTCCCGACCGTGGACGTGGGAGTACCGGGTCTTTCGATGCACTCGGCGCGCGAGCTGTGCGGGGCACAGGACCCGGGCCACCTGGCTGCGATCCTGGGCGCGTTCGTGACGTCGGGCTGACCCGGGGGTGCGGGGAGGGGCCGCGTGCCGCCCCTCCCCGCACCTCCGGACTTCGGTCTACGCGAAGCGCTGGCCCGCGCTCCCGTCGCAGGGCTGGAGCCTCAGCGGGTCGTGGGCGCCCGCCAGGGTCGCGCACAGCCCCGTGGCAGCGGCCGGGCTCAGGGTGCCCGACTGCCGGACGAACCGCTGGTTGGCCGCGCCCGAGCAGTTGTAGAGGATGAGGGCGGCGCCCGCCTTGTAGCCGGCGCCCGGTACGTCCAGGCAGCGGTCGTGGCTCAGTTGCGTACGGACGGTCTTCGTGCCGGAGTCGTACCACCAGCCCTGGTTGCGGCCGCCGTGGCACTCCCAGCCGGTCACTCCGGTGTTGTCACGGGTGACCGAGGCGGGGACGTCCAGACAGGTGCCGGTGGACTCGTTGGTCAGCGGCTTGAAGACGTCGTCCCAGGCAGCGGCCTGCAGCACGGGGGTGCCGGTGCTCGCCGGATCGGCGCAGCTCGCCTCGCGCAGGCCGGAGTCGTAGATCTGGGTCAGGCAGGAGGCGAAGGCGCCGTGGCCTGCGGCGTTGGGGTGGAAGGACTGCCGGACGGAGTTCGAGTCCGGCGGGAAGTGCGACAGGTCGATGAAGAGGCCGCGGGCCCAGGTGGACTCGCTGCACACCTCGTGGCCGTGGAAGAGCCGGGAGTTGTCGAGGTAGACGGCTCCGGTCTCGGCGGCCGCCTCGCGCATACCGCGCTCGAAGGCGGGAACGGCGGTGTTGCGGCCCCAGGCGGCGTCGGAGTCGTATCCGGCGCAACCGCCGGGAAGCTTGCCGGGGAAGTTCGGGTTGTCGTGGAAGTCGGGTCCGATCGGGCTCGGGTAGCCCATGACGACGAGCTTGTAGTCGCCGTCGGCGTACCCGGCGTCCGACATGACGGTGCGCAGGTCGCGCACCGTCCTCTCGACCTTGGGGACGAGTGCGTCGACGCGGGCCTGCCAGCCGCCGTCGTACTCGGGCTCGCAGGTGCCCTGGAGGAGGACCCAGCGCTCGACGCAGTCCGTCATGACCGGACCGAACTGGAGGTCGTCATTGGCACCCGCCACCAGTAGGACCATCTTGATGCGGGTGTTGCGCGCCTTGATGGCGAGGTTGTCGCTCTGCACCAGCTCGTCGGAGTACTGCTTCGAACCGCCGATGACGATGTTCCCGGTGTACGCGCCGGAGCAGGAGACGTTGTACGTGACGTCGGCGGGGATACCGGTGCGGTGGATGGCGGAGTCGGGCGAGCGGTGGCACCAGTTGTCGGGGCCGTTGGTGCCCGCCTCGTACGTGCCGACGCCCTCGCCCGCGATCTCGCTGTCACCGAGCGAGATCAGCCCGGTCCTGCGCTCCGCGAGCGGGCGCTCGGCCGGGTCGCCGTACAGCCGGGTGGCCTCGGCGGCGCGGATGGCCTCCAGCTCGGGCGGCAGCGCGGTGGACGCGGTAGTGGTGGTGGCGGACCGCGCCGCGCTCGCCGGACCGGCGGCCGCGGTCATTGCGCCCAGTGCCGCGGCCGTGGCGGCGACGGCCGCGACGGTACATCGGAGTCTGAACCTTGTGCGCCTCATCGCGCCTCCCGAGATTGTTGTTACCCACGGTATTTACTGGTCGGTAGGCAACTTGGGAATACGCAGAACAAGACAAGTGCTCATCTTTTTCAGGAGGTTGAACGATGACGAACGAGGGAAAGAGCGCGGCGGACAGCGAGGGCTACCGCATCGAGCACGACTCGATGGGCGAGGTGAAGGTGCCCGCGGACGCCAAGTGGCGGGCCCAGACACAGCGGGCCGTGGAGAACTTCCCGATCTCCGGACAGCGCCTGGAGCGGGCCCACATCGAGGCGCTCGCCCGCATCAAGGGCGCCGCCGCCAAGGTGAACGCCGAGCTGGAGGTGCTCGACCCGGAGATCGCGCGGGCCATCCAGGACGCGGCGGCCGAGGGCGCCGGAGGCCGCTGGGACGCGCACTTCCCGATCGACGTCTTCCAGACCGGCTCCGGCACCTCGTCGAACATGAACACCAACGAGGTGCTGGCCACCCTCGCCACCGAGCGCCTCGGCCGTGAGGTCCACCCCAACGACCACGTCAACGCCTCGCAGTCCTCCAACGACGTCTTCCCGTCCTCCATCCACATCGCCGCGACGGGTGCGGTGACCGGCGAGCTGATCCCCGCCCTGGACCACCTCGCGGCCGCCCTGGAGCGCAAGTCCGCCGAGTTCGCGGCGGTCGTGAAGTCGGGCCGCACGCACCTGATGGACGCGACGCCGGTCACCCTGGGCCAGGAGTTCGGCGGGTACGCCGCGCAGATCCGCTACGGCATCGAGCGGCTGTACGCCTCACTCCCCCGACTCGCGGAGCTTCCGCTGGGCGGCACGGCGGTCGGCACCGGCATCAACACCCCGCCCGGCTTCCCGGCCGCGGTGATCGCGGAGGTGGCCCGCGTCACCGGGTTGCCGCTCACCGAGGCCCGGGACCACTTCGAGGCGCAGGGCGCGCGGGACGGTCTCGTGGAGACCTCCGGCCAGCTCCGTACCGTGGCGGTCTCGCTCACCAAGATCTCCAACGACCTGCGCTGGATGGCCTCGGGACCGCGCACCGGACTGGCCGAGATCAACCTCCCCGACCTCCAGCCGGGCTCGTCGATCATGCCGGGGAAGGTCAATCCGGTCATTCCCGAGGCCGTACTGATGGTCGCCGCCCAGGTGACGGGGAACGACGCGACGGTCGCCGCCGCGGGAGCCGCGGGCAACTTCGAGCTGAACGTGATGCTCCCGGTCATCGCGAAGAACCTGCTGGAGTCCGTACGCCTGCTCGCCAACGTCTCCCGGCTGCTCGCGGACCGCACGGTCGACGGGATCACCGCGAACGTGGAGCGGGCCAGGGAGTACGCGGAGTCCTCGCCGTCCGTCGTCACCCCGCTGAACAAGTACATCGGGTACGAGGAGGCGGCGAAGGTCGCCAAGAAGTCCCTGGCCGAGCGGAAGACGATCCGCGAGGTGGTGCTGGCCTCGGGTTACGTCGAGCGCGGGGACCTCACCGTGGAGCAGCTGGACGAGGCGCTGGACGTACTGCGGATGACCCGCCCGTGACGCGCGTCGCTGCGGCGGGGCGGCACTCTCACTAAGATCCCTCCATGACAGGTACGGGAGAGACCGAGCGCTGGGCGCCGGGTGATCAGATCCTGTGGCGCTACCGCGGCAACGGACCGCTGCGGCACGGTCCCGCGCCCGGCGGGGCACAGAACCCGGTGCACATCTGCCGGCCCGTCACCGTCGCCCAGGACACCGAGGACCTGCTCGCCGTCTGGGTGGCGCCCGGCACCGAGTGCGTGAAGCCGGTGCTGGCGGACGGCACCGACGTGCACGCCGAGCCGCTCGCCACCCGGTACACCTCGCCGCGCACCACCGCCCGTACGCCCTGGCTGGGCAACGGGGTGCTGAAGCTGGCCCGGCCCGGCGAGCCGTGGTCGGTCTGGCTGTTCTGGGAGCGCGGCTGGGAGTTCCGCAGCTGGTACGTGAACCTGGAGGAGCCGCGTACCCGCTGGGCCGGGGGCATCGACTCCGAGGACCACTTCCTGGACATCTCGGTCTACCCGGACCGCAGCTGGCTCTGGCGCGACGAGGACGAGTTCGCCCAGGCCCAGCGGGTCGGCCTGATGACCCCCGCGACCGCCCGGCGGGTGCGGGAGGCGGGGCGCGCGGCGGTCGGGGTGATCCACGACTGGGGGGCGCCGTTCCGGGACGGCTGGGAGAACTGGCGGCCCGATCCGCAATGGCGGGTACCCGCGCTTCCGGACGACTGGGACCGGCTTCCGGATGACTGGGACCGTACCCCCTCCGCCATGCCGTCGTGAGACCCTTGACGCACCCCAGGGGAGGGCAAACGTAGGATCGTCCCGCGGACGGACGGTCCACGCCACCCCCCGGGCGTCGCACACGAGCTGACCGTAAATCATCGAGTCATCGCACTGGTTGCACGTTTCATGACCGCATCAGTCGTATGAGTCGCACGAGTTGCCCGAAGCGCATGAGCCACTACGAGGGGGTGGAGACGTGCTCAGTGTCCGCCGCTCCACCGCCGAAAACGTTGTCACCACCGCCGTTCGCGGACGTCCGGTTTCGGCCCGGCGTTCCGGGGCATGCGGTGTCAGCCGTTGTTATTGCCGCTCATGCCGGGGCACAGTAGCGCCCCACAAGGTGATTGCCTCATACAACCGGCCCGGACGGACGGAACCCCAAGCGTGACGGAGCACCCCACCTCCCACGAAGGCCGGCAGCCTCTCGCCGCCCGGCCGCAGGAACGCGCCCGGCCCCGGCAGCGGGATACCGCGGCGGCGGCCGCCGCCGCAGCCACGGCGATTCCCGGCCCCGCCAAGGGACCTGGCCCGGCCGCTGCCGGAACAGTCCCGGCGGCCGGCCCCGACCCCCAGGCGGCGGCCCGCCGCGAGGGCGACCGGCTGCGCTTCGTGGGTGCCGCGACCCGCCGGATCGCCCGCGGGATAGACCTGGACGAGATCGTGCTGGGTCTGTGCCGGGCCAGCGTGCCGACGTTCTCCGACGCCATACTCGTCTACCTCCGCGACCCGCTGCCGGTCGGCGACGAGCGCCCCGTCCACCCGTTCGTGCTGCGGCTGCGCCGCTCCGACCGGCTGCGGCTGAGCGACGAGCTCCCCGACGGGCTGCCTGAGAGCGAGCGGCTCCGGCCGGCCGCCATCGACCCGCAGACCGATCTGACGCCCGCCGCCGAACTGTGCGAGGTCCAGCCCGGCGGTGCGCTGGCCGAGGTGCTGCGCGGGGTGCGGCCGGTCTTCGGTGACTCCGCCGCGGCCCGTGCCGCCCTGCCCGAGCTGCTCGGCGCCGGCCGCACCGTGCCGTCCGGGCACCGGGCGATCCTGGCCCCGCTGCGCGGCCGGCGCCGGGTGATCGGCGCGGCGGTCTTCCTGCGCGGCACCGAGCGCCCGCCGTTCGAGGCCAACGACCTGCTGGTCGCGGCCCAGCTGGCGACGCACACCGCGCTGGGCATCGACAAGGCCGTGCTGTACGGGCGCGAGGCCTACATCGCGGACGAGCTCCAGCGCACCATGCTGCCCGACTCACTGCCGCAGCCCACCGGGGTCCGGCTCGCCTCCCGCTATCTGCCGGCCGCGGAGACGGCCCGGGTCGGCGGCGACTGGTACGACGCGATCCCGCTGCCCGGCAGCCGGGTCGCCCTGGTCGTGGGCGACGTCATGGGCCACTCCATGACCTCCGCCGCGATCATGGGCCAGCTGCGCACCACCGCGCAGACCCTGGCCGGGCTCGACCTGCCGCCGCAAGAGGTGCTGCACCACCTCGACGAGCAGGCACAGCGGCTCGGCAGCGACCGCATGGCGACCTGCCTGTACGCGGTGTACGACCCCGTCGCGCACCGCATCACCATCGCCAACGCCGGCCACCCGCCGCCCGTGCTGCTCCACCTCGGCGGCCGCGCCGAGGTGCTGCGGGTACCGCCGGGGGCGCCGATCGGCGTCGGCGGAGTGGACTTCGAGGCCGTCGAACTGGACGCGCCCGCGGGCGCCACCCTGCTCCTCTACACCGACGGCCTGGTGGAGTCGCGGCTGCGGGACGTGTGGACGGGCATCGAGCAGTTGCGCGAGCGGCTGGCCACCACCGCCCGGCTGACCGGGCCCGACCACTCGCCGCCGCTGGAGGCCCTCTGCGACGACGTGCTGGACATGCTCGGCCCCGGCGACCGGGACGACGACATCGCGCTGCTGGCCGCCCGCTTCGACGGGATCGCGCCGAGCGACGTCGCGTACTGGTTCCTGGAGCCGGAGGACTCCGCCCCGGGCCGGGCCCGCAGGCTGGCCCGCCGCGCGCTCAGCCGCTGGGGTCTGGAGGATCTCTCCGACTCGGTGGAGCTGCTGGTCAGTGAGGTGGTGACCAATGCCGTGCGGTACGCGGAGCGGCCGGTGACGCTGCGGCTGCTGCGGACCGACATCCTGCGCTGCGAGGTCGGTGACGACTCCCCGCAGCTGCCCCGCCAGCGCCGCGCCCGGGACATGGACGAGGGCGGTCGCGGTCTGTTCCTGGTGAACCGGCTGGCCCGGCGGTGGGGTGCGACGCGCCTGTCGACGGGCAAGGTCGTCTGGTTCGAGATGCCGACCCGGGGTCAGTAGGAACGCCCCCAGGGGTCCGGCGCGCGTACGGCAGCTTCCGGGCGACGCCGTGCCGGAGCAGCGGCTGGTCCGAACATTTCCGGCCAACTCCTGGACGGTGTGAGCCGTCCGGTCCCGAACACGGCTCCGCAGAGTGTCCAAACGCCGGAGCGGG
>CBRG010000423.1 GCA_000470535.1 Streptomyces sp. AW19M42
AGGCCCTCACTCGTTCAAGATCACCCAGCCGTGATTGCTGTCACCAACCTCCGTGGACAGAACACCTAGTCCACACCAACCGTCGCCTCAATGGGGCCTGGACCCAGCGCTACGAACACGGCGTTCCCGTCAGTGACCTTGAACCCGTCGAGGTCGATGGCACGACCGGGACGCTGGCCCATTTCAAGCCGGACGAGTCGCTGGGTTCGGTGCCCCTGCCGGAGGATGGCGATCTTTCGCGCCTGGCCACAGCCTGGCCCCATCTAGAGGTTCAGGTCAATGACCAGCGGCTGCGGCGTCACGGGCTGAGGTCCGCCGACTGGAGTTGCCATCAGTGAGCGGCTGTTGGCTCTTCCGTTCGCTGAGGAAAATGACACGAAAGCGGGACTGTGTCACTGACACGACCGCGGAATCCGGCCTGAAAGTGCAGGTCACTGCAGCTCCAGAGGACACGGCTCGCCGGAACCTACAGTGTGCCGGAGGGCGCACCGCGGCGGCTCCGGGGGCGCGCCCCGCGCCTCCGTCCCAGCCGCTCCCCGGTCCCGCCGCTCAGCCGCTCCCCGGTCCCGTCACGACGGGGCGCCCCTGCGAGGGCAGCCCCCACTCACTCCAGGAGCCGTCGTACACCGCCGGACCGGGGTATCCGGCCAGCTCCGCCGCCAGGGCCAGGACGCAGGCGGTGACCCCGGATCCGCAGCTGAAGTACAACCGGTCGCGGTCGCCGGCCAGGGCGCCGAACGCGGCGCGCAGTTCGTCCGCCGGGCGCATCCGGCCCTCGTGCTGGACCTCACCGAACGGCAGGCTGACCGCCCCCGGCATATGGCCGCCGCGCAGTCCCGCACGCGGTTCTGGGGCCGTACCGAGAAACCGTTCCCGGGCCCTGGCGTCGAAGACGGCGGCCGCCGGGTCGGCCAGCGCGGCCGCCACCTCTTCGGCGCCGACCAGCAGCCCCGGGCGCGGCACGGCCGTGAAGTCACCGCGCTCCGGAGCCGCCCCGGACGCACCGCTCTCCAGCGGCAGCCCGGCGGACGCCCAGCCGGGCAGCCCGCCGTCGAGCACGGCCACCCGGTCGAAGCCCGTCGCCCGGAGCATCCACCGGGCACGCGGGCTGGAGTACACGCCCGCCCCGTCGTAGACGACGACGGTGTCACCGGTGCACAGGCCCACGGCGCGCAGCTCCTCGGTGAACCGGCCGGCGTCCGGCATCGCATGGGGCAGCGGCACCGAGTGATCACTGAGCGCACCGTCGATGTCGAACGGCCGCGCTCCCGGAATGCGCTGTCTGGCGCCCCGGTGCGCGCCGAGCGAGGCGTCCAACACCAGCAGCCCCGGTGCGCCCAGCCGCTCGGCCAGCCAGTCGATACCGACCAGCGGGCCGGGCAGCCGCAGGTTCTCGTTCACTGTTCCCCACTCCCCCGCTTTCCCCGGCGCGGGCCGGATCGTCCGCACCCCGAAGGATTTTCAAGATCGCAGCGGCCCGGTCCGCTGTCAACAGCCGCCCGCCGGGGCGGTACGGCGGCCCCGGACCGCCCCGCCCCGGCGCCGCCGAAAGCGCCGGGGGCCGGTACCTTCCTGATCAGGGCGTCCGCCCGACCCGATCCGACCGAAGCGCGAGGCCAGAGCCAGTGGAGACCCAAGGCGGCATCACCGTTCAGCGGGCCCTCGAACTGCCGGGGCTGCGCGGCGGGCTCCCCGAGGTGGTGTCCGGCGCCGACCGGCTCAGCCGCACGGTGCGCTGGGTGCACGCGGGCGAGGTCCCCAACATCGCCTCGCTGCTCAAGGGCGGCGAGCTGCTCCTCACGACCGGTCTGGGGCTCGGCACCCGCCCGGCCGAGCAGCGCGCGTTCGTCCGCAGGCTCGCCGACCGAGGCATCGCCGCCCTGGTGGTGGAGCTCGGTCCGCGTTTCAGCCGGCTGCCCGCCTCGATAGTGGACGCCGCGCGCGCCGCCGGGCTGCCGCTGGTCCAGCTGCACCGCGAGGTGCCGTTCGTGACCGTGACCGAGGAGATCCACACCGAGATCGTCAACGGTCACTACGCGCTGCTCCAGCAGGCAGAGGAGGTCCACCGGCGCTGCACCCAGGCGCTGCTGGGCGGCGGCGGGGTGCCCCAGGTGCTGGGCGTCCTGGCGGATTTCACGGCCAACCCGGTGTTCCTTGAGACGGCAGACGGCCAGCTGCTGTACGCGGCCGGTACCGAGTCGGGGCCGGTCTCCGCCGATCCGCTCCAGGTCTGGGACGGGATGCGCGGCGGCCGGGCGGCCCGCGAGTCGCCGCCCGTCGGCGCGGTGCTGGCGGATGTGCCGGGCGGCGGTCCGGGAACCGCTTCGGTACGGGCCAGGCTGGTGCTGCTGGCCGTGGACGGGCCGCTGGTGACGGTGCACCGGATGGCGGCGGAGCGTGCGGCGGGCCTGCTCGCCGTGGTGCTGATGCAGGCCCGGCAGGAGGAGGAGCTCGCGGCGCGCGGCCGCGGTGACTTCCTGACGGATCTGGCGGAGGGCCGGATCGCCCCGGAAAACGCCCCGTCCCAGGCCCGGGTGCTGGGCTTCAAACCGGGCGAGACGCCGTTGCTGCCCGTGGTGATGCGGCTGGCCCCCGAGCTGTCCCCGTCCGGCAACTGGGCGCTGCTGGCCCGCGCGGTCCTGGAGGAGCTGTCCTCCGTGGGGGTGCCGGTGCTGCTCGGGGTGCGGCCGGTGGAGGGCCGGGTGCCGCTGCTGCTGGCGCTGCGGACCGAGACGGAGCGTACGGCGGTGGCCGACCGGGTCGCCGCGGCGCTGCGGGCCGGGGTGGAGCGGGCCGGGCTGGAGCGAGCGGGTTCCCATCCCCCGGTCGTGGTGGTCGGGGTGGCGGGCAGCTGGTCGACGGCCGGTGCGGGGCTCCGGCACGCTGCGGAGACGGCCACGGCGGCACAGGGGCTCGGCGACCGGCCCTGGTACGACGCCCGGCGCCTCGATATCGATCTGCTGCTCTGGCGGCTGCGGGACCATCCGGATCTGGCGGCGTTCGTCGAGCGGGCGATCGGCCCGCTACGCGACCACGACCGCACCTCGCGCCCGCCTCTGCTGCCCACCCTTGAGACCTACCTCGCGCACGCGGGCCGCAAGGCGGAGACGGCGCGCGAGCTGCATCTGAACCGTCAGACGCTCTACAACCGGCTCGCTCGTATCGGTGAACTTCTCGGCACCGATCTGGACGACCCGCAGGCGGTCCTGGCCCTGAGCCTGGCCCTGCGCGCCCGCCGCCACACGGTCTGAGGACGCCCGCGCGCCACCGGTTCAGCGGTTCCGGTCCCCCGCCAACGGCTGCACCAACTCGTCGTACACGCTCAGCACTTGGGCGATCGTGTCGTCCTCGGTCGGCCAACTCGCCGCCTGCGCGATCCCCGCGACGGCCAGCCGGTCCCGTGCCACCGGGTCCCCGAGCAGCCGGGCCACCGCGCGGGCGAGCGCCTCCGCGTTGCCGAACGGCACGAGTTCCGCGGCCCCACCCACGAGTTCGGGCACGCCGCCGACCGCGGTGGCCACCAGCGGTACGCCGATCCGCAGCGCGTCCTGGGCCAGCAGCGAACGGGCCTCCCAGCGGCTGGGCAGCACGGCCAGGTCGGCGGCGGCCAGCAGCTCGGTGGCATCGGTCCGGCTGCCGGTCAGCGCGACGGGCAGCTCCTCGGCCTTGATCCGCCGCTGCAGAGCCGCCCGCTCCCGCCCCTCCCCCGCGACGACCAGCAGGGGTACGGTGTCGAGCCGCCGCCACGCGCGCGCCGCGTCGAGCAGTGTGCCGAACCCGTGGTGCGGCACCAGGCTGCCGACCGCCACGATCAATGGCCTGTCCACGGCGCCGAGTTCGGCCCGCACCTTGCTGTCGGGCAGCGCGGCGGGGATCCGCGGGGGCGGAGTGGCGACGGGCGCGAGCCGGGCGTCGCGCGCCCCGCACTGCCGGGCCCGGTCGACCAGGTCGGAGGAGGTGCAGAGCACAACGGCCGCCGCGCGGGCGGCCCTTCGCTCCAGCAGGTGCAGCAGCCGGCGGCGGGCACCCTCGGCGTGGGACCGGGTGTGCCAGGTGACGACCAGCGGGACGCGGCGGCCGCCGAGCGCCAGGGCGGCCCGTACGGCGGCGTGCAGTCCGTGCGCGTGGACCACGTCCGCACCCGCGCAGGCACCACGCAGCGCGGCGACGGCAGCGGGATCACTGCGCCTGGGTACGGGCGCGAAGTGCGCCCCGGTCGCGGAGAAGTCGTAGGCGCGGTCCAGCCCGGCGGGCGCGCAGACCGTGACCTGCACGCCTCGCGCGACCAGTCCGGCGGCCAGCGAGCCGACATGGGCGCTGCTTCCCGCACTGCCTCCGCCCAGCACTTGGACCGTACGCAGCTGTGACACGTTGAATGGCTCCCGGGGCTGCCGAGTCGGCGGTGTGTACACCGCCAAGGATGCCAGCCCGTACGCACGTTCCGGCACGACCGGACCGTAACTCCGGTGCGCACCGCAACAAACCGGGCGTGGCGCACCACCCGCACGGGTGAAGATCGCGGGGCCGCGGCGCGGGGATCGACGCACGGCGGCCAGGGCCCCGCGACCGGCCGGACGGCGCGGCCCCAGGGAGTGTCCGCGAAGTATCGCCGGCCGCCCGAAGGACGGGGCCGGCGGTGTCTGGTGCGTGCTCTCGCAGAGCGCCGGAGTGTCCTGGGCCGGGGTCTCCCCAGCTCGAACGCAGTCGAGAGCTCGGGAAGGAGCTACTCCGGTATGTCGGCAACCCCGCGAGAGATGGGGTCTCCCCTGCTCGGGCGAGGCCGAGCGCCTGGGGAAGTGCCAGACAGCGCCGGCCGGACGAGACGGACACGACCTACCCGTCCGCCCGTGCCGTGGCGAGCAGCTCCTCCGCGTGGGCGCGGGCCGTCTCCGAGTCCTCCTGGCCCGCGAGCATCCTGGACAGCTCCCGTACCCGCTCCTCGCCCTCCAGGACGGTGACACCGCTCCGGGTCACCGAGCCGTCCACGGTCTTCTCGACCAGCAGCTGCCGGTCGGCGAACGCGGCGACCTGGGGCAGGTGGGTGACGACCACCACCTGCGCGGACCTCGCGAGCTTCGCCAGCCGCCGCCCGACCTCGACGGCCGCCTTGCCGCCGACGCCCGCGTCGACCTCGTCGAAGAGGTAGGTGGGTACGGGGTCGGAACCGGCGAAGACCACCTCGACGGCGAGCATCACCCGGGACAGCTCACCGCCGGAGGCACCCTTGGCGATCGGGCGGGGCTGGGCGCCGGGGTGCGGGGCCAGCAGCAGTTCGACCTCGTCGGCGCCGGACGGCCCGTAGGCCACGCTGCGTCCGCCGATGTCGATGCCTGACGCCTCGTCTGCCGCCTCGGTCTGCCGGATGTCGAAGGAGACCCGGGCGTGCGGCATCGCGAGGGAGGCGAGCTCCGCGGTGACGGCCTCCGCGAAGAGCGCCGCCGCCGCCGTCCGGGCGTCGGTCAGCGCCTGGCCGAGTCCGGAGAGTTCGCCGCGCAGCGCGTCTCGTTCCTCGGTCAGCTCACCGATCCGGTCGTCGTCGCTCTCCAGCTCCATGAGGCGCGCGGCCCCGTCCTCGGACCAGGCCAGCACGGCGGTGATGTCGTCGCCGTACTTGCGGGTGAGTCCGGTGAGCGCGGCGCGCCGCTCCTCGACCGCGGCCAGCCGCAGCGGGTCGGAGTCCAGCTGGTCGGCGTAGCCCGCGAGTTCGCCCGCGACGTCGGAGAGCAGGATGGAGATCTCACCGACCCGGTCCGCGAGTGCGGCGAGTGCCGGGTCGTGGGCCCGCACCCCTTCCAGCGCCTGCCCGGCCGCCGCCACGACGGTCGTCGCGTCGACCGCTTCCTGGTCCTCCGGGTTGCCGGCCAGCGCGGTGTGCGCGAGGGCGGCGGCGGAGGCGAGGGCGTCCGCGTGGCCGAGCCGCTGGGCCTCCGCGGCGAGCTCGGTGTCCTCACCGGGCAACGGTTCGACGGCGGCGATCTCGTTCAGCCCGAAGCGCAGCAGGTCGGCTTCCTGGGCCCGTTCGCGGGCGCGCGTGGTCAGCTCGTCGAGTTCACCGGCGACCTCGCGCAGCCGCCGGTAGGCCGCCGCGTAGGTGGCGTGCGGTACGGCGACGGCGTCGCCCGCGTACCGGTCGAGAGCCTGCCGCTGCCTGGCCGGCTTGAGCAGCCCCTGCTGGTCGGTCTGGCCGTGCACGGCGACGAGTTCGTCGGCGAGCTCGGCCAGCACGCCCACCGGCACGGATCTGCCGCCCAGGTGCGCGCGGGAGCGCCCCTCCGCGGAGACGGTACGGCTGATCAGCAGCGCACCGTCCTCGATCTCCGCACCGGCCTCCTCGGCCCGCAGCGCCGCCGCGTCGCCCTCGGACACCGTGATCCGGCCCTCGACGACCGCCGCCTTCGCGCCGATCCGTACGAGGGCGGGGTCGGCGCGTCCGCCGAGCAGCAGCCCGAGGCTGGTGACGACCATGGTCTTGCCCGCGCCGGTCTCACCGGTCACGGCGGTGAAACCGGGTGACAGCTCCACCACCGCGTCGTCGATGACTCCGAGCGACCGTATCCGCATCTCCTCCAACACGGACATGACCATACGAGGTTTCGTGGCCCCCGCGCACACGGGCCGCTGCCGGGACACCGGATCGGGTGGGTACGGCGGACTCCCCGGAGGCCCGGTCCGGTGTCAGTGCGGCGCGCCCCGCCACCCCGACACCGGCAGCGCGAACTTGGCCACCAGCCGGTCCGTGAAGGAGGCCTGGTGCAGCCGGGCCAGCCGGACGGGCACCGTGCCACGCCGCACCTCGACCCTGGCGCCGGGGGGCAGCTCGACGGTCCTGCGGCCGTCGCACCACAGCACCCCCTGCGGGGTGTGCGGCTGGACCTCCACGGCCAGCACCGACGTGGGCGAGGTCACCAGCGGCTTGGCGAACAGCGCGTGCGCACCGATCGGGACCATCAGCAGGGCCTCCACCTCGGGCCACACGACGGGCCCGCCGGCCGAGAAGGCGTACGCCGTCGAGCCGGTGGGCGTCGCGCAGACGATGCCGTCGCAGCCGAACCCGGTCACCGGACGGCCGTCGATCTCCAGTACGACCTCCAGCATCCGCTCGGGCGACACCTTCTGCACGGCCGCCTCGTTGAGCGCCCAGTCGGTGTGGACGACCGTGCCGTTGCTGTGCACGACGACATCGATCGTCATGCGTTCCTCAACGGTGTACGCCCGGGTGACGACCCGGTCGACGACCTTGTCCAGGTCGTCGCGCTCCGCCTCCGCGAGGAAGCCGACCCGGCCGAGGTTGACGCCGAGCATCGGCACCCCGGAGGCGCGCGACAGCTCCGCGCCGCGCAGCAGCGTGCCGTCCCCGCCGAGCACGATCAGCAGCTCGCAGCCGTCCACCGGCTTCGGAGTGGCGTCGGTGACCGTCTCGACGGACGGCGGCAGCGGCAGATCGGCCGCCTCGGTCGCGAGCACCCGTACGCCCAGACCGCTGCGCAGCAGGCCCTGGACCACGAGCTCGGCGCTGCGGATCGCGGCCGGCCGGCCGGTGTGCGCCAGAAGAAAGACAGTTCGTGCCGTATTCGTCGTCAACGAGGCCCCTCCGCCACTGCACGGTCGACATCCGCGGGATCCAGCTCAGGTGCTCCGGCCCGCAGCCACAGAAAGTACTCGACGTTCCCCGACGGTCCGGGCAGCGGGCTCGCCGTCACACCCCGGACCCCCAGTCCGAGCGCCCAGGCCCGGCGCGCCACCTCACGTACGGCTTCGGCCCGCAGCTCGGGGCTGCGCACCACTCCGCCGCTGCCGAGCCGCTCCTTGCCCACCTCGAACTGCGGCTTGACCATGAGGACCAGATCCGCGTCGGAGGCGGCGCAGCGCGCCAGGGCGGGCATGACGAGTCCCAGCGGGATGAACGACAGATCGCCCACCACCAGGTCGACGGCCTCGCCGTCGATCGCCTCCAGCGTCAGCTCCCGTACGTTGGTGCGGTCCTTGACGGTGACGCGCCCGTCGGACTGGAGCGACCAGGCGAGCTGCCCGTAGCCGACGTCCACGGCGACGACGTGTGCCGCTCCGGCCCGCAGCAGGACATCGGTGAACCCGCCGGTGGACGCCCCGGCGTCCAGCGCCCGCCGCCCCTCCACCTTCAGCCCCAGGGGTGTGAAGGCGGCGAGGGCGCCGGCCAGCTTGTGGCCGCCCCGCGACACGTACTCGGGGTCACTGTCGTCCTTGGTGACGACGACCGCGGCGCTCGTCTCGACCTGGGTGGCCGGTTTGGCCGCGGTGTTGCCGCCGACGGTCACCCGTCCTGCGGCGATCAGCTGGCTGGCGTGCTCACGTGAGCGGGCGAGCTTTCGGCGTACCAGCTCGGCGTCGAGGCGGCGACGGGCCACTCCTGCCACGTTCGGTTCAGCTCCTGTTGTTGTACGAGTTGTTGTACGCGGGTCCCGGGACGGGTGAGGGCCCTGCGTCCAGCGCGGTGAGCGCGTCACGCAGTCCACGGTGTACATCCTCGTACACCTCGATGTGGCCGCCCGCCGGGAGGCGGTCGGCGTCGGCCAGCCGCTCCAGTTGCGCGTCCACCCCGGCGTTGCCGGTGGGCGTGCGGACGACGCCGAGGGGCGCCGGGGCCACCGGGTCGTGCTGGGCCGCCCGGGGCGGCTCCTGCGGCGGCGCGTCCTGCGGGATCTCCCCGGGCGCGGTTCCGGCGGCCGTCCCCGGCCCCGGCGTCGAGTCGCTCATGCGGGAAACGCTACCCCGAGGCGCTGCGGTACCGTCGATCCCGATGGCGACCATGGCGGAGTGCCGCAGCGCACTCGACAGACTTTCGGACAACCTCGCGGGGGCCGACGGCGACGTGCGCAGCGCGGCGTCCCTCGACCGTTCGCTGAGCTGCCACATCAAGGACCTCGACGTCACGTTCACCGGCCGGCTGGCCGGCGGCCGGATCCAGGTCCTGGACACCGTCGAGGGGCCGCCTGCGGAAAAGGCGGAGATTCGTCTCGCGATGACCGGGGACGACCTGGTGGCCCTGGTCAACGGCGAGCTGAACTTCGCCAAGGCGTGGGGCTCGGGGCGGGTACGCCTGGAAGCCGGCTTCCGCGACCTCCTGAAACTCAGATCCCTGCTGTAGCGCACACATTCAGTTCCCTGCTGTAGCGCACAAATCAAGCCAGGAGCATATTCAAGCCCCGGGGCGAACCAAGCCTGTCCGGCGATTGATGGCAAAGCGCGACCGCGGGTCACGCCGCACCCGAGGGCCCCCTACGCCGACGCGACCCGCGCCCGCGCCCCCCGCACCCGCGCAGCCGGCACCACCAGCGGCGTCCCCGTCTCCGGATCGGAGATCACCTGGCACCGCAGCCCGAACACCCGCTCCACCAGCTCCGCGGTGACGATCTCCCCGGGCGCGCCCTCCGCGACGATCTCGCCCTCCCGCATCGCGATGAGATGCGTGGCGTACCGCGCGGCGTGATTCAGGTCGTGCAGGACGGCGACCAGCGTGCGCCCCTGTGTCTCGTGCAGCTCCGCGCACAGGTCGAGCACATCGATCTGGTGCTGGATGTCGAGGTACGTCGTCGGCTCGTCCAGCAGCAGCAGCGGCGTCTGCTGCGCGAGCGCCATCGCGATCCAGACCCGCTGACGCTGACCGCCGGACAATTCGTCGACATAGCGATCACCGAGCTCACCGACACCGGTCGACGCCATCGATTCCTCGACAATGCGTTCGTCCTCCGGTGACCACTGCCGCAGCAGCCCCTGGTGCGGGTAGCGCCCTCTGGCCACCAGATCCGCCACCGTGATGCCGTCCGGGGCGATCGAGGACTGGGGAAGCAGCCCCAGCGCCCTCGCGACCTTCTTGGCGGGCATCCGGTGAATGGCCTGCCCGTCCAGCAGCACCTGGCCCCGGCTCGGCCTGAGCATCCGGGAAAGCGCGCGCAGCAATGTCGACTTGCCGCAGGCGTTCGGGCCGACGATCACGGTGAACGAGTGGTCGGGTATCTCGACCGAGAGGTTCTCCGCGATGACCCGCTGGTCGTAGCCGAGGGTCACCGAGTCCGCGGTGAGGCGCTGCATGGTCGTACTCCGTGGGTCGGTCGGGGTGCTGGGGGAACGCTGGGCGGATGGGGGCTTCGGGTGCCCGGTGCCGGATGTCATATGCGGCCCGCCTTGCGCTCGGATACCAGGAGCCACAGCAGGTAGCAGCCGCCGAGGACGCCGGTCACCACGCCCACGGGCAGCTGCCGGTCGCCGAAGGCGTCGAGCGCGACCCAGTCCGCGACGAGCAGCAGGGCAGCGCCCATGAAGGTCGCGGCCACCAGGTTGGGGCCGGTCGAGCGGGTCAGCCGGCGGGCCACCTGCGGGGCGCTGAGCGAGACGAACGCGATCGGTCCGGCGGCGGCCGTCGCGACGGCGACGAGCAGCACGGCGGCGCCCATCAGGACGAGCCGGGTGCGTTCGACCCGTACCCCGAGCGCGTACGCGGCGTCGTCGCCCATCTCCATCACCCGCAGGGCCCGGCCGTGCCCGAACACCAGCGGCAGCAGCACCGCGCAGACCGCCAGCAGCGGCCAGACCTGGGCCCAGTCCCGCCCGTCGAGCGAGCCGGTCATCCACACGACGGCCCGGGTGGCGTCGACGAGGTCGGCCTTGGTGATCAGGTACTGGGTCACGGCGGTCAGCATGGCGGCGGCGCCGATCCCGACCAGAACGAGCCGGAAGCCGTGCACCCCGCGCTTCCACGCCAGCAGATAGACGGCGACCCCGGTCAGCAGACCGCCGGCCACCGCACCACCCGCGACCGCCGTCGCACCGCCCTGGAACAGCACGATCACGGTCAGCGCACCGACCGTCGCGCCCTGGCCGAAGCCCAGCACATCGGGGCTGCCGAGGGGGTTGCGCGAGATGGTCTGGAAG
Organism: Streptomyces sp. AW19M42; assembly: GCA_000470535.1. GTDB lineage: Bacteria > Actinomycetota > Actinomycetes > Streptomycetales > Streptomycetaceae > Streptomyces. The sequence continues at coordinate 10,909 of CBRG010000423.1, forward strand.
ACGGCACCACCGGCACCGAGCGCCGCGCCCACCAGGAGCCCCACCAGCACCCTCGGCAGCCGCAGGTCCGTGACGATGAACTCCTGCTGGAAGGTGCCGTGCCCGAAGAGCGTCGTGACGACCTCGCCCGGGGTCATGGAGAAGTCTCCGCTGCCGATGAGGACGACCCCTGCCGCCGCCACTACGGCGGCGAGCAGCACGACCACCAGGGACGCCCGGACGTTCATCCGGAACGAGTACCCGCCGGCCGTCCGCACGGCCTTCACTGACCGGGCCGTCCCCGCCGTCCCCGCCGCTCCCGTCGTCTCCTTCGTGGCCTTCACAACTGGGACATCCTCTTGCGTCGTACGAGGTGGATGAAGACCGGCCCGCCGATCAGCGCGGTGACGATGCCGACCTGGAGTTCGGACGGCCGGGCGACGATCCGGCCCACCACGTCCGCGCCGAGCAGCAGCACCGGGGAGAGGACGGCCGCGTACGGCAGGATCCACCGCATGTCGGGCCCGGTGATCGTGCGCACCAGGTGCGGGATCATCAGCCCGATGAAGACGATCGGCCCGCACGCGGCGGTCGCCGCCCCGCACAGCAGGGTGACGGCGAGCATGGCCAGCACCCGGGTCCTGGTCAGATGGGCGCCGAGCGCCCGCGCGGTGTCGTCGCCCATCTCCAGGGCGTTGAGCGGACGGGCGATGAGCAGGGTCAGCAGGACGCCGACCGCGATGAACGGCCACACCTTGCCGACGGTCTCCGTGTTCGCGGAGGCCAGCGACCCGACGGTCCAGAACCGCAGCCGGTCCAGCGCCGCCGAGTCCAGCAGTTGTACGGCGTTGACGTACCCGTACAGGGCCGCGGTGACCGCCGTCCCGGCGAGCGCGAGCCGTACCGGGGTGGCGGACCGGCTGCCCCCGAGCAGGTACACGGCCACCGAGACGATCGCGGCGCCGGCGAAGGCGAACCACACGTAGCCGGTCAGCGAGGTGACGCCGAGGAAACTGATCGCGGAGACGACCGCCGCGGACGCCCCCGCGTTGACACCCAGCAGTCCGGGCTCGGCCAGCGGATTGCGGGTCAGCGCCTGCATCACCGCCCCGGCCAGGCCGAGCGCGCTGCCGACGATCAGCCCGAGTACGGTCCGGGGAATCCGCACCTTCCGCACGAGGACGTCGTCGCTGCTCCCGGCGTAGTGGAACAGGCCGTGCCAGACGTCGGCGAGGGGCAGCGCCTTGGCGCCGATCCCGATGCTCGCCAGGCACACCAGCACCAGGAGCGCCAAGGCCACCAGGAGCCCTGCGGCGCGAACCGCATGACGCCTGCGGGGCGCGGGATCGGCCGGTGCGGCTATCGGGCCTGCACTCGGTTCCGGGGGGCTCTCAACAAACACGTCGGTTAGGTTAGCCTACCCTGCTGTGACATCGACCCGGCCGCCCGCCGGCTGGGACGCCGCCGCGATCACCTCCGCCCGCGCCTCGGCCAGCGAGCTCGCCGCCTGCGGGCCGAAGGAGGCCAGACCGGGCACCAGCCCGGCCATGGTCAGCTCGGCGCTGACGAAGCACAGGTCCTTGGGCGCCACCCCCTTCTCACCGAAGTACGCCCGCAGGTAGGGCGTCTGGAAGTCCCAGCCCTCCCGAGGGGTTCCCGGGCCGTAGGCACCACCCCGCGCGCTGATCACCACGACGCGCTTCCCCCGGAGCAGGCCCTCCCCCGTGTCCGGGTCTGTGAGCGCGCCGGGGAATCCGACCCGGTCGATCCACGCCTTCAGCGAGGCGGAGACCGCGTAGTTGTACATCGGGGCGCCGACCAGCACGGTGTCGGCCGCCAGCAGTTCGGTGATCAGCGGGCGGGTCAGCGACCACTCCCGCCGCTCGGCCTCGCTCCCGACCAGCGCGTCCACCGCGTCCGGCGGAACGAGGCCGGTCCGCTCCGCCCTCCGGCCGAGCGAGCAGTAGGCGGTGCCCAGCGGGGGCACCGGGTCTGCGGCCAGGTCCCGGTAGCGGTATCCGGCCGGACCGTGCGCGGTCCGCCAGGTACGGGCAAACAGCGCGGTCAGCCGCCTGCTGACCGACTCGTCTGAGCGGTTGGCACTGGAATCCAGATGCAGCAAGGACGTCATCGGCTCTCCCCTGTCACTTCGGTTACGTTGCGTTCGTCAGAAGGGGTGACGGAACAGCACGGCGAAAGGTGACCGGTGGACGAGCGCGAGGCACTGGCGGAACGCTTCGAGGCGCAGCGCGCTCTGCTGCGCGCGGTGGCCCACCGCATGCTCGGTTCGCTGGACGAGGCGGAGGACGCGGTCCAGGAGACCTGGCTACGCCTGTGCCGGGTCGACGCCGGCGAGGTGGACAACCTGACCGGCTGGCTGCGGACGGTGGTGACCCGCATCTGCCTCGACATGCTGCGTACCCGCAGATCGCGCAGGGAGGACCTGGCCGAGCAGGAGGTCCTCGACCAGGCCGCCGGGTCCGCCCAGGGCCGTCCGCCGGAGGACGAGGCGCTGCTGGCCGACTCGGTGAGCCGGGCGCTGCTCGTGGTACTGGAGACACTGGACCCCGTCGAGCGGATCGCGTTCGTGCTGCACGACATGTTCGCCGTACCGTTCAGCGAGATCGCGCCCGTCCTGGAACGCACGCCGGGCGCCACGAAGAAGATCGCCAGCCGGGCGCGTCACAAGGTGCGGGGCACTCCCGTGGTCCCGGCGGCCGAACTCGCCCGGCAGCATCAGGTCGTCTCGGCGTTCCTGGCCGCCGCGCGGGCCGGTGACCTCACCGCGGTCCTCGCGGTACTGGCCCCCGATGTGGTGCGGCGTGCCGACCCCGTCGCGGTGCCGCCGGGCGGCCCGGCCGAGGTCCGCGGCGCGCGAGCCGTCGCGGAGGGCACAACAGCCCTGGCCCACCGGTCACGACTGGCCGAACCTGCTCTGGTCAACGGCATGGTGGGAGCCGTCGTGGCCCCGCGCGGCCGCCTGCTGTTCGCGCTCACCTTCACCATCGAGGACGACCGGATCACCGCGTACGACGTGATCGCCGACCCCGCACGCCTGCGCCGCCTCGACCTCGCGGTCCTCGGCTGACGCGGGCACGGGGCCGCCGGTCGAACCACCGCCGCTACAGCCCGAGCCTGGCCACGGCCTTCCCCGCGTCCAGCCCGCACGAACCCGCTCCGGCGTGCGACCACGCCGCCCCGCACAGCGCCCGCAGACCGTCGAGCGCCTCCCCGTCACCCTCCAGCACGAACTGCTCGCCCCGGACGGACGCCGTCCAGCCGCCGCAGCCGAAGCCCTCGCCCACCGGCTCCACCTCGGGCTGCCCGGTCAGCAGCCCCCGCAGATCGGCGGACACGTAGGTCGGCCGGTGCTCCGGCTTCGCGGCCAGCAGTTGCGCCGCGTCCGCCACCCCGGTCAGCACCAGCAGCGAGTCGACACCGCCGTTGAACGCCCCCTCGATGTCCGTGTCGAGGCGGTCCCCGACCACCAGCGGCCGTTCGGCGCCGGTCCGCAGCACCGTCTCCCGGTGCATCGGCGGCAGCGGCTTCCCGGCCACCTGCGGCTCGGCGCCGGTCGCGATCCGTACGACTTCCACGGCCGCCCCGTTGCCAGGCGCGATACCCCGGGCGCTCGGAATGGTCAGATCCGTGTTGGACGCGAACCACGGCAACCCGCGATTGACCGCGTGCGCGGCCTCGGCGAACCGGCCCCACGTCATATCGGGCCCGCCGTATCCCTGCGCGACCGCCACCGGCTCGTCATCCGCCGACTCCACCGGCCGCAGCCCGCGTTCCCGCAGCGCCACCCGCAGCCCCTCGCCGCCGATCACCAGCACCCGGGCCCCGGCGGGCAGCTGATCAGCGATCAGCCGGGCCACGGCCTGCGCCGAAGTGATCACGTCGGCGGGTTCGGCCGGCACTCCCAGTTCGGTGAGATGCTCCGCCACCGCGTCCGGTGTCCGCAGCGCGTTGTTGGTGACGTACGCCAGGTGCATCCCGCCGTCCCGCGCCGTGCCGAGCGCCTCGACCGCGTGGTCGATCGCCTGCCCGCCCGCGTACACCACCCCGTCGAGATCGAGCAGAGCCGTGTCGTACGCCTCACTCAACGCGGTGCCGGTCCCGCTCGGCCTGGTCCTGCTCGCCTGACTCATATCCTGCGCTCCTCAATGCCTGGGTCTCCCCCGATCATCGCGCATCCACGAACCGCACATACGATGCAGAATTGGCATCCTCCCCCTCCTGAAGGAGAGGGATTCCCACGGCTCGCGCCGTGGGGTTTTCCGCCTCGTCGCCGACTGCCCGCCCGGAGAACTCGTTGAGGTCTTACACCGGCTCCACAGACTGTCACCGAGAGCCCCTCGGCCAGCACGTTCTCCGCGGCGTTCACGTCCCGGTCGTGGGTCGCGCCGCACTCACACGTCCAGTCGCGGACGTGCGGCGGTATCTTCCCCCGGAGAGCGCCACAGGCGGAGCACAGCTTGGAGGAGGGAAACCAGCGGCCGATGGCAAGCAGGTCTGAGACGGCGCGGGCCAGGGCATGGTTTCTGACCATGTTGCGTAGGGTCAGATCCTCGATCACGATCGTTCGGTTTTCACGAACGAGACGGGTGGTCAGCTTGTGCAGGAAATCGCGCCTGCGGTCGGCATTGCGGGCAAGGACCTTCGCGGCCTTACGCCGGGCCTTCGCCCGGTTCGCTCCGTCACCCCTGGCCTCCTTCGCCAGCACCCGCTGGGCCTTGGTCAGACGGGCACGGTCCTTGCGTGCATGCCTCGGGTCGGTGACCTTCTCTCCGGTGGAGAGCGTCACCAGGCCGGTGATCCCTGCGTCGATCCCGACAGCGTTCTCGGTCCCGGGCATCGGTGCGGGAATGTCGTCACACAGCATCGAGACGAACCAGCGCCCGGCCGCGTCCCGCGCCACGGTCACGGTGAACGGCGTCGCGCCTGCCGTCGCGGAAGCGGGAACCGCTGCTGGTGTACCCGGCGGACTTCGCGACGTCGTCCGGGACTTGAAGGTCGGGTACTCGGCCCGACTCGGCCAGAAGTTCCCGACCGCACCCTGCAGGTTCCGCCGCGTCTGCTGCAATGGCACCGACAACGCCTCGGACAGGAAAGCCAGTTCCTCGGACTTCTTCCACGAGGTGAACATCGCGGAGGTGGCGTTGCAGTTGACCCGCTCCTGACGGAGCGTCCACGCCACCGACCGTGCGGCGAGCGCCGGGTTGTGGACCTTGCGAACGCATCCGAACGTGCGCGACAGCTCCGCCGCCTGCGCATCGGTCGGAATAGAAGCGGTACTTGAACGCCCGCTTCACCCGGTTCGCAGTCACGCTCACAAACTAGCTAGCCCGCTATTTAGGATCAAACCTGCGGGTCACAGCACTGCGATCCGCCCTGGCGGCGAATCCCAGCTCGTTTCCCTGCCCCGCAGGAGCTGCGTTCCCTCCCCGAGCCAAAAGCACGGGGCATCCAAACAGGAGGAAAGATGAACTCACGAGGCCCTGCGGACCAGGGACTGCGGCTGATTCCGTTCCGTGGACTGCGCTACGTCCCCGAGCTGGTCGGCAGTCTCTCCGCGGTGACCTCGCCCCCGTACGACGTCGTCGTACGGCCCGACGGACTGCTCCATCTGGAATCGGCGGATCCGCACAACATCGTGCGCCTGATCCTCCCGCAGGGCGACACCGCGGCCGCCCGCCACGAACAGGCCGCCGCGACCCTGAACCGCTGGCTGGCCGAGGGAATCCTCGCCCCCGACGCCGAACCCGCGCTCTACGTGTACGAGCAGCGCAACGGCGGCATGCTCCAGCGCGGCGTCATCGGCGCGCTGGCCCTCTCCGGGCCCGCCGACGGCATCGTGCTCCCGCACGAGGACGTGATGGCCGATGTCGTCGAGGACCGCGCCGACCTGATGCGGACCGCCGAAGCCCACCTCGAACCGCTGCTCCTGACCTACCGCGGCGACGGCCACGCCACCGGGGCGGCCGGCGTCATCGAGCGGACGATCCACCGCCCGCCGCTGCTCGCCACCACCACGGAGGACGGCTTCAGCCACCGGCTCTGGGCGCTCACCGACGCGGCCGAACGGTCGGTGGTGGAGGCGGACCTCGCCCATCGCCAGGCCCTGATCGCCGATGGCCACCACCGCTGGGCCACCTATCTCAGACTCCAACGGGAACACACCGCCCCCGGCGCGTGGGACTTCGGCCTGGTCCTCCTGGTCGACACGGCCAGGTACCCGCTCCGGGTACGGGCCATCCACCGGCTGCTGCACGGACTGCCCGTCACCGACGCGCTCGCCGCACTGGACGGCCTCTTCCGCGTCCGTGAGGTCGAGGGCCCACTCCCCAGGGCCCTGGAGGCCCTGGCCGGGGCGGCAGCCGAGGGCAATGCCTTCCTGCTCGCGGGTGACGGCGCATTCCATCTCGCTGACCGCCCCGACGAGGCCCTGCTGGCCCGCACCGTCCCGGGCGACCGGCCGGAGGCCTGGCGGACCCTCGACGCGACGGTCCTGCACTCGGCGCTGCTCGACCATGTCTGGCGGATCCCGGACGACCCGGCGCACATCGCGTACATCCACGACCCCGCGGCCGCCGTCGAACAGGCCGAACGCCACAACGCCACGGCGGTGCTGATGCATCCGGTACGCGAGGAAGTCGTACGGGACCTGGCCCGCCAGGGCGTCACCATGCCTCGCAAGTCGACCTCCTTCGGCCCCAAGCCGGCCACCGGGCTGGTCCTGCGCAGCCTCCCCCTCGGCTGACTTCGGCCCCAACACGCAGAAGAGGGCGGCACCCCCGAGTGGGATGCCGCCCTCTTCTCACGCGTTACGCCTTGACCGGGCCGTCCTCGTCGTCCGTGTCGTCCTCGTCGTCCGTGTCGTCCTCGTCGTCCGTGTCGTCCTCGTCGGTGTCGTCCTCGTCGTCCTCTTCATCGAGGTCGTCCGAGACGGCGGGGGCGGCTGCGGGGGCAGGGGCGCCGTCTTCGTCATCGTCGCCGAGAGCATCGACGAACTCGACACCGTCCAGCTCGGCAAGGCGGTCCGACGCATCGGTCGAACCATCCTTGTCAGCCTCCAGCGCCTTCCCGAACCACTCGCGCGCCTCATCCTCACGGCCGGCGGCCAGCAGCGCGTCCGCGTACGCGTAGCGCAGCCGCGGCGTCCACGGGTGGACGGCGCTGGAAGCCAGCTCGGAACTCTGCAGGGTCACGATGGCGGCGTCGATCTGCCCCATGTCGCGACGGGCCCCGGCAGCGACCAGACGCATCTCGACCTGTCCGGCCTTGTCCAGCTTCTGCACCTCGGGCTCACCGGCCATGGCCATCGCACGCTCCGGCCGCCCGAGTCCGCGCTCGCAGTCGGCCATGACCGGCCACAGCTCCACGGAACCGGTCATCCGACGGGACGCCCGGAACTCCGCGAGCGCCTCGGCGTACTTCTGCGTCGCGTAGGCGGCGAAGCCCGCCGCCTCACGCACGGCGGCGACCCGCGAGGCCAGCCGCAGGGCGATGCGTGAGTACGCGTACGCCTGCTCGGGGTCCTCGTCCAGCAGCCGGGCCACCATGACCAGGTTTTTGGCGACGTCCTCGGCCAGGGTCTTGGGCAGGCTCATCAGCTCCTGCCGGACATCCTTGTCGATCTCGTGGCCGGTGACCTCGTCGGGGATGGGAAGCCGCTTGATCGGCTCGCGCTCACGCTCGTCCCGACGCTCGAACCCACCACGGTCGTCGCGGCCGCGGTAGCCACCCCTGTCGCCTTCATCCCGCCGTCCGCGGAAACCGCCGGAAGCGCCTCCCCGGCTGTCGTCACGCCGCGGCGCACTACCCCGGTCACCACGGCTGTCATCACGACGGAACCCACCACCCGTGGAGCCACCACGGCTGTCATCACGACGGAACCCACCACCCGTG
>CBRG010000424.1 GCA_000470535.1 Streptomyces sp. AW19M42
GCGGGACGCGAACTCGGCGGGGAGCCGGGTCAGATGGCGGCCCATGATGTTGCCGACCCACTGGAGTTCGCTCTCGTCCACGGCGAGTTCGAGGTCGGGCAGCCGCATCAGCAGCGCGTCCACGCCGACGTCCGCGATGGCGCGTCCGATGTCCTGCCCCGGGCATTCGTGCGGGCCGCCGCTGAACGCGAGGTGGGCTCGGTTGCCCTCCATGTTGGCGTTGAGGTCGGGCCGTACCACCGGGTCGGTGTTGGCCGGGGCGATGCCGACGATCATCGCGTCGCCCGCCTTGATGCGCTGGCCGCCCAGCTCGGTGTCCCCGACCGCCCAGCGGCCGAAGACCGCGGTGAACGGCGGCTCGTCCCACAGGGTCTGCTCGACCGCCTCCGGGACGGTCATGTGGCCGCCGCTGAGCCTGGCCCGGAACCGCGGGTCGGTGAGGACCATGCGGAGCACGTTGGCGATCAGGTTGGCGGTCGACTCGTAGGAGGCGATCAGGATGAGCCGCAGATGCTCGGCGACCTCCTGGTCGGTCATGTCCGCGGGGTGCTCGACGAGCCAGGTGGCGAAGTCGTCCGCGGGTTCGCGGCGGCGACGTTCGACCAGCCGGCTCAGCGCGGCGAGCACGTAGGCGTTGCTCTCGACGGCGGTGGCGGTGCCGCGGATCATGTCCCGGGCGGCCCCCACCATCCGGTCGTTGTACTCCTCCGGCATCCCGAGGATCGCGCACATCACCATCATCGGCAGCCGCTCGGCGAAGTCGCTGACCAGGTCGGTGCGGCCCTCCCGGCAGAAGTCGTTGACGAGCCGGTTGCTGTAGCGGTTGACGTGGCGGCGGACGCCGCGGGTGTCGATCCGGCTCATGGAGTCGGTGACGGCACCGCGCTGGCGCTCGTGGGTGGCACCGTCGGCGAAGGCGCAGATCGGCTGCCAGGTGAAGATCGGCGCCAGCGGGTGGTCGGGCGCCACGGTGCCGTCCTGCAGGGCACGCCAGCGGCGGGAGTCGCGGGAGAACTGCGAGGGCGTACGGGTCATGTGCAGGTTCTCGCTGTGCCCGAGGACCAGCCAGGCCGGCACGTCGCCGTGCAGCAGCACGGGCGCCACCGAGCCGTGCTCGGCGCGCAGCTTGTCGTACAGGCCGTGCGGGTCCTGCTCTGCCTCGGGGCCGTAGAGCCGTCGCAGGCCGCCGGGGCCGATACCGAGGCCGTGGGCCGGGCACTCGGGGGGCGGAACCGGCCCCGTGGCCGCTCCGGGCTCGTAGTGAAATGGGGTTGTCACGATCGCTCCAGGGATCAGACTGCCAAGGGCGGACGAATGGGGTACGCGGTGGGGGCGCGCGGAACGGGTGCGCGGGACGCGAGCGGGACGTCAGCCGAGCGGGACAGCCGCATTGTGCAGATACCGCATCAGCGTCATCAGCACATCGCGGCTGGAAGCGCGCAGTCGGGCGTCGCAGTCGATCATCGGGACCTCGTCCGGCAGGTCCAGCGCGCTGCGCAGGGCCTCGACGGGGTGTTTCGGTGCGTCGGGGAAGGTGTTGACGGCGACGACGAACGGCACGCCGCGCTCCTCCAGCCGCCCGATGACGTCGAAGCTGACCTCCAGCCTGCGGGTGTCGATGAGGACGACGGCGCCCAGCGCTCCCTCGAACAGGCCGTTCCATAGGAACCAGAAGCGTTCCTGGCCGGGGGTGCCGAACAGATAGAGGATCAGTTCCTCACTGACGCTGATCCGGCCGAAGTCCATGGCCACGGTGGTGGCGGTCTTGCTCTCCACGCCGTAGTTGTCGTCCACGCCGACGCCGGCCTGGGTCATGGTCTCTTCGGTGGTCAGAGGTCGGATCTCGCTGACGGAGCCGACCATCGTCGTCTTGCCGACCCCGAACCCGCCGACGATCACGACCTTCACCGCGGCGGTGGCCGTGGTGGGCAGGACGTCCTCGCTCCGGGGGCCCGTGATCGTGTCAGAGTTTCTGAAGTCCATGCATCACCGCTTCGAGGAGGGACCTGTCCGGGAGGGTCGCGCGGATGATCGGCGCTCGCGATTCGATCAGTTCGGTCGCGAGGAGCTCGGTGAGGAGCGAGGTCACCACGCTGAACGGCAGGCTGAGGTAGGCGGAGATCTCCGCGACGGACAAGGGTGCCTGGCAGAGCCGCAGGATCACGGCCTGTTCGGGCTGGACCGTCGGTGTCGGCTGTGACCTGGAGACCACCATCGTGACCAGGTCGAGTGCGGCCCGCTCGCTGCCGTCGGGATCGCCGGTGATCACGTAGAGCCGCTCCGGATCGCTGAGCGCCGGATCGACCGTGCGGCGTTCTCGTCGGATAGAACTCATCCGGCCTGCCCGTCGTGCCGGGGCGGGCTCGTCAGATGGGCGCCGATCCGTACGACCATGTCGCGCATCCGCGATCCGACGAGCCCCGCGTCCACCGTCTCACCGGCGAGCACGGCGAGATACGCACCGGCTCCGGCGGCCATCAGGTAGAAGAACCCGCCGGTGACCTCGATGACGACGAGCCGCATCCGGCCGTCGCTGTACGGGATCTCGGAGGCGACGGCCGCGGCCAGGCTCTGCAGTCCGGCGCAGGCCGCCGCGAGCCGGTCGGCGACATCGGGGTCGCCGCCGTGCCGGGCGATGCGCAGCCCGTCCGCGGAGAGCACCACGATCTGGTGGATGTCCGGAACGTCGTCGGCCAGCTCTTTGAGCATCCAGTCCATGTTGCCCCGCTGCTGGATCACTTCAGGTCCCCCTTGTCCCACGCGTCATCGGAGTCTTCGTCGGGCCAGGGTTCCTGCGGAACGCCGTTGGCGCCCTTGGTGAACGCCTCCAGCCAGATCCCGGGAGGCGGTTCCTTGCCGTTCTCATGGCCGTTTCCGTAGCCGTTGGTCCGGCCCGCGGTGGGATCTGCGGGCTGCGCGGGGAGGTTGTGGGAACCCAGCGGTGCGCGGCCGCGGCTGCGGCGTTGCGGGAGTCCGCCGGCGGTCCACTCCGTCACCACGGGGAGATCGTCCTCCATGGCGACCGGGGTGGCGGTGACGGCCGGACGGGTGGCCGGGGCCACCGGGCCGGTGGCCGCACGGGCGCCAAGCGGGCTGGGCTTGCGGTGGGTGCTGCGCGCCGGGACGACGTGCTTCATGTCCGCGAGGTCGATGTCGCTGGTCGGCCGCGAAGTGGCGCCGATGCCGTGGGCGATGCCGGGCGCGGGACCGGTGGTGATCATGGAGCGGGGCACGATGAGTACCGCGCGGACACCGCCGTACGCGGACTGCCGCAGCGAGACCTGGAGGTCGTACATCCGCGACAGCCGGCCGACGACCGCCATGCCGAGCCGCGGGGATTCCCCGAGGTCGTTCATGCTGGAGCCGGCCTGGGCCCTGGCGAGCATGTTCTCGGCCCGCGCGCGGGCCTCCTCACTGAGGCTGACGCCGCCGTCCTCGATCTCGATGGCGATGCCGGTCTGCACCTCGACGGCGGTGACGTGCACGCGGGTCTGCGGCGGCGAGTACCGGGTCGCGTTGTCGAGGAGTTCGGCGCAGGCGTGGATGAGCGGCTCGACCGCGGTGCCGATGATGGCGACCTTGGCGATCGAGTGCAGATCGACGCGCGGGTACTCCAGGATCCGCGACATGGCACCGCGCAACACGCTGAACAGCGGTACGGGCTTGGGCCACTGGCGGCTGGGGCGGGCGCCGCCG
>CBRG010000425.1 GCA_000470535.1 Streptomyces sp. AW19M42
TGTACGTGCCCGGCTTGAACATCAGCGCGTAGCGGCCGTCACCGAACTGCGCCGACTCCTGCTTCTTGAACACCTCGTCGACCTTGGCCTGGATGTCAGGCATCGAGGGATCGAACACCATCACGTTGGGACCGAGGTCGCCGCCGCCCTCGATGGCCTTCGCGTCCGCCCCGAAGGCGTTCTGCGCGGTGGGGACGGCCATGAGAAGCGAGACGGCGAACGCGGCGAGCCCGAACGTGCGGGTACGGCGCCTGCGGCGGGGTGCGGTGGGGGGCGCCATGGGCGTCTCCGTGGGGGGAGCATGCATAGACGTACGTCTCCTGAGTCGTGGTACGGGTGACACGACGAGCTTCTCGGAGAGACCGTGAGAGCGCTCTCCGACGGGAGTCGATGCTTCCGCCGCTACCCGGGAAACGTCAAGAGGTGTGCATCAAGAGCCTCACCCGAACCGCCTGTGCGCAACAATTAACGGCGGCAGAAAGGCAATTGACCCGTTCTGGGATCAGTTCCGGGTGCGGTTGACTTTAGGAGTTGATGTTCGTCGGCATGGCCCGCGAGTGGCCCTGATGTGGGTTACGGGCCGCAGGCCTGACCGGCACCTTGGTCAGGTGGGGTGCCGGTCAGGGGTTCTGGGGTGCGGGTCAGGAACTCCTGCCCGTGTCCCGCGTGATGCGGGCGATCGCCTCGACGGTCAGGGCGAGGTCGTGCGGTTCGGTCTCCAGGGCGCGGTGGATGGACAGGCCCTCGATCAGGGCGTCCAGCTGCCGGGCCGTCGCCGGGTCGAAGTGCCACTCCAGGGCGCGCCGGCTCCTGCGCATCCACTCCCGGGTCAGTTCGCGGTAGTCGGGTTTCCTGGCCGCGAGCGTGTAGAGCTCGTGGGTGAGGACCAGTTCGCGCTGGTTCCCGCTCGACAGGTGGTGAACGAGACCGGCCACCGCCTCGCGGGCCTCGTCGGGCGTGTCCGCGGCCCCGAGCCGTTCCTCGAACACGGCGACGATGCTGCTGGAGAAGCGGACGAACGCCTCCCGCAGCAGCTCGTCCATGCCGCCGAAGTGGTACGTCATCGATCCGAGCGGCACTCCGGCACGGGCGGCGACCTTGCGGTGCGACGTCCCGGCGACCCCCTCCTCCGCGATCAGGTCGAGCGCGGCGGTGATGATGCGCTCCCGCCGCTCGGGGTCGTTCCTGCCGGTCGCCACGGTGCTTCCTCTTCTGGGGCTGGAATTCTGGACTAGATCGAGCGGATCACCCGGGCCGGATTGCCCACGGCGACCACGTCGGCGGGGACGTCCTTCGTCACGACGGCTCCGGCGCCGATGACGCTGTTGTCCCCGATGGTCACCCCGGCGAGCACGATCGCTCCGCCGCCGAGCCAGACATTGTCCCCGATCGTGATCGGCTTGGCCGCTTCCAGCTTGTCGCGGCGCGGCTCGGGCTCCACCGGGTGGGTCGGGGTGAGCAACTGTACGTTCGGCCCGATCTGGCAGTCGCGGCCGATGGTGATCGGGGCCACGTCAAGGGCGGTGAGGTTGTAGTTGATGAACGTGTCCTCGCCGACCGTGATGTACGTGCCGTAGTCGACGTACAGCGGCGGCCGGATGTGCGCACCCGCGCCGACGGAGCCGAGGAGTTCGGCGACCAGGGGCTGTGCGGCGTCGGTGTCCTCCGTGTACGCCGCGAGGAACCGGGCGGCGAGGCGCACGGCGCGCTGCTGCTCCTTCGCGATGTCCGGATCATCGGAGATGTAGAGGTCTCCGGCCAGCATCCGCTCATGGTTGGTACGGGGGTCTCCCGCGAAGTGATCCTTCATGCGTACGATCGTACACTCAAGGCGTACGGTCGTACGCTCCTGTTGTCGTCCTCCCCCGATCCGTCTGCTGAGGCCCCGCTGCCATGGATGCCGCTACGCGCCGCTGGCGCACCGCCCTGTTCCTCTTCATGCTCGCCGCAGGTGTCGCAATGGCGTCCTGGGTGGCCCGCACCCCGGCCGTCCGGGACGGACTCGACGTCTCCACCGGCTCGATGGGACTCGTGCTGTTCGGGCTGTCCGTCGGCTCGATGGGCGGCGTCACGTCCTCCGGCCCGCTCGTACGCCGGTACGGGGGCCGGGCGGCGATCAGCGTGGGCGCGTCGTTGATCGTCACCGGGCTCCTGGTCGTCGCGGCGGGCACGGGCCTGTCACTGGCGGCCGGGGTCTTCTGCGGACTCGCCCTGTTCGGCAGCGGGATGGGGCTCTCGGAGGTCGCGTTCAACATCGAGGGCGCGGCCGTCGAGGGCGTCATCGGCCGGCCCGTACTGCCGGTGCTGCACGGCTGCTTCAGCCTCGGCACCGTGGTCGGGGCGCTGCTGGGCATGGGGCTGACCGCGGCCGAGTTCCCCGTCGGATGGCACCTCACCGTCGTCGCGGTGCTCATAGCCGCCGCCGCGGTCAGGGCCGTCCTCGCGATCCCGCACGGCACCGGGCGGGAGGAGGCGGTCGAGGCCCAGGGAGCGGGCGGCCTGCGCGGCCAGTTGGCGGTGTGGCGGGACCGGCGGCTGGTCCTGATCGGGGTGATCGTGCTGGCCATGGCCTTCGCGGAGGGCGCCGCGAACGACTGGCTGCCGCTGCTGATGGTGGACGGCTACGAGGTGAGCGCCACCGCCGGGTCGCTGACCTTCCTGGTCTTTGCCTCCTCGATGACCCTCGGCCGCTTCGCCGGCGGCCCCCTCCTGGAGCGCTTCGGCCGGGCCCGGGTCGTCCGGATCAGCGCGGTCGTCGCCGCGCTGGGCCTGGCGGTGGTGATCGTCTCGCCGAGCCCGGCGATGGCGGGCGCCGCCACGGTGCTGTGGGGGCTGGGCGCCTCGCTCGGTTTTCCGGTCACCGTGTCCGTGGCGGGCGATCACCCGCACGACGCGGCGGCGCGGGTCGGCGCGGTCTCCACCGCGGGCTATCTCGCCTTCCTCGTCGGCCCGCCCGGACTCGGCTTCCTCGCCGACCACATCGGACTCCGGCTCGCCATGACCGTCGTCCTCGCCTTCCTGATCGTCGCCGCCACGCTGGCCGGGGCGCTCGGCTCCGGCCAGC
>CBRG010000426.1 GCA_000470535.1 Streptomyces sp. AW19M42
GGACCGGCTCGGGTGGACCGGGTGGTGCGGCGGCGATGACGTCCATCGGGCTCTCCTGTGCGCGGGCCGGGCAGGTGGGTGGGTGGCGCGGGGCGCCCCTACCACCAGCCGTTGTCGCCCTCGGGCCGGTCCGCGACGGACGTTCCGGGGTCCGGTGCGCCGGCGGTCGGCCCTGCCGACGCGGCGTGGGCCGTTCCCGCCGCGGTGAGGAGGGAGGCACAGAAGAAGGCGGTACAGAGGAGGTCGCGGAATCGTGCAGGCATAGCTGTCCCCCGGGATGTCTGGCAAGTGCGAAGTCCGGCGGAGAAGGGCGGTTGCGACCGCTCGGCGCCGGCGCGCCCCATGCTGCTGCCGCGCCTGTTCACGGAGCAAGACGTTGCGTGCGGCGGCCATCAGCCATGGCGACAGGGCGCCACACCACGCATCCGTCTCAGAATGCGAGAATTTTCGGAAGAGGAGGGCCCCCTCCTGGTCGCTCTCAGTCCAGGAGCCCGAGCTCCGCGACACGCAGGGCAGCCTGGAAGCGTGTGTGCACGCCCAGCCGGTCCATGAGGCCGGTCATGAACCGGCTCAACGTCCTGGAGGAGATGCCGAGGTGGCGGGCGATCGTCTCGTCCTTGACGCCGTCGGCGAGCATGCGCACCACGACGAGGTCCTGGGAGTCGAGTTCCGTCCCGAGGGTGGCCTGCGGGGGCGCGGGG
The DNA here is from genome assembly GCA_000470535.1 of Streptomyces sp. AW19M42. Taxonomy (GTDB): domain Bacteria; phylum Actinomycetota; class Actinomycetes; order Streptomycetales; family Streptomycetaceae; genus Streptomyces. The sequence continues at coordinate 702 of CBRG010000426.1, forward strand.
CGGACGGGCACCGAGGTGTGCCAGCAGTAGTCGTACAGCGCGTGCAGGGATCTCACCAGCGTCGGCCCGTGGATGGCGAAGGCCCCCTCGCTGGTGTCCTGCGGGTTCATCGGAAGCACCGCGAGGTCGTCGTCGAAGAGGATCATGCGCAGCGGCAGGTAGTCCGCGGTGCGCGCCTCGCGCCCGATCCGCTCCGCATCGGTCAGGTACGAAGCCATGTAGGGGACCTCGGCCGTCCGTCGCGAGTAGAGCGTCTCCACCCGGATGCCGCGGCTCTCCATCTCCTTGTCCCGCAGCAGCATGTCGTCCATGAGCCCCTCCGGCGGCGGTCCGCCGGGGTGCATCGACCGCATGCGTATGTTGCAGGTGCTGCCCGCGTCCTCCAGGAAGGCGTTCACCAGCGACGGTGTCGGCAGGGTCTCGATCTCGACTGACTCCCGCCGCTCGTCGTGCAGGCGGGGGTAGTCGCCGATCAGTGAGGCGACCGCACCCCGGATCCTGGCCAGATGCTGCAGGTGCGCCGCGTTCTGGCGTTCCTCGGCGGAGAACAGCCGGGTCAGCGCGGCCTCCGGGGTGACGGTCACGTAGCCGCAGGGGGCCGAAGACGCGGGGACCAGCAGGCCGACGGCGCAGAGCGCGTCGCAGGCCTGATCCGCCTCGGCGAGGGAGCAGTGGACCTCGGCCGCCATCTGTTCGAGCGACCAGCCGGGATTCCGGTGGATCAGCCCGTAGAAGCGTTGGCGCACCTGTTCGGTCAGCTTGTTCACTCGTCCCCCTCTGCGTCGGCTCGGCTCCCCCTCCGTCGCGGCGGGGCGTCGTGCCCTTCACCGTGGTTCGCCCGGAGGGCCCAAGGTGACCCATAGGTACCACCCGCCCCACAGGAGAGTCGATGCTCGCGCCCGCGGAGCCGCGGGAATGGAAGTCGCCTTGCTAGATGTTCACTGTTCAACTAAATTGGTCGCAGAACAGTCCCCGGAGGTGGCTCCCATGCCCGCAGTAACCGTCGAGAACCCGCTGACCCTGCCCAAGGTCGCCGCCCCTGGCGACGCCGTCGCCCGTCCCGTGCTCGCCGTGACCACGGCACCCAGCGGGTTCGAGGGCGAGGGATTCCCCGTGCGCCGCGCCTTCGCGGGGATCAACTACAAGCACCTCGACCCGTTCATCATGATGGACCAGATGGGCGAGGTGGAGTACGCGGCCGGTGAGCCGAAGGGCACCCCCTGGCACCCGCACCGCGGCTTCGAGACCGTCACCTACCTGATCGACGGCACCTTCGTGCACCAGGACTCCAACGGTGGCGGCGGCACCATCCGCAACGGTGACACCCAGTGGATGACCGCCGGGTCCGGGCTGCTCCACATCGAGGCCCCGCCGGAGTCCCTCGTCACGTCGGGCGGCCTCTTCCACGGCCTCCAGCTCTGGGTGAACCTGCCCAAGGCCGACAAGATGATGGCCCCGCGCTACCAGGACATCCGCGGCGGCCAGGTGCAGCTGCTCGCCTCCCCGGACGGCGGCGCGCTGCTCCGGGTGATCGCGGGAGAGCTCGACGGACACCAGGGCCCCGGTGTCACCCACACCCCCATCACGATGATCCACGCGACCGTGCGCCCCGGCGCGGAGGCGACCCTGCCGTGGCGCGAGGACTTCAACGGCCTCGCGTACGTGCTGGCCGGCCGCGGTACCGTCGGCGAGGAGCGCCGCCCCGTCCACATGGGCCAGACCGCCGTCTTCGGCGCGGGCTCCTCGCTGACCGTCCGCGCGGACGAGCAGCAGGACGGCAACACCCCGGAGCTGGAGGTCGTCCTGCTCGGCGGGCGTCCCATCCGGGAGCCGATGGCGCACTACGGGCCGTTCGTGATGAACAGCCAGGCCGAACTGAAGCAGGCCTTCGAGGACTTCCAGGCCGGCCGCCTCGGCACCGTGCCCGCCGTCCACGGGATGTGAGCCGTGCCGCCGCCGTATGACGGCCCGTCACTCGTACGGCGGCGCGGGCGGGACACCGCCCGCGCGGCATGATCGGGTGGGAGGGTGCGGAACCGGAAGCCCCTCCTGCCCATCGGTGCCCGGCGGCTGGCCGCCTGGTGCGGTGTCGTCCTGCTGGTCGCCGGTGTCGTCGCGGTGGCCATCTGGCTGTGCGTCGCGCTCAAGACCGCTGTCACCCCCGTCCTGCTCGCGCTGCTCGGTACGGCGCTGCTCGGCCCGGTCCACCGCAGGATGACCGCGCACGGGGTGAACCGCTCGGTGGCGGCCGGACTCACCTGCGCCCTGCTCGTCGCGGTGGTCGGCGGTGCCGGCTACATCGTCGTCACCGCGCTCATCGACACCGGTGACCAGATCGTCCAGTCGCTCAAGGACGCCGGTCAGTGGGTCGCCGACCACTTCGGGGTCGAGGGCGACACGAATGTGGACGACCTCGCCACCAACGCGAAGAAGCTCGTCGAGAAGTTCGGCGCGAGCGCCGCGGGCGGGCTGCTGACCGGCATCAGCCTGGTCGGTTCGCTCATCGCCACGAGCGTCCTCGCTCTCCTGCTGACCTTCTTCTTCCTGCGCGACTCCGACCGGGCCGCGCACCTCGCGCACTCCATCGCCCCGCGCGGCGCGGGCGACCTGGTCGAGGCGATGGGCCGGCGCGCGTTCGAGGCCGTCGAGGGCTTCATACGCGGTACGACGTTCATCGCGCTCATCGACGCCGTCTGCATCACGGTGGGCCTGCTGGTCCTGCGGGTTCCCGGTGCGGTGGGGCTGGGCGCGCTCGTGCTGGTCGGCGCCTACATCCCATACCTGGGGGCGTTCATCTCGGGGGCCGTCGCGGTCCTGGTGGCGCTCGCGGACCGGGGCTTCGTGATCGCGCTCTGGGCGCTCGGGATCGTGCTCGCCGTGCAGGTGCTGGAGGGCCACATCCTCCAGCCGATGATCCAGAGCCGCACGGTCCAGATGCACCCCGCCACCATCCTGATCGCGCTGACGGCGGGCGCGAGCGTGGCGGGCATCCTCGGCATGCTGCTCGCGGTCCCGCTGTGCGCGGCGGCGTTCGGCGTCCTCGGTGAACTGCGCAAGGGCAACCTGCCGCCACCGGACGACGCACCACCCCCCGGCCCGTCCGGCGCTTGAAAGCGCAACCCCTGCGCCGGGGCGCCCGCACGGACCGGCCGCGGAACCCCGGCTTCCCGTCTACGGCTCCGGAAAAGGAACCGGCTCGGCCTCCACCAGCTCCACCGGCTCCGCCGACTCGTACAGCTCGAACCAGATCGACTTGCCCTCACCGCGCGGGTCCACCCCCCACGCGTCGGCGAGCATCTCCATCAGCACCAGTCCCCGCCCGCTGGACGCCATCTCGCCGGGCCGCCGCTTGTGCGGCAGCTCGTCGCTGCCGTCGGCCACCTCCACCCGCAGCCGCCGCTCCCCGTGCTCACCGCTGGCCCGCGCCACCATCAGCGCGTCGCCGTCCGTGTGGACCAGCACGTTCGTGGCCATCTCGGAGATCATCAGCACGGCGGAGTCGACCTGCTCCGGGTCCGCCCAGTCGTGCAGCATCTCGCGCACCTGCTGCCGGGCCGCCGCGATCCGTTCCGGTTCGGCCTGGGCGATGGTCATCGCGGTCCGCCGCGGCGGGGTCATCCGGGTCGCCGGGCTCTCGCGGCGCAGCAGCAGCACCGCGACGTCGTCCTCGCGGCGGTCCGCGAGCGGGCCCGTCGTGTAGTGCGAGGTGGGCCCGTGCACCGCCTGCACCAGGGCGTCCGCGAGCTTGTCCAGATCGCTGGTGTGCCGTTCCAGGATCGGCCGGAGCCGGACCCAGCCGGTGGCCAGGTCGTGCCCGCCGGTCTCGATCAGCCCGTCCGTGCAGAGCATGATCGTTTCTCCTGGCTCCAGGGTGAACCGGGTCGTGGGGTAGTCCGTGTCCGCCTCGATGCCCAGTGGGAGCCCGCCCGCGGTCTGCCGGATGAACGCGGTCCCGTCGGGCGTCATCACCACGGGGTCGGGGTGCCCGGCCCGCGCGATGTCGAGCGTGCCGGTGGCCGGGTCCGCCTCGGCGTACAGGCAGGTCGCGAAGCGCGGCTCGGTGTGCTCCGCGCCCTCGTCCGCGTCGGTGAGCCCGGAGAGGAAGCGCGAGGCCCGCGAGAGCACCGCGTCCGGGCGGTGCCCCTCGGAGGCGTACGCGCGCAGGGCGATCCGCAACTGCCCCATCAGCCCCGCGGCCCGCACGTCATGGCCCTGGACGTCACCGATGACGAGGGCGACCCGGCCGTTGGGCAGCGGGATCATGTCGTACCAGTCGCCGCCGACCTGGAGCCCGCCCCCGGTCGGCACGTACCGTGCGGCCACCGTCATCCCCGGGATGCCGGCCCCCAGGGACGGCATCATGGTGCGCTGGAGCCCCTCGGACAGCTCCCGCTCGGTCTCGGCGATCCCCGCGCGGGCCAGCGCCTGCGCGAGCATCCTGGCCACCGTCGTCAGCACGGACCGCTCGTCCGGCGAGAACGACACCGGATGCCGGAAGCCCGCCATCCAGGCGCCCATCGTGCGGCCCGCCACGATCAGCGGCAGAAAGGCCCAGGAACGGCGCCCGAACCGGCGGGCCAGCGGCCAGGTGGCCGGATAGCGGTGGTGGTAGTCCTCGGGGCTGGGCAGATAGATCGCCCGCCCCGTCCGGACGACCTCGGCGGCCGGATAGTCGGTCTCCAGCGGCATCTCGTCGAACGGCCCCTCGTCACCGGAGTGCTGACCGTGGTGCCCCACGATCGTCAGCCGCTCGCCCTCGACCCCGAAGACCGCCAGCCCTTCCGGCGAGAAACCCGGCATGGAGAGCGAGTAGGCGACCCGCAGCACCTCCTCCGTCGACCGGGCCTCGGCCAGCGCCCGCCCCGCGTCCAGCAGGAACGCCTCCCGGGACCGGCGCCAGTCGCCGGTGATCCGGTTCTGCGCCCCGTCGGCGCCGGGCTCCGGCTCCGCCACCTCCTGGAGGGTGCCGAGCAGCACGTAGTCCGCGTCACCGTCCTCCACGGGCGGCAGCGGCCGGGAACGGCTCCGTACGGTACGCATCACGCGCCCTTGGCTGTCCACGATCCGCAGCCGGGCCTCGGCCAGCGTGCCCTCGGCGACGGCCAGGTTGACCACCCCGTAGATCTCGTTCCAGTCGACGGGATGGAAACGGGAGCGCACCTGCGACTCACGGAAGACGCCCGACTCGAAGGGCAGCTCCAGCAGCCGGGCCGCCTCCGCGTCGAGCGTGACGGTCCCGGCGGCGTTGTCCCAGCGCCAAAGACCGGTCGCGGTCGCGGCCAGGACATCCTCGGTGCGCATTGCCCCACTTTAAGAAGATGTAGCCCTCGAACGCCACCGGCGGTCCCGGCGGCGCCGCCCCCTGGCGGGCCCTGCCGGAGACAACGGCAATGAAACGGTCGGGTCGCGGGCGGTAGCCTGGGGTGGCTGTATGTGCCCCCAACCGCGAAGACTGGATGAACGACGATGCATCGGTACAGGTCCCACACCTGCGGCGAGCTCCGCGCCTCTGACGTCGGCACCGACGTCCGGCTGAGCGGCTGGCTGCACAATCGCCGAGACCTGGGTGGCATCCTCTTCATCGATCTGCGCGACCACTACGGTCTGGTGCAGCTCGTCGCCCGACCCGGTACCCCCGGCAACGACGCCCTGGCGAAGCTGACCAAGGAGACCGTCGTACGGATCGACGGCAAGGTCTCCGCCCGTGGCGCCGACAACGTCAACCCGGAGCTCCCGACCGGCGAGATCGAGATCGAGGTCACCGAGGTCGAGGTGCTGGGCGAGGCCGCCCCGCTGCCCTTCACGATCAACGCGGAGGACGGGGTCAACGAGGAGCGGCGCCTGGAGTACCGCTTCCTCGACCTGCGCCGCGAGCGCATGCACCGCAACATCCTGCTGCGCTCCTCCGTGATCGCCTCGATCCGCTCCAAGATGGTGGCCCTCGGCTTCAACGAGATGGCGACGCCGATCCTCACCGCGACCTCTCCCGAGGGCGCCCGTGACTTCGTGGTCCCGTCCCGGCTGAACCCCGGCAAGTTCTACGCGCTGCCGCAGGCCCCGCAGCAGTTCAAGCAGCTGCTGATGATCTCCGGCTTCGACCGCTACTTCCAGATCGCGCCGTGCTTCCGCGACGAGGACGCCCGCGCCGACCGGTCGCCCGGCGAGTTCTACCAGCTCGACGTGGAGATGTCCTTCGTCGAGCAGGAGGACGTCTTCCGCCCGATCGAGAAGCTGATGACCGAGCTTTTCGAGGAGTTCGGCAACGGCCGCCACGTCACCTCGCCCTTCCCGCGCATCCCGTTCCGCGAGTCGATGCTGAAGTACGGTAACGACAAGCCGGACCTGCGCGCCAAGCTGGAGCTCGTGGACATCTCCGACGTCTTCGCGGACTCGGAGTTCAAGGCCTTCGCCGGCAAGCACGTCCGTGCGCTCCCGGTGCCGGACACCGCGGGCCAGTCCCGGAAGTTCTTCGACGGCCTCGGTGACTACGCCGTCGAGCACGGCGCCAAGGGCCTCGCCTGGGTCCGGGTCGGCGAGGACGGCAAGCTGGCGGGCCCGATCGCCAAGTTCCTCACCGAGACGGACGTCAAGACGCTCACCGAGCGGCTCTCCCTCGTTCCCGGCCACGCCGTGTTCTTCGGCGCCGGCGAGTTCGACGAGGTCTCCAAGATCATGTCCGTCGTCCGCGTCGAGGCCGCCAAGCGCGCCGGCCACTTCGAGGACGGCGTCTTCCGGTTCTGCTGGATCGTCGACTTCCCGATGTACGAGAAGGACGAGGACACCGGGAAGATCGACTTCTCGCACAACCCCTTCTCGATGCCCCAGGGCGGCCTGAAGGACCTGGAGGAGAAGGACCCGCTGGACATCCTCGCCTGGCAGTACGACATCGTCTGCAACGGGATCGAGCTGTCCTCCGGCGCCATCCGTAACCACGAGCCCGAGCTGATGCTCAAGGCCTTCGAGATCGCCGGTTACGACCGCGAGACCGTCGAGCAGGAGTTCGCGGGCATGCTCCGCGCCTTCCGCCTCGGCGCCCCGCCGCACGGCGGCATCGCCCCGGGCGTCGACCGCATCGTGATGCTGCTGGCCGACGAGCCCAACATCCGCGAGACGATCGCCTTCCCGCTGAACGGCAACGCCCAGGACCTGATGATGGGCGCGCCCACGGTGCTGGACGAGACCCGGCTGCGCGAGCTG
>CBRG010000427.1 GCA_000470535.1 Streptomyces sp. AW19M42
GACTGGCACCCCGCGCCGAGCGCGGACACCGGTGACGCCGGACGGTCTTCAGCCGAGGGCCGTCGTCACCGGTGTCGCAGGAGCACTCCGCTCTCGACGATCACGTGGAGGTCCTGGACGGCGGTGATCGACGCGGTCGCGACGGGCGGGGTGCCGGCCTCGCGATCAGTTGGTGCGTGAGACCTCCTCCAGGGCGTCTTCCCAGGTGTGCTGCTTGGCGTGGCCGGCGAACAGGCAGCAGCCCTCACCGTCAGGACCCGGGGCGACCACCGCGCAGTCCGACAGCACGACAAGTTCCGCCTCGTCCGTCCCGTGCCAGCGGAGCCACAGAGCGGTCCCGTACGCGCAGGCGTCAGTGAGGAGACCGAAGTGCTCACCCTCGTGCGCGGACAGCTGGCACTGCACCGCTCTGTCGACGTAGGGGGCGGCCGACATCTCCCGCGCTTCCCTCGCCAGGCTGAGGGACACCCGGCGCCAGTGCGCGCACCGCATCACGACTTCACCCGAGAGGAGGCTCCAAGGCGCGGGGAGTGGTCCGTGCAGCGCGGGCACGTGCATGGCGGGAAGCGACCGGGGTTGTCGAGGGCCATCGGACCTTCATCTTCCTGTACCTCTGGCACCTGGCCCCAAGTCCGCCCGGAGTCGTGGGAGACCCGGAGGGTCATGAGGGCTCTCGGCGAAGAGCCCAGGCCCCGCGTCCCCGCCTTACCGTCCGGCTCGCGCGCCAGAGCCTCGTCTCTCGTCGTCATGACCGAACTCCTTTGTGAATCCCGCTGCTCGTCTGGGGCAACATTCAGGAAAGCGCGCGAAGTCGGAGGTCTCCACGGCATCCATGCGGCAGTCTTGACGCAGGTCCGTGGACGGCCACTGAAGGCCCCGAAACCGCGGGAAGGGGGCGCAATGGGACTGGGGGAACGACGCAGGGCCCTGGGCTACAGTCAGGAGACGTTGGCCGAGTTACTCGGTGTGGACCGCACTACTGTCGGACGTTGGGAAAGCGGCAAAGCCGCTCCTCAGCCGCCCCAGCGAAGGTCCTTGGCCACTGCCCTCGAAGTCAGCCTCCAAGAGCTGGACGCTCTCCTGGCACCGCCACGAGCCGCAGGCCGGACGGCCGCAGGGCACCAGTCCAGTGACCCCTCGAGCGCGGGAGACCCCGACGAAATGATCCGCCGCGAATTCCTCCGCATACTGAATGTCAGCGGGGTTTTTGCCACCCTGCCGGTCGAGGAGGCCGAGGCCCTCACCGAGAGCGTCCGCCGGGGGGTGCCCGCCGACTTCGCACGTATGAACAGCCATCTCTGGCAGGTTTACCAACTGGCCCGCTCCAAGGGCTCCGTGTACCCCGTCATCCGTGACCAGCTGACGACACTCAACGAGGCATTGGCGGGCCACCGTGGAAGCGCGCGCCCCCTTCTGAACGCGGCCTCCGACCTCTTCCAGTTGGCCGGAGAGGTTGCGTTCGACAGCAACCGGTACTCCGACGCAGCGGCGTCGTACTCGCTCGCGGCATCGATGAGCAAGGATGCCGAGGCGTACGACCTTTGGGCCTGCGCGCTCGTTCGCCACGCCTACGTGGACATGTCCGAGCAGCGCTACCGTCAGGCGGCGCAACTGCTCGACGCGGCCGAGCGACTGGCCGGCCGGGGGGACAACAACCTCTCGACTCGGTATTGGGTCACTTCCGTCCAAGCCGAGGCATACGCCGGCCTCGGCGACCTGGACGCGTGCGAGCGTGCGATGGATCAGGCGGAGACCGTCCGCGACCTCACCGCGGACAGCGTCAACGGTGGATGGCTTCGGTTCGATGGTGCGCGGCTGGCCGAGGCACGGGGATCGCGCTACGTACAGCTCGGCCGTCTCGACCTGGCGGAGAACGCCTTGAAGGATGCCCTGGAGCAGACAGCCCTGGCATCCGGGAAGTCGTACCGGCGACGCGGGGCAGTGCTCACCGACCTGGCCGCCATCGGCGCGAAGCGGCAGGACGTCGAGCGAGTCGTGGCGTACGGCAGGGAAGCCATCGGCCTGGCCCGAGCCTCCGCGTCCGGGTACGTCGCCCGTAGACTCCAAGCCCTGTGCGACGAGTTCGGTCCCGTGAGCCGCGACCACCGCGTGGCGGAGCTGGGGGCGGAGATCGCCACGCTGAGCACGCCGTGACGAGAGGGGTAGGCATGCCGCAGACCGAAGGTGCACGACTGTTCCGGGAAACCTGGATCGCGGGAGTGCACCAGCACTTTCCCGGGGAGCCGAAGGCCGGCTACGTCATCCCGTGGGAAGACACGCCGCAGTGGGAGCGCGAGGCCGCAGGCTCGGTCTACGACCAGGTCCGGCAGTTCGTTGAGATCAGTGGTGGCCACACGTCGAGGTTGTCCCGCGAGCAGAAGAGCCGGTTCGTCGCGGCGTGCTGGACGGCACAGATGTTCAAGTGCTTCGAGGAGCCGAAGCCGGGCTACGTAGCGGACTGGCCTGACCTGCCGTCCTGGCAGCAGGAAACCGACGCCGACATCTTCGAGGCCGTCGAGAAGGCTCTGAGCTAACCACACCGGAACGTTCCTAGGTGGACAGTGGATTGGACCGTCAGGACGGGTACTGCGCGCTGAGGGTCTTCCACTTCGCTCGTCTTATGTGAAACGGCCGCCGGCCTGGCGCTTTGTATGGAGGCCGTTCCGTCGCGCCATCTCGGAAGTTCAGCTGCGGGGCATTGGTTACGCAAGCGCTCTTCAGCGCGCCGTCCTCTCGTATGCCCGCGCACTGGTCTAGGTGCTGCAAGAAAGCTCAGCCCACAGCCCTCAGGGCAGCAGCCGTTGCTCCTTGGCCACGGCGACCGCTCCGGCGCGGGTGTCGACGCCGAGCTTGTCGTAGATGCGGCCCAGGTGGGTCTTGACGGTTGCCTCGCTGATGAACAGGGCGCGGGCGATGTCGCGGTTGCCCAGGCCCCGGGAGAGCTGGCCGAGGATGTCGCGTTCGCGGTCGGTGAGGGTGGGCAGCGGCTTGCGCATGCGGGCCATGACGCGGCTGGCGACGGGCGGCGAGAGCGTGGTGCGGCCCTGGGCGGCGGAGCGGATCGCGGCGAAGAGCTCCTCCGGGCGCTCGGCCTTCAGCAGGTAGCCGGTGGCACCGGCCTCGATGGCGCGGGTGATGTCGGCGTCCGTGTCGTACGTGGTGAGGACCAGGACGTGAGCGCTTTCCGCGCCCGCCACGATCCGGCGGGTCGCCTCGACGCCGTCGATGCCCTCGCCCAGTTGGAGGTCCATCAGGACGACGTCGGGGGTGAGCCGGGCGGCCAGGGCGACGGCCTCCTCGCCGCTGCCGGCCTCGCCCACCACCTCGATGTCGGGTTCGCTGCCCAGCAGGGCGAGGAGCCCGGCGCGTACGACGGCGTGGTCGTCGCAGAGCAGGATGCGTACGGGCGTGGGGACGGGCGGGTGCGCGGCGGTCATGCGGGGTCCCGGTTCGGTGGGGTGAGGGCGACGGTCATGCGGGGTCCTGTGGGGTGAGGGCGGCGGGCGGCCCCTCGGTGAGGGGGACGGCGGCGGTCACCACGGTGCCCTCACCGGGGGCGGATTCGATGGTGAGGCTGCCGCCGAGCTGACGCAGCCGGGCGCGCATCGCGGGCAGCCCGTGCCCGCGCACCCCGCCCGGCCCCCCGGTGCGGGCGGCGGGCGCGAAGCCGTGGCCGTTGTCCGCGATGTCGAGGACGATCCGGTCGTCGAGGTGGGTGAGGGTCAGGGCGGCCTCGGTGGCGCCCGCGTGCTCGGTCACGTTGGCCAGCGCGCCTTGGGCGATCCGCAGCAGCGCGGACTGCACCCGCTCGGGCAGCGCGCCGGAGGGTGCGCCCTCGACGTGGCAGCGGACGGTCAGCCGGCCCTGCGCCTGCGTCGTCTCGCGGGCGGCGAGTGCGTGCAGCGCCGCGTCCAGGCCGCCGCCCTCTGCCAGGTCCGCCGGGGCCAGGTCGTGGACGAAGCGGCGGGCCTCCGC
>CBRG010000428.1 GCA_000470535.1 Streptomyces sp. AW19M42
CCCCCCGGCGGGGCGGGGCCCGGGGGCGCGCGGCGGCACGTTCAGCGGGCCGCTCGCCGGGAGGCTCGGGATCCGGCCCGCGACGCTGCGGAAATGGGAGGCCGCCGGACTGCTGAGCCCGGACCGTGACCCGCTGACCGGCTACCGCGTCTACGACGAGGCTGACGTGCGGGACGCCCGGCTGACCCACCAACTCAGGCGGGGCGGATACCTGCTGGAGCAGATCGCCCCGTTGATCGCCCAGGTGCGGGCGGCCGGCGGCCCCCAGCCGCTGGAGGCCGCACTGGGCGACTGGCGCGCCCGGCTGTCCGCCCGCGGCCGGGCGATGCTGACCGGGGCCGCGGAGCTGGACGGATACCTCCGCGAGCGCGGCTGAGACCTGAGCGCTGCCCTGCGGGCCGACGGCCGAAGAGGGCGATGAGCACCGGAAGTTGCCTTCCGGGCTCCCGGAGCCGCCTTCCGCACCCCCGGAGTCAGAGGAGCACGGCCTTGTCGCCTCCCTCGCTGTGGCTGGGCCGCGGTACGGCCCCGTTGCCGGTCGGCGCCGGGTAGAACCGCCGCGCCCAGCGCCGGAACGGGCCGATCGGGCCGTCACCTGGGGCCAGCCGGGGCGGCTGCTGGTACTGCTTGTGGTGCCAGATCGGGAAGTCGGCCGCGGTGAACTCGCAACTGGACCGGAAGATGACCCGGTCCAGCAGCCGGGCGGCGGTACGGCTGACCGCCCGAGCGAGCGGGGCCGGCAGTCGGCCCGGCTCGGAGAAGGCGATGCGGTTCAACTGCCGGAACTGCATCCGGTTGGGCGCGATCGCCGTCGGCATCACCATCGTGCACATCCGCAGCCCGAAGCGCGGCGTGTACACGTCGGCATGCAGGCAGCCGAGCCCGTATCCGTCCACCTCGACATCGACGGTGAAGCTGCCCACGAGCGGAGCCGTCTCGTGAGCCCGCATGGAGACGTGGAACGCGGCGTCGTCGTACACCACCGGCCCGCCGATCTCGGCCTTGGCCCAGCCGTGCAGGGTGGCGAAGTGCCCGAGGTCCACCGAGTTCTCGATGACCTCCTGGACGTTTCCGGCCAGCTCCCAGGCGGCCGTGCGGGCGGGCCGGTGGCCGATCTCGTGCCATCGGGGGACCGTCCAGTCCGGGGCGCGGCCGTCGTGGTGCCGCCAGACGAAGACAGCGCCGTTGACCTCGTCCACGGGCAGTTGCGTCAGCGGAGAACGCGGCGGCGGCGTGCCGTACCCCGTGCGCACGCACGCACCGTCGGGGCCGAAAGCGAAGAAGTGGAAGGGACACGTGAGCTCGTCCCCCTCGACCTTCGCCAGCCCGAGATGGGCGCCGAGATGTGGGCAGTACGGCTGGACGGCCCGCAGCGCCCCGCTGCTCAGCCGGTACAGCACGACGTCCTGGCCCGCCAGCGGCCGGGTCAGGACGGTGCCCGGACGCAGCTCGTGCGAGAAGGCCAGTGCGGACCAGCCGCTCGGGTAGGGCAGGGCCGGCGCGCCGGCGGTGTCCGCCGGGGTCGGACCCTCGCTGATGGTGCGCCCGTACTCGGGTGACACTTCCAAGACTTCCCCTTCGACGACTTCCCCCTCACGGTCATTCGCCGGGAGACTGCCCAGACCTCCGCGGGATTCCCTCAACACGTCGCACGCCACCCGAACGGGATGAGGTGCGCGACGAGTTGACGACGGGGAGCGATGGCCTCGGTGGCGGGCCCTCCACACCCACCCGACCCGGCCGTCGATCCGCTCCCGGCTTGGCGTCCACCCGTTCCCACAGCCGCCGGACCAGCAGCTCCATCGCGTGGGCGGTGAGTCCACGTTCTCGGTGAGCGAGATCCTCGCTCCTGTGGGACGAATGGAGTGCCCCACGCGGACGCGGGCCGTGTGCCGGCAGGGTCGGGGGCGGCCGAGGACATCAGGTGAGGAGGCCGCCATGCATCGGCGCCGGTCGCCCGGGAACCTGCAACGGGCGGGATGTCTACTGGAGGAAGTGAGCACACCGTGAACGACGTTCACTCGAACGGCCGCGGGAACAGCGCGGACCCGATTCCGCGTGACCCGCCCGATCAGCAGGCCGGGGCCGACGAGGACCCCCTGGACGTGGTCGGCGGCACGAAGCGGCGGACGGCCGAGGAGCGGCCGGATCCGGAGGTCCCCGACACGGACGAGGCGGGCACCGGGCGACGCGGCGCTTCGCCCGTCGACCATCGTCCTCATCACGACCACCCCGTGCCCGACGAACCGTCCGGCTGATTGCGGTTCGGGTGCGGGCGGTCCGGTGGGTACCGCTCTCCTCAGACCTCGCCTAGGTCCGAGGAGAGCCAGCGCTGCGGCCTCATGTGGATGACCACCTGCTCGCCGTGCTCCTTCCAGGCGAAGTCGACGTAACCGGCGACCTTCTCCGCGGCGAGGTAGCGCGACGCCATCTCCACCAGGTGTTCGCGGGTGGCCGGGACGGTCGAGACGGCGGGGCCCTCGACCGAGACGTACCGGACGGTCGGTGAGACGCGGTCGGCCATCAGACAGAACCGTTCCGCCGCCGCGATCGCCTTCCCCTTGCGGGAGTCGCGCCCCGTCATGATCCAGACGTCACCGCCCGGCCGGTACTGGTACCAGATCGGAACCGTCAGCGGGGACCGGTCCTGCTCGGTCGCGTTCACGGCAAGTGCCGCGACGTGCGGCTCCGCCAGAAACCGCTCGCGCTCTTCAGGGGTCAAAGCCACGGGACTCCTTCGTGGTGGGTGTCGTCGGTCCCTGGTGCTGCATTATGCAGTGTTTGTGCCGTCTCGTCCTGGGTGTCGCGGCGGGGATGTCAGGGTGTCAGCACGATGCGCTGACCGGGGGCGGTCGGGGTGTTCCACGCCTCCTCGACCTGGCTGAGCGGGATGAGCAGAGGGTCCACGGCGAGTTCTCCGGTGACGATCCGCTCGGCCAGGGACGGCAGCTCGGCGACGATCCCGGCGGTGGTCACCGAGCCCTGTCCGCTGCCCATGATGTTCAGGTTCGCCGCGCGCAGCAGGGATGAGGGCAGGTTGATGTTCTGGCCTGCCATGGACCCGATCTGGATCCAGGTCAACGCCTTCGCGCGGTCGGCGCGGGCCGTCAGCAGTGCGGGCATGGCCTGCTGGGTGACATGGCCCCACAGGTAGTCGATGACGACGTCGACGTCCGCGGCCGCCTGCCCGAGCCTCTCGGCCACGGTCTCGTCGTCGCCGGTCAGGCTCACCGTCTCGTCGGCTCCGATGCCCTCCAGCAGCCGGAGTCGTTCCGGGGAGCGCCCTGCGCCGATCACCCGGCCGGCCCCGAGGTGTCCGGCGATCTGGACGGCCAGCTGTCCGGCGTTGCCCGTGGCGCCCAGGACCAGGACGGAGCTGCCGGGCCGCATGGAGATGCGGGAGCGCAGCGCCACCCACGAGGACATACCGGGGTTCATCGCCGCGGCCACGTCGGCCGGGTCCGTTCCGGACGGCAGCGCGACGGCCCGGCGGCGGTCGACCACCGCCTTCTCCGCCATGGTGCCCGGGGCCGTGTCCGAGGCGACGAAGTAGAGCAGTTCGCCCTCCTGGGTGCGGCCGACCGCGTCGAACCCGGGGATCAGGGGCAGTGTTCCGTCAGAGGTGTAGTGACTGCCGTTCGCGGCCGAGCGGACCCGGGGATGCAGACCGGCGGCCAGGACGTCGACCAGGACCTCGTGGTCCCCGGAGGCGCTGGGGGTCGGGAAGCTCTCGAACCGGGGCGTCGAGCCGAAGGACCGTACGACTGCGGCGTGCATGGGGTTCTCCCGTTCCGATGTGGCTGCCGCGACCATTTGGTTTGCGGTGCGTACTAAATTCGAAAATAGTTTGTGCCGCGTACTACGTCAAATAGGCTGGCCCCATGACCCACGAATCCGACCCGTCCGGCCTTGCCGACGACGGGCCCCCGAACACCGTGGACGCGCTGGTGCAGCTGTCCTTCCTGATCCACCGCATCGTCTCCGCGGCCGGTGCCGAGCACGACCTGTCGGTCATCCAGATCAGGCTGCTCGGCATCCTGCGCGACCGGCAGGCCGGCATGGTCGGACTCGGACGCCACCTCGGCCTGGACAAGTCCTCGATGACCGGACTGGTCGGCCGCGCGGAGAAGCGCGGCCTGGTCGAGCGCACGCCCTCCCCGTACGACGGCCGCGCCGTCCTCGTCACCCTGACCCCCGAGGGCAGGCGGCTGGCCGGGCAGTGCGCGGACGAGATCGGCCGCCGGGTGAACGCGCTCACCGACGAGCTGCCCGCCGACGGGCGCGCCCGGCTCACCGAGCTCGCCGCGTCACTCCTCCCGGCACGGTCGGGACGGTCCGGCGCCCCGGAGCGGACGCGCTGAGGAAAGCGCGGAACCACGAGGGCGGCCGCGCGGGCGAAGGTACCCTCGTCGCATGGACGACCAGCGCCTCACCAACCTCGCGCACCTGCGCCGGGCGCGGGATCTCGTCGACCGGGAGTACGCGCGACCGCTGGACGTGGCGGCCATGGCGAGCCGCGCGCTGATGTCACCGGGGCACTTCTCCCGGGCGTTCCGGGAGGCCTACGGCGAGACCCCCTACAGCTACCTCATGACCCGCCGGGTCGAACGGGCGATGGCGCTGCTGCGCGCGGGCGTGAGCGTGACCGACGCGTGCATGGCGGTCGGCTGTACCTCTCTCGGCTCGTTCAGCTCACGGTTCACCGAACTGGTGGGCATGACGCCGAGCGCGTACCGGGCCGGGGACCACAGTGCCTTGCTGGCGCTGCCCGCGTGTCTGGCGAAGGCGCACACCCGGCCGGTCAGGGACCAGCCCGCCAGGGTCGGTGAGGCATCGGCCTGACGCGCGCGGTCGCGGCCCCGGGCGGGACACTGGTCGCGGCGTCGGCGGTGCACGTGCAAGTCATGTTGCGGACGCACCGGGTTCACCCCGGACGATCATGATGCGAGCGCCCGACGCATCTCGATCCGAACCGGTGGACCCATGCAGAAACGAACCGTCGCCGTCGCTCTGACGCTCACCGCCGCCGCCCTGCTGTCCACGGCGCTGCCGGCCGGGGCGACTTCCCCCGGCGACTACGCCACCAAGACTCCGTACGCGCCGCAACAGAACCTGCGGGCGTACCAGCAGGCCCCCAAGGGCTTTGTTCCGGTGTTCACCGAGAACGTCTCCCGCCACGGATCCCGTGCGGCGTCCGACAGCGAGGACGGCGACCTGATCCTGGCGCTGTGGGCGAAGGCGGCGGCCGAGGGGCAGCTCACCCACGCCGGCAAGCGCTTCGGCGGCGACGTGAAGTCGCTCCTCGCGGCCATGGACAAGGTCGGGTACGGACAGCTCAGCGGCCGGGGCGAGCACGAGCTCGTGGACACCGCCGGCCGGCTGCGGAAGCGGCTTCCCACGCTCTTCGAGCGGATCGTCAGGAACTCCGAGCGGATCGACGTCGTCAACTCCGGCAAGGACCGCGCCGTCGACAGCGGCAATCTGTTCGCGGCGGCCCTGGCCGACAACGACCCCGCCCTCAAGCCCCTCATCAATCCGGCCAGGACCGATGCCGACCTGCTCTACTTCCACAAGTCGGCCGGCGGCGAGGAGTACCGGGACTACGTCGACAACGACAAGCGGCTCGCGGCCACACTCGAAGGAATCACCGATCAGCCGGCCACCCGCACGGCCGCCCGCAACGTTCTGAAGAAGATCTTCGAGCCGGCCTTCGTGAAGCGGATCTCGGCCGGGGAGTTCTCCGGCATCGGCACCGAGACGGAGGCGGCGCAGGCGGTCTACGCCCTCTACGGCATCGCTCCGACCATGTCCGACGAGGGCAGTTGGAACATGGGGCGCTACATCGCACCGCGTGAGGCGCGGTGGTTCGCCTACCTCAGTGATGCCGAGGACTTCTATGAGAAGGGTCCGGGCTTCTCCGACAGCGACATCACCTACAGGATGGCGAACGTCCTGCTCGACGACTTCTTCCAGAAGATCGACGCCAAGCGGGCCGGGACCGGGAACCTGGGCGCCGAGCTGCGGTTCACGCACGCGGAGGAGATCATCCCGCTGGCCGCGCTCATGGGCCTGCCCGGCAGTGCGGAACCGGCATCACCCGCCGAGCCGTACACGTATGCCAACAACGCCTGGCGCGGCGCGTCGGTGGCTCCCATGGCCGCCAACATCCAGTGGGACCTGTACCGGAAGGCGGGCAAGGGGAGTAAGGGAAACAGGGGAAACAAGGGGAGCAAGTACCTGGTGCGGATGCTCTACAAGGAGAAGCAGACCGCGTTCAAACAGGGCTGCAAGCCGGTGTCGAAGGGCAGTTACTTCTACGACGCCGACGAGCTGAAGCGCTGCTTCGGCCGCGCCGGGGCCTGACGGCACCGAATCGGCGGCCGGCAGTTCGCCGGAAGCGGCGGCGGCCCCGGCCGCCGCCGAGAGCATGGCGATCAGCCCCCGCACCTGCGCTCGGGGGTCGGCGGCGCCGGACCGGCCCGTCATCAGCAGATGATGGGTGGTTCCGATCGCGGCGAGCGCGGCCGTGTCGGCGCCTGCCGCGACTTCGGACCCGCGGCCTTCGGCGTGGCGGTCAGTCGGTTCGGGGTGATGTTCTTCGGTGACCCCGTCGAGGCCTTCGCCGACATCGGCCGCGCCCTGCGCCCCGGCGGCCGCCTGGCGTTCATCTGCGCCGCGGAGGCCGAGGGTAACGAGTGGATCACGGCCATGGCCGCGCTGCGGGACCATCTGCCCTTCGGGGAGTTCGGGACGTCGGGCGGTCCGGGCATGTTCTCCCTGGCTGATCCGGACCGCATCCGCACCGTGCTGTCCGCTGCGGGGTTCGTGGACGTCGGCGTCGCGGGTGTGGAGGCGTACGGGGACTGGGGCGCGACGCCGAGGACGCGGCGGACTTCCTGCTGGACAGCGGGCCCGGACGCCATCTGACCGATCAGGTGGACCAGGAGCCCCGCGACCGCGCCCGTGAGGCGCTGGTGAGCCGGCTGCGCGACCACGAGGAGCGCGGCGCCGTCCGGCTGCGCGGCACCCTTTGGCTGGTCACCGCGAACCGCCCGGTGTGAGGGTGCCCGGCGCGGCCGGGCCCGGTGTGATCGTTTTTTGGCGGTTGGGCGAGCGCCGGGCTGTCGGCCCGTGAGACGTGCCTCGCTTGCGGCCGGGAGATGGGGGCGGCAGGGTTCGGGAATGTGGCCACTTTGCTGATCGTCCATCACACGCCCTCACCCAACTGCCAGGCGCTGTTCGAAGCCGTCGTCTCCGGTGCGACGACGGAGGGGATCGAGGGCGTCCGGGTGGTGCGGCGCGCGGCGCTCGCCGCCACGGCGTCCGACGTGCTCGACGCGGACGGGCTGCTGCTCGGGACCCCGGCCAACCTCGGCTACATGTCCGGCGCCCTCAAGCACTTCTTCGACCAGGTCTACTACCCCTGCCTGGACGCGACGCGCGGCCGGCCCTTCGGGTACTACGTGCACGGCGGCAATGACGTCACCGGGGCCGTCCGGGCCATCGAGTCGATCACCACGGGGCTGGGATGGCGCCGGGCGGCGGAAGCCGTGACGGTGACCGGAGAGCCGGGCAAGGCCGATACCGAGGCGTGCTGGGAGCTGGGGGCGACGCTCGCGAGCGGCCTGATGGACTGACTTCTCTCGCCGCCCGCCTGCGACGACGTCACCCGCTTGCCGGTCCAGCGGTTGCCGCTGATGTCGACATGCAGGGCAAAAGCGCGTTCTCGTTCCCGCGTCTCCCGGTGGAGGGACGGCGCCGTGCGAGAAGGTGCTCCAGGCGGGCGGTGTGTGCGGGGCTGAGGTCTGACCAGGTGCACGACGAGTCACCCCTGGCAGACGCCCGGCGCGAGGGAATCCGGACAGCTCCCGGCGCCCGGCACGCCCCGCCGATGCGCCTACAGGGCCACGACCGTCGTTTCGGTCGCCTTGACGCTGGTCCACACCGAAACCCCGTCGGCGAGGCCGAGTTCGGCCGCGGCCTGGGGGGTGATCTCCGCGACGAGGTCCGGTGCCTGCGGGGACGTGATGAGCACGCGCAGCCGGCTGCCGCTGGTGGTGATCTCCCGGACGGTGCCCGCCCAGATGTTGCGCGGGCTGCCGCCGGGCTCGGTGCGGTGCACGGAGACCGCTTCCGGGGCGATGACCGCGAGTGCCGCGGTACCGGCCGGCAGCGGGTCGGCGATGACCAGGAGACCGCCGTCGTGGAGCCGGAGCCCCTGGGCTGTCGCGGTTCCCGGCCAGGCGTTGCGGCCGAGCATGCGGGCGACCCAGGGGGAGTGGGGGTGCCGGGTGACCTCGCCGGGCGGGGCGTCCTGGAGGACGTGGCCGTCCTCCAGGACCAGGACGCGGTCCGCGAGGGAGACGGCCTCCACCGGGTCGTGGGTGACGAGCAGGCAGACGCCGCCGAAGCCGTCGAGATGGGTGCGCAGGGTGTGCCGGACATGTGCCCGGGTGGTCTGGTCGAGCGCGGCCAACGGCTCGTCGAGCAGAAGCAGCCGGGGCCGGGTGGCGAGCGCCCTGGCCAGGGCGATGCGCTGGGCCTGTCCGCCGGAGACCTGGGACGGCTTACGGGCGGCCAGGTGCCCC
>CBRG010000429.1 GCA_000470535.1 Streptomyces sp. AW19M42
GGCCCCCGCCGCCGCGCCCACCGGCCGCGCGCTCGTGGCTCGCTCGCGCTTCGAGCACCGCCTGGTGACCTGGAGCAGTGACCGCGACGGGCTGCGCGAGCAGCTCAACGCCTGGATGGACGGGCGCACCGCGGCGCCCGCGGCGGACGGCACCGCGAGCGGCGGCCGTACCGCGTTCCTGTTCTCCGGACAGGGCGCCCAGCGGCTCGGCATGGGCCGCGAGCTCTACGGCACGTTCCCGGTGTACGCCGACGCGTTCGACGAGGTCTGCGCCCACGTGGACCTGGAGCTGCAGAGGCCGCTGCGCGACATCGTGTTCGCGCGGGAAGGCAGCGCCGAGGCCGCGCTGCTCGACCGCACGGAGTACACCCAGCCGGCGCTGTTCGCGGTCGAGGTCGCGCTGTTCCGGCTCTTCGCCTCGTGGGGTGTCACGCCCGACTACCTCATCGGGCACTCCATCGGCGAGCTGGCCGCCGCCCACCTCGCCGGAGTCTTCACCCTCCCCGACGCCTGCCGCCTGGTGGCGGCGCGCGGCCGGCTGATGGGCGAAGTGCCCGACGGGGGCGCGATGGCCGCCTTGGCCGCCGCCGAGGAAGAGGTGATCCCGCTGCTCGCGGGCCGGGAGGACCGGATCGGCGTGGCCGCGGTCAACGGCCCGGATGCCGTGGTGGTGTCCGGTGACACCGCCGAAGTCGACCGGGTGGCCGCGCACTTCGCGAAGATCGGTCGAAAGACTAGGCGTTTGCGGGTCAGCCATGCGTTTCACTCGCCGCATATGGATGTGATGCTGGAGCGCTTCTCCGAGATCGTCCGGGACATTCCGATGTCGCCGCCGACGATCCCGCTGGTGTCGGACGTGACCGGTGAGACCGCCACGGCCGCACAGCTGTGCACGCCCGAGTACTGGGTGGCCCAGCTGCGCGGAACCGTCCGGTTCGCCGACGGCGTCCGCTTCCTCGCGGACGCCGGAGTGACCCGGTTCCTGGAGGTCGGCCCCGACGCCGTGCTGTCCGCGATGACCGCGGACTGCCGTGCCGAGGACGCCCCCGGTGTGGTCGTGCCCGCGCTGCGCCGCGGCCGGGACGAGACCGGGGCCGCACTCGGAGCGCTCGCCCAGCTGTACGTGCACGGCGGCAGCTGCGACTGGTCGGTGTTCCTGCCGGACACCGCACCGGCCGAGCTGCCCACCTACCCGTTCCAGCGGCAGCGCTACTGGCTGGACGCACAGCCCGCGGGCGACGTACGGGAGGCCGGGTTCGACACCGCGGACCATCCGCTGCTCGGCGCCGCGGTGCAACTCGCCGACGGCGACGGCGTCCTGTTCACGGCCCGGCTCTCGCGCCGCCGCCACCCCTGGCTCAGCGACCACGTCATCGCCGGCCGGGCGGTACTGCCCGGCACGGCGTTCCTGGACCTCGCCGTCCGGGCCGGCGACCACGTCGGCTGCGGCGGCATCGGCGAACTGACCCTTCAGGAGCCGCTGGTGCTCCCCGAGAGCCGGGCGGTCCAGGTCCAGGTGCGGGTGGGCGCCGCCGACGACGACGGCATCCGGCCGATCGGCGTGTACTCGCGCGCCGACAGCGAAGGGTCCGACGGACCGTGGCAGCGGCACGCGGGCGGAACCCTGCTGCCCCAGGCCCTGCCCGCCGAGCCGCTGCCCGCGGCCTGGCCGCCCGCGGACGCCGACCCGGTCGACCTGACCGGCCTCTACCCCCGGCTGGCCGAGACGGGCAGCGAGTACGGGCCGGTGTTCCAGGGCCTGCGCGCCGCCTGGCGGCGGGGATCCGAGATCTTCGCCGAGGTGTCCCTGCCCGACGGCACGGACGCGACCGGCTTCGGACTCCATCCGGCGCTCCTGGACGCAGCCCTGCAGGCGGTGTCCCTGGGCACGCTCGGGGACGAGGGCCGCAGCGTGATGCCCTTCTCCTGGCAGAACGTCACCCTGCACAGCACGGGCGCGACGGCCTTGCGGGTGAGGCTGGCGGACACCGGTACGAGCACGGTGTCCGTCCAGGCCTGGGACACGGCCGGTTCCCCTGCCGTGTCCGCCGGCTCGCTGGCGTTCCGGCCGGTCGCCGGCGCAGAGCCGGGCCGCCCGCGCACCGAGCTGCTGCTGCGCACGGAGTGGACACCCGTCCCGGTCCCGGCGGCGGAGCCGCAGGGCCGCACCTGGGCGATCGTCGGGTACGACGCGTCGCCCGGTCCGACGGCCGCTCTCACCCGGGCCGTCGTACTCGACACCTACGCGGCACTGCCGGACCTGGCCCAGGCCGTCTCGGCGGGCACCGCCCTCCCCGACCGGGTCCTCGTCGCCGCACCGTCCTTCGACGGCGACCCGGCCGGCGCCGCCCACTCGGCCGCCCACTGGGCCCTGGAGCTGGTACAGAGCTGGCTCGCGGACCAGCGGTTCACCGGATCCCGGCTGGTCTTCGTGACGCGGGGCGCCATCTCCGTCGACTCCGACACGGAGCTGACCGACCTGCCCGTCGCCACGGTCCACGGACTGGTCCGCGCCGCGATCACCGAACACCCGGAACGCTTCGCACTCCTGGACGTCGACGGCCAGGACATGCCGGCCGCGGCGCTGGCAGCCGTGCTCACCGGCGACGAACCCCAGACGGTGCTGCGCGACGGCACCGCGCGCATGGCCCGGCTGGCCCGTGTCCGCGCCGGTCAGGAGCCCACCCGGGAACCCGTCTGGAACCCCGCCGGAACGACACTGGTCACCGGTGCCACCGGCACGCTCGGCCGGCTGGTCGCACGGCACCTCGTCGCCGAGCACGGCGTACGGCAGCTGCTGCTGATCAGCCGCAGCGGCCCCGACGCGGCGGGAGCGGCCGAACTGCGGGCCGAACTCACCGCGCTGGGAGCCGAGGTGACCCTGGCGGCCTGCGACGCGGCGGACCGTACGGCACTGCGCCGGCTGCTCGACGGCATCCCCGCCGCACACCCGCTCACCTCTGTCGTGCACGCGGCCGGTGTCGTGGACGACGGAGTGATCACGGGGCTGACCCCGGAACGGGTCGACGGCGTGCTCGCGGCCAAGGTCGACGCAGCCGTCAACCTGCACGAGCTCACCGCGGACCTGGAGCTGAGCGCCTTCGTGCTGTTCTCCTCTGTGGCCTCGACGTTCGGCGGGGCGGGCCAGGCGGCCTACGCCGCCGGGAACGCCTTCCTGGACGCGCTCGCCGGCCACCGCCGGGCCCGCGCACTGCCCGCCGTGTCCCTGTGCTGGGGGCCGTGGGCCGAGGCCAGCGCCATGACGGGCAAGCTCGGGGCCGCGGACCACGCACGGTTCGCCCGGGGCGGCATGGCATCGCTGTCCTCGGCCGAGGGACTGAGCCTCCTCGACGCCGCCCGCGGCATCGACGAGGCGGTCCTGGTGCCCGTACGGCTGGCCCTCGCCCCGCTCGACGACATGGACCCGGACCAGGTGCTGCCGCTGCTGCGCGGCCTGGTGCGCGGCAAGGCACGGCCGACCGCCGCGCAGTCGGGCAGGCCGGCCGCCGCAGCCGCCCCGGAGGACCGCTTCGCGGGAATGTCAGGGCCCGGACGCGGACGCGCCCTGCTGGACCTGGTCCGTGACGAGGCGGCCGTGGTCCTCGCGTACTCGGCCTCCGAACGCGTCGACGTGGAGCGCGGATTCCTCGAAATGGGCTTCGACTCCCTCAGCGCCGTGGAACTGCGCAACCGGCTCGGCAAGGCGACCGGCCTCACCCTGCCGGCGACCCTGCTCTTCGACTACCCGACGCCGGCCGGGCTCGCCGCGCACCTCGACGAGGTCTTCCCGTCGGACAGCGAACTCGTACTGGCCCCACTCCTGGTGGAGCTGGAGAAGCTGGGCGCCAACCTGCCCGACACGACCGCCGACGACGAGCTGCGCGGCCGGGTCGAGAACCGGCTGCGTGACCTGCTGGCCAGGGTGACGGGTCCGACGGCCGCTCCGGCGGCGCCGGACACGGCGATCGAAGACCTCGACGGGGCCTCCGACGACGAGATCTTCCGGTTCCTCGACGGGCTGGAGCCGTGAGCGTGCGAATGGGGGAGCAGGACGTGCATCAGGCCAGCTGGTCCGGACGAGGGGGAGACCGATGAGTCCCATGAACGAGGAGCGGCTGCGCGAATACCTGAAGAGGGCCACCGCCGATCTGCAGCGCACCCGTCAGAAACTCGCCGAGCACGAGGAGAAGAGCTCCGAGCCGATCGCGATCGTCGGCATGAGCTGCCGGCTGCCCGGCGGGGTCACCTCGCCCGAGCAGCTGTGGCAGCTCGTCGCCGACGGCACCGACGCCGTCTCGGAGTTTCCGGACGACCGGGGCTGGGACCTGCGCTCGCTCTACGACCCGGACCCCGACCAGCCGGGCACCTGCTACTCGACGCAGGGCGGCTTCCTGCACGACGCCACCCGGTTCGACGCCGAACTCTTCGGGCTGAGCCCCCGCGAGGCACTGGCCACCGACCCGCAGCAGCGACTCCTCCTCGAAGCCTCCTGGGAGGCGCTGGAGCACGGCGGGATCAGCCCGACGTCGCTGCGCGGCAGCCGTACGGGCGTGTACGTCGGCGTGATGTACAACGACTACGGATCCAGGGTGCGGCAGCCGCCGCGCGGCCTGGAGGGCTACATAGGCAACGGCAGTTCCCCGAGCATCGCCTCCGGCCGCATCGCCTACACCCTCGGCCTCGAAGGGCCCGCGGTCACGCTGGACACAGCGTGCTCCTCCTCGCTGGTCGCCCTGCACCTGGCCTGCCAGGCGCTCCGGTCGGGGGAGTGCACCCTGGCTCTGGCCGGCGGTGTGACGGTCATGTCCACACCGGTCACCTTCGTGCAGTTCAGCCGGCACCGGGGCCTGGCGCCCGACGGACGCTGCAAGTCCTTCGCCGACGACGCCGACGGGACGGGCTGGTCCGAGGGCGTCGGCCTGCTCACCCTGGAACGCCTGTCGGAGGCCCGCCGCAACGGCCACCGCGTGCTGGCCGTGATCCGCGGCAGCGCCATCAACCAGGACGGCGCCAGCAGCGGCCTCACCGCCCCCAACGGCCCCTCCCAGCAGCGCGTCATCCGCCAGGCCCTGTCCAGCGCCGGCCTCACCCCGGCCGACGTGGACGCCGTCGAGGCACACGGCACCGGCACCCGGCTCGGCGACCCGATCGAGGCGCAGGCGTTGCTCGCCACCTACGGCAAGGACCGCCCGGCGGGCCGGCCGCTGTGGCTCGGATCGCTCAAGTCGAACCTCGGCCACACCCAGGCCGCCGCCGGCGTCGCCGGTGTGATCAAGATGGTGCAGGCGATACGGCACGGCAGCCTGCCGAAGACCCTCCACGTGACCGAGCCCTCCCAGCACGTCGACTGGTCCGCCGGCGAGGTACAGCTGCTCACCGAGGCCCGGCCGTGGCCCGAACCCGACCGCCCCCGCCGGGCCGGCGTCTCGGCGTTCGGCGTCAGCGGCACCAACGCCCACCTGATCGTCGAGCAGGCCCCGCAGGAGGAGCCCGCCGCCGCGACGCAGGACGGTTCGCCCGCGGGCCCCCCGGCGCGCACCCTCCCCGTGATCCCCTGGGTGGTCTCCGCGAAGACCCCCGAAGGCCTCGCCGCCCAGGCCCGCAGGCTGCTCCCCGGCACCGCCGGGCACGCCCCCCAGGACATCGGCCACGCACTGGCCGTCACCCGGGCGCCCCTGGAGCGGCGCGCGGTGGCGGTGGGCACCGGCCCGCAGGAGCTGCTGGCCGCGTTCACCGCGATCGCGGACGGCGAGAGCACCGGACCCGGTGTGGTCACGGGACAGCCCCTCGGCGGCCCGGTCGCCTTCATGTTCAGCGGCCAGGGCTCCCAGCGGACCGGGACGGGCCGCGAGCTGTACGCCGCCTACCCCGTGTTCGCACGGACACTGGACGAGATCTGCGCGCACTTCGACACCGGTTCCGGCACCCCGCTGAAGACCGTCATGTTCGAGGACACCGGCCTGCTGGACCGGACCGAGTACACCCAGCCCGCCCTGTTCGCCCTTGAGGTGGCCCTGTTCCGGCTGCTGGATTCCTGGGGTGTGCGGCCCGACCACCTCATCGGCCACTCCATCGGGGAACTCGCCGCCGCCCACGCCGCGGACGCGCTGTCCCTGCCGGACGCCTGCCGGCTCGTCGCCGTCCGCGCCCGGCTGATGCAGGCCCTGCCGGCCGGCGGCGCCATGCTCGCCCTGCGCGCCACCGAGGCCGAGGTCACCGGGCTGCTCGGGGACCGCGTCTCGATCGCCGCGATCAACGCCGCCGACTCCGTGGTCCTGTCCGGCGACGAGGACGAGGTGCTCCGCGTCGCCGCCGCGTTCCCCGGCCGCGACACCCGCCGCCTCACCGTCAGCCACGCCTTCCACTCCCACCGCATGGACGGGATGCTGGCGGAGTT
This sequence comes from Streptomyces sp. AW19M42, assembly GCA_000470535.1. GTDB lineage: Bacteria > Actinomycetota > Actinomycetes > Streptomycetales > Streptomycetaceae > Streptomyces. The sequence goes on from CBRG010000429.1 coordinate 6,398, forward strand.
CCGCGCGGTCGCCGAGACCGTCGAGTACCGCAGGCCGGCCGTCCCGGTCGTGTCCAACCTGACCGGGCGCCCCGTCGAGGAGTTCACCGCCGAGCACTGGGTGCGGCACGTACGCGAGGCGGTCCGCTTCGCCGACGGCATCGACCGGCTGCGCGCCCTGGGCACCGAACGGTTCGTCGAACTCGGCCCCGACGGGCCGCTGTGCGCGGCCGTCGCCGGTGGTCGGCCCGACCCCGGCCTCGTGCGGCCGCTGCTGCGCAGGGACCGGCCCGAACCCGAGACCCTCACCGAGACCCTGGCCCTGCTCTGGGCCTGCGGCGGCAGCGTCGACTGGTCCGCCTTCTACGAGGGCACCGGCGCCCGCCGCCCCGAGCTGCCCACCTTCGCCTTCCAGCACCGGCGCTTCTGGCTGGAGGCGCCCTTCCCGCACCGCGACACGACGACCGGCCACCCCGTCCTCGGGGCCGGAGTCGAACGCGCCGACGCGGACGGCTTCGTCTTCGACGGCGAACTGTCCGTCGCCACGCACCCCTGGCTGGCCGACCACCGCGTGGCCGGCCACATCCTGGTGCCCGGCACCGCCTTCCTCGAACTCGCGCTGTCGGCCGGAACCCGGATCGGCTGCCCCCGCGTCGACGAACTCGTCCTGGCCGAACCACTGGTGCTGGAACCCGCCGACCGCATCACCCTGCAACTGGTGATCGGTGCCGCGGACCCCGCAGGCCGGCGCGCCGTCACCGGCTACGCCAGGCCGGAGGCGGACACCCCCGGCCGGCCGTGGACCCGCCACTTCACCGGCACCCTGACCCCCGCACCCGGCCCCGCGGACATCGGAACCGGGCCCGCCGACTGGCCGCCGCCGGGCGCGACGCCCCTGGAGACCGGGCACCTCTACGACGAACTGGCCGCGGCCGGACTGGAGTACGGTCCGCTGCTGCGCGGACTGCGTGCGGCCTGGCGGCTCGGCGACGAGATCCACGCCGAGGTCGAGCTGCCCGAGTCCCGGCACATCGAGGCCGAACGGTTCGAACTGCACCCGGCCCTCCTCGACGCCGCCCTGCACGCCTCCGCGCTCGGCGCCGACACCTCCGCCGCCGCGGTCCCCTTCACCTGGACCGGCGTCAGCGTGCACACCCCGGGCGCCACCGCACTGCGCGTCACCCTCAGCCCGTCCGGGCAGCGCTCGCTGACGGTGACCGCGACCGACACCGGCGGGACGCCCGTCGTGTCCGTCGAATCGTTGCTGGTACGCCCGCTGCCCGGGGAACGGCTGCGCGCGCTGCCGCGCCACCGCGACACCCTGTACCGCGTCGAGTGGCCGGAGGTCCCCGCCGGACCCGCCCCGGCCGGTGAACTGCCCGAGGTGATGGACCTGCCGGGCGGCCCCGCGCTGCCGGACGACCCGCACGAGGCGCTGCGCGAGGCCCTGCACCGCACCCTCGCGACCCTGCAGGACCGGCTCGGCGGACCCGAGCCCGTGGACGGGACCCCGCTCGTACTGCGCACCCGCGCCGCCGCCCGGCTGCCCGGCGAGAGCGCGCAGGCCGACCCGGTCGCCGCCGCCGTCCAGGCCCTGGTGCGCTCGGCGCAGTCGGAGAACCCGGACCGGTTCGTCCTCGTGGACGTCACCGACGACGCCCCGCAGATCCCCGTGGCGGCCCTCCCGTACGACGAGCCGTCGCTGCTGTGGCGCGACGGCCGCTGGTACGCGCCCCGCCTCGCCCGGCCGGAGCCCCGCACCGAAGAGCCGGCGTCGCCCTTCGGGGCCGACGGAACGGTCCTGGTCACGGGGGCCACCGGGCGGCTCGGCCGCGCCCTGTGCCGGCACCTCGTCGAGCAGCACGGCGTCCGGCACCTGCTGCTGACCAGCAGGTCGGGACCCGACTCCCCGGACGCCGGCGAGCTGACCTCGCTGGACGCCGAGGTGCGGCTCGCGG
>CBRG010000430.1 GCA_000470535.1 Streptomyces sp. AW19M42
CCCCTTCTCCGTCCGTTCAGCGCTTTACGTCGAGGCCCTTGCCGCCGGACACCTCACCAACCCCCGTGACGTCGACCTTGAGGCCGGGCAGCACTTCCAGCGGGGTCAGATCGATGGCCTCGATTCCGTTCCTGAGGGACAGCCCGAGCACCCTCAGCGAAGGGAAGACCCGGGGGAGCGAGCCCAGGTTGTCCAGCTCCCGGATGGGATTGAGCCTGAGCGAGGTGACCGAAGGGACGACGGCCGCGCCGAGGAACTCCGGGGCGGCCGCCCGTACTGTCAGGCCCGTCACCTGAGGGGACTCCCGCAGTGCGGCGCACATGGCGGGAATCGCCGTCGGCGACAACACGTCGAGGTCGCGCAGGCCGTCCCAGCCGTGCAGCGTGTCGATCGTCACCGGGCGCTCGCTGACGAGGGCCAGCGTGGTCACCCGCGAGTGGGCGGGTACCTCGCTCAGCCGCTGTGCCGTGAGGCCTTCCAGGTGCAGGGTGTACAGCTCGCTCGCGACCGTGGCCCGCAGGGCGGTGAGCGGCAGGTGGCCCATGTCCAGCCGAATCCATCCCACCTCCGGGAGTCCGCCGAGCGGGCCGAGGTCCTGCACCCCGGGGCAGTCCCGCAGCGAGAGATCACGCAGCGTCCCGGCGCATTCGGCCAGGAAGGACAGATCCGTCAGCGCGGCGTTCTCCCGTACGGTGAGCCCGCTCCACGGCCTGCCGCGCAGACCGGCCCGCAGTTCCGCCGAGGTGAGGTCCCCGCTGATACTCAGTTCGGTGACGGCCGGGAGATGGCGCAGTGCCGCCAGCTGGTCCACCGAGCGGATGTTCAGCCTCCGCCGCGCCAGATCCATCGTGGAGAGGACCTGCTCGGCGTAGAGGTCCGCCGGGAAGCGGTCCCAGTCCCGGAACGCACGGCCGAGCTCCGGGTGGGCGAGGATCCACCGGCGGGCGTACGGGACGGCTTCCGCGCCGCCGACCTCGGTGATCACGTCCGCGATGAAACCGATGCCGTCGGGGGTGAGGTCCGGTTCGTCCGGGTCGGGAAGGTAGTGCAGACCGGCCGGGCCGAGCCGGGCGATCTGCCGTACCTCCCGGAAGGACCGGAGCGGGAACAGCGTCTCCACGGCGCCCGTCACCCGGGCGCGGGTCGCGTCGTCGAGCCAGGTCGCGTGCTGCGCGCAGAGCGCGGCCAGGACGAAGAGCTCGGTCGTCGTGACGCTGCTGTCCGGGGTCGCCAGGGCGTCCAGCAGGCCGTTGATCAGTACGGGGTGTTCGCGGCGGCCGCAGTGTCCGGCGGACAGCAGGATGACGTCCTGCCACTGCTGGGAGTCCGCCCGGCCGATCAGTTCGTGGAGGTGGCCGCCCTCGATGAACTCCTTCGCCGCGAGGAAGTCCTGGAAGGTCCGGTGGGCGAACTGGTAGACGCCGTCGGCCCGCTCCTGGAGGACGCCGCTGCGGTTCAGCAGATGGGTCAGGATCTCCGGTGCCGTGCCCTGCCGCCGGATCTGCTCCATGCCTCGCAGCGCCTGTTCCAGCTGGTGCAGCGCCTGGTCGTGGTCCAGCTCCGACTGGCCGCCCCGCACCAGCCAGATCGCGATGCGCTGGAGGAGCTGGGCCTGCTCGTCCACGTTCATCGTGATGCCCTCCGGGGCATCGATCCTGCGCCGCTTGTCGCGGTTGCCGAGCAGCATGGCGAGCGCGGAGTCGTACAGGCTCCAGCGGGTCTCCGGCAGGAGGCCCTGGCGCCGCCGGTGCAGGGCGCAGATCACGGCGCACAGGAGCGGGGTGCGGGCCAGGTTGCTCAGGGTGGAGTTGGTGGCGAACTGCCGGGCCAGATCGCGTTCCAGCTCGCCCAGCGCCGCGTGGTCCGGGTCGTCCAGCCGGGCCGCCCGGTGCCAGGCCGCGACGAACGCCGCGATGTCCTCGTCCCGCATCGGCAGCAGCCGCAGCTCCTCGAAGTCCTCTGAGGCCAGCCAGTCCGGGGCCACCGCGTGCGGGCGCACGGTCGCCACGCAGCGGGTCGCCGGGTAGCGGCGCAGCAGCCGGGACAGCCAGTCGTACGCGGCCTCGCGCTCGTCCGGCGGGACCTCGTCCAGGCCGTCCACGAGCAGCAGCCCCCGCCCGGCCTCCAGGACCCGCCCGGTCCAGCCCTCCGGCGGGTCGTCGACGGCCGTCGAGGCGGCGGCGGCCAGCTGCCCGACGGACGGGAAGGAGCCGCCCCGCGCCCGCAGGGTGCGCAGCGGGACGACGAAGGGCACCAGCCCGTTGAGCGCCGTCAGTTTCGGCCCGAGGGTGCCGGCCGAGGCGTGCGCCGCCAGCCACCAGACCAGGGTGGTCTTCCCGGCCCCCGCGTCGCCCCGCAGCAGCACCCGGGGGCGCTCGGCGAGCAGGGTGTCGATGCGCCGGGGGGCGGGGCGCGGCTCCTCGGGGGCTGCGGAGCTGTCGCGCGGCTGGGCCTCCAGGCTGAGGTAGGCGGTGTCCAGGTCCCATTCGGAGTCGTGCCGGCCGAGCTCGTCCAGCCCGAAGATCTTCGTACGCCGGTAGGCGGCGCCGAGCGCGGCCGCGTACTCCTCCTCGTAGCGCAGGTCCTTGGGGAAGTGCCCGTGGACCTGTTCGTGGCGGATCTCGGTGCCGGTCTGCCGGTACACCAGCCGGAAGGGCTCCGAGGCGATGAGCGGACCGAGCGGTACGCATTCCACCCGGCGGCCCCCGCGTTTCGGCGGGATCTGCCGGGCGATGCCGAGCAGGACGCTGCCGGCGAAGACCGGTCCGCCGGAGAGCCCGCGCAGCGCGGGCAGCTCGCGCGCTGACCCGGCGGGCGGGCCGTCCAGCTCGCAGACGAGCACATTGCGCGGGCGGCCCGCCATGGGCAGCACGGTGGCGGTGTACTGGTCGGCCTCCAGGTGCTCGTCGGGGCCGTAGCGCTGCACGTCGGGGAAGCCGGTGATCTCGCAGCCGGTGAGTGCCTGGCTGCTGTGCAGGACGCCGAGCCGTACCGGTTCCGCCGGCAGCAGCGGGGCCGCCGTCTCGACGAGGGCGGCGTCGAAGCCGTGGTCGATCCAGACGACGGCCGAGTCCGTGTATCCGGTGACGTCCGGGTGAGCGACGGAGCAGCGGCCGCCGCCCTTGACGACGTGGGCGCACGTCAGCACCAGCCGGTCGGTGAGCAGGACACCGCTGCCCTGGACGGAGCCGGCGCCCAGGACCACGACGGTGCGGTCCGTGGGCGGTATGGCTGTCACGGCCGGGGCCGCCCCTGGCCGAACCGTTCGGTACTGCCGCCGGCCTCGTGGCCGATCTGCCAGGCCTCGCCGGTCGTGGCATCACGCGGTTTCAGGGTGAAGGCGACCTTGTGGGTGTGGCCGGTGGCGCGGCCCGCGTCGGCGCCGGCCTCCACCACCCAGGCCTTCACCCGGGCGGAGCCCTTGACCTCTTTGCGGAGTTCGAGGGTGAACTCCATCTGGATGTCACCGACCTCGAAGGCCAGCGGGCGGCCGGTGCCGCGGGTGGCGGCCTCGATGAGCTGGTTGCGGACCGACTCGACGGCGTCGGCGAGCTCGATGCCGTCGTGGCGCCCCGTGCCCGGGGCGCCGTCGCCGCTGTTTCCGCCCGTACCTGCGGTGGTGCCGGTCATGTGCGCGTCCCCCCGGGAGCTGATCGGTTCTCGCCGTGCCAGCGTAGTCAGGTTGCCCGCCGAAGGTCCCGAATCGGACGGTCTTTGGTCCCACCGGCGGTGACAAGGCGCACAGCCCTTTCGAGGCCTACTAGCCGGCTTAGGAGCACGATCCATGATCGCCGGAAGGACCTTCGGCCCTGCGTCCGGCGGGACCTTGGGGGCTAAGGGATGGAGCGCCCAGATAATAGGGTCTTGTCCGGTTAGGCCGGTTTGGAACTGGGGTTAAACGTGTCCGGGCGAAGAGATTCGACGGCTCGAGAGGGGTGTGGGCCGGGACCCGAGGAAGCGGATTCCCGGGGTGGCGGCTACGGCTTTTCTTCGTAGATGGGGGGTTTGAGCACCGGCGGGGTGGCGGGTTACCAAGGGATGGCCAGCCCGGCGGATATGCCGGGTCCAGTCATCCCGGAGGTTTTCCGCTTATGTCGAAGCGCGTTACGTTCAAGCACTCCCACCGCCCGTCCGCCTCCCGTGTGCGCGGCGCCGTGGTGGCGGCCGGTCTGGGGACGTCGATGGTTCTCGGTGCGGGCGCTGCGTTCGCGGCCGGCACGACGGGCGCCCCCAACGCCGCGAGCCCGACGAGCACCGCCACGGCCGACTCGGTCGCCGAGCAGGCGGCCGCGCAGGGCAAGGCGGCCAAGCACACGGCCGAGAAGAAGGCCGACGCGGCGAAGAAGAAGGCCGAGGCCAAGAAGAAGGCGGCGAAGAAGGCGGCCAAGAAGCTTCGCTGGGAGACCCCGGTCCACCACTACGAGCTGAGCGCGAGCTTCGGCAACGACGGCAGCCGCTGGGCGCACAAGCACTCCGGCCAGGACTTCGCCGTGCCGATCGGCACCAAGGTCGAGGCCGCGCACACCGGCACCATCGTGAAGGCCGGCCCGAACGGCGGCGGCGACGGCCCCGCGTACGGCAACGCCATCGTGATCAAGCACAGCGACGGCCGGTACTCGCAGTACGCGCACCTGTCCAAGATCGACGTGCACATCGGCCAGCACGTGAAGAAGGGGCAGAAGGTCGCCCTGTCCGGCAACACCGGCAACTCCAGCGGCCCGCACCTGCACTTCGAGATCCGGAACACCGCGAACTACGGTTCCGCGATCAACCCGGTCAACTACCTGCACAAGGTGGGTATCAACGTCTGACCCGCCACGACCCGGTCCGCTACCTGGCGGCACCCGGGTCGTGCGCCTGGGTCACCAGATCGACGGCGACTTCCAGGACGGCCTTGCGCTTGTCCTCGGGGTCGCCGTCGACGTCCTTGAGGGCGAACATGCCGGCGTGCATCGTGAAGAGCGCGCTGAAGCACCGCACCTGGTCGATCATCGGCGACTCGGGGTCCTTGATCAGGTCGACGAGCCCCAGGACCCGGTCCTTGATCGTCACGCCGATGCTCAGGTCGCGCACGGTCGCCTGGTTCTCCTGCATGAAGCGGAACAGCGGGGCGGCGGCCGTCAGTGCGTCGCTGTAGCGGGCGAGGATCTCCTTCTTTGTCTCCAGGGTGTGCGGCTGCCCCCGGCCCCAGACGATCAGTTCCTCGACGGGCCGGTTGAGGTCCTCGAAGATGCTGACGAGGATGTCTTCCTTGGTTTTGAAGTGGTAGTACAGGGCGGCCTTGGTGACGTCGAGTTTCTCGGAGATCTCCCGCAGCGAGGTCTTCTCGTAGCCCTGCTCGGCGAAGAGTTCCAGAGCGACGTCCTGGATGCGCTGGCGGGTGTTGCCCCGGCGCGGCTGCGTCGTGCTGCTCATGGTGGTCTCCCCATACTTACTTGACGCCCGGCTAGTTGCGAGGGTACTTTCCCCCAGTGTAGTCAACTAGCCGGGCGGCAAGTAAGGGCCCGGCTAGCAGGGGATCAGGGGAGTTGGGGAACATGTCGGACCTGAAGACGGTGACGGGCGGGAAGGCGGCCGGCGGCAAGCCGAAACGCGCGCCGAAGGACGAGCCGCGGCAGCGCAGCGTCCGGGTGGTGATCGTCGCCCTGCTGATCGCCATGCTGCTGGCCATGCTCGACAACCTGATCGTCGGCACCGCGATGCCCACCATCGTCGGGGACCTCGGAGGACTGGAACATCTGTCCTGGGTGGTGACCGCGTACACCCTTGCCACCGCTGCCTCCACGCCCATCTGGGGCAAGCTCGGCGACATGTACGGGCGCAAGGGCATGTTCCTCACGTCCATCGTGATCTTCCTGGTCGGCTCGGTCCTCAGCGGCATGTCCCAGGACATGGGCCAGCTGATCGGCTTCCGGGCGATCCAGGGACTCGGGGCCGGCGGTCTGATGGTCGGCGTCATGGCGATCATCGGTGACCTGGTGCCGCCCCGCGAGCGCGGCAAGTACCAGGGCCTGATGGCCGGTGTCATGGCGATCGCGATGATCGGCGGACCGCTGGTCGGCGGCACCATCACCGACCACCTCGGCTGGCGCTGGGCCTTCTACATCAACCTGCCGCTGGGCGCCGTCGCCCTGGCCATGGTCACCGCCGTACTGCACCTTCCCAAGGGGGAGCGCAGGAAGGCGAAGGTCGACTACCTCGGGGCCGGGCTGCTGACCGTCGGCATCACCGCGATCGTGCTGGTGACCACCTGGGGCGGTTCGGAGTACGACTGGAACTCCGCCGTGATCATGGAGCTCATCGCGATCGGCGTCGCCTCGCTGGCCGGTTTCGTCTTCGTCGAGACGAAGGCCGCAGAGCCGATCATCCCGCTGCACATCTTCCGCAACCTCAACTTCACGCTGATGTCCGTGGTCGGCTTCATGGCGGGCTTCGTGATGTTCGGTGCGGTGCTGTTCCTGCCGCTGTTCCAGCAGTCCGTCCAGGGCGCGTCCGCGACCAACTCCGGACTGCTGCTGCTGCCGATGCTGCTCTCGATGATGGTCGTCTCGCTGATCGCCGGGCGCGTCACCACCAACAGCGGCCGGTACAAGATCTTCCCGATCATCGGCTCGATCCTGATGGTGGCCGGACTCTTCCTGCTCTCCACGATGGACACCGGCACCACCCGCCTCACCTCGGGCATCTACATGGCGGTGCTCGGCGCCGGCATGGGCTTCCTGATGCAGATCACGATGCTCGTCGCGCAGAACAGCGTCGAGCTGAAGGACATGGGCGTCGCCTCGTCCGCCACCACCCTGTTCCGTACGCTCGGCAGCTCCTTCGGCGTCGCGATCATGGGCGCCCTGTTCACCGGCCGGGTGCAGGACGAGATGGCCGCCCGCGGCGGCGGGGGAGCCACCGCGCACTCCGCCCAGCTGGACGCGGCGAGCCTGGCGAAACTGCCGGCGCCGATGCGCGAGGCGTACGAGTTCGCGGTGTCGTCCGGCACACACATCGCCTTCCTGGTCGGCGCCTCGGTCGGACTGGCCGCCCTGGTGGCGGCGCTGTTCGTCAAGGAGGTCCCGCTGCGCGGCGCGGCTCCGGAGCCTGCCGACAGCATGGTGTAGCGCCGTACGAAGAGGCCCCCGGCGCGCACGCGATTCCCGCGTGTGCCCCGGGGGCCTTCCCGTTGCCGTGTCCGGCCGGGCTCCCGCGCGTCCCGCTCAGCTCTCCGAGCGGTCGCGGCCGGGGTCCTTGCCGCTGCTCGCGGCCGTCCTGCCGTTCGGCTGGGGGCCGCGCTGCTCGGCGAACTGGAGCATCGGGTAGCTGCCGGTGTCGGTCGGCGCGTGCTCGGGCAGCCACAGCACGGCGATCGCCCCGCCCACGCCCGGGGCCGCGCCCTCCGGGGCGGCGTTGCGGAAGGTCAGCCGGGCGCCGAGCACCCGCGCCTGACCGGCCGCGATCGTCAGCCCAAGACCGTGCCCGTGGCCCGCCCGGTCGGTCGATCCGGTACGGAACCGGCTCGGCCCCTCCCGCAGCAGCGCCGCCGGGAACCCCGCACCGTGATCGCGGATCCGGACCACCCGGCCCTCGACCGTGACCTCCACCGGGGTGGAGCCGTGCTTGGCGGCGTTGCCCAGCAGATTGCCCAGGATGCGCTCCAGCCGGCGCGGATCGGTGCTGACCCACGACTCGTGGACCACCTGGACCCGCACATCCGGATTCAGCACCGCGATCCGGCGGCTCACGAAGTCCCCCAGCGCGACCTCCTGCAGCTCGGCCCGCTCCGACGCGCTGTCCAGCCGGGCCACCTCCAGCACGTCCTCGACCAGGGTGCGCATCGCCTGCGCCCGGTCCCGTACCAGCTCCGTGGGGCGGCCCGGCGGCAGCAGCTCGGCCGCCGTCAGCAGCCCCGTCACCGGGGTGCGCAGCTCGTGCGCGATGTCCGCGGTGACCCGGCGCTCCGCCTCGATCCGCTCGTTCAGCGCGTCCGTGAGGGCGTCCACGGCACCGGCCAGCTCGTCGGTCTCGTCCCGGACGACGCCGCCGACGGCATCCCGGACCCGGACGTCCGTATGGCCCTGCGCGACCTTCCCGGCCGCGGTCGCCGCCTTGCGCAGCCGGCGGGACAGCTGGCCGCCGATCAGCACCCCCAGCGCGCAGCCCCCGAAGACCACCGAGACCGAACCGATGATCAAGGCCCGGTCGAGATCGCCCATGATCGTGGTGGAGCGGTCCGCGAACCGGGTGTGCAGCGAGAGCACGTCGCCGTTGGCCAGCGGCACGGCCGCCCAGACGTCCGGCACCCCGCCGCCGTCCTCCACATGGGTGGCGCGGCGGTTCTTCCGGGTCTCCTGCCGCAGGCTCTGCGGCATCGTCGGATCGTTGATCTTCGCGCCGAACCGGGGGTCGGCCTTCTTCGTCTTCGTCGCCTCGTAGAGCAGCTGGGCGTAGGTCAGCCGCTCCAGCTGGACCTCGCGGGCGTTCTCCAGCATCGAGACCCGGGCCGCGTTGTGCACGACCAGGCTCAGCGCGACCGCGATCAGGGCGCCGACCGCGGCGATCGCGATGCTGATCTTCCAGCGGACACTCGTCCGCAGGGACGGCCGCCTCATGCCCTGAGCTTGTAGCCGAAGCCGCGGACCGTCTCGATCCGGTCCTGGCCGATCTTCGTGCGCAGCCGCTGCACATGGACGTCCACGACCCGGGTGTCACCGCCCCAGCCGTAGTCCCAGACCCGCTCCAGCAGCTTGTCGCGGGAGAGCACCGTGCCGGGCGCGGACGAGAACTCCAGCAACAGCCGCATCTCGGTCGGCGTCAGGCCCACCTGCTCGCCGCTCCTGCGCACCTCCATGCCCTCGGTGTCGACCTCCAGGTCACCGAAGACCAGCACCCCGCCCTCCGGCCCGTCCTCCGCCCCGCCGGCGCTGCCCTGCCCGCTGCCCGAGGCGTGGCCGAAGCGGCGCAGCACGGCGCGGATCCGGGCGACCAGGACCGCGCCGTCGAAGGGCTTGGTGACGTAGTCGTCGGCCCCGGCCTCCAGACCGAGCACCACGTCGATCGAGTCGGCACGGGCCGACAGCATGATCACGGGCACCGTCGACTCGTCCCGGATACGGCGGCACAGGCTCACCCCGTCCAGTCCGGGCACCATCACGTCGAGCAGCGCGATGTCGGGCCGGTCGGCCCTGAACGCTTCGAGGCCCCGCAGACCGTCGGGCATCGCGGTGACCACGAAGCCGTCCCGCTCCAGCGCCAGCTGGGTGGCCTCGCGGATGACGTCGTCGTCCTCGACGAACAGGACATGGGTCTCGGCCATCGGAAAGCTCTCAGTTCTTCGTCGGTTCCGTGGGCTCCGGGAAGTCCCCCTCCCCGGCACCGACGGCTCGGTTGAAGTCGTTGTGCACCCGGTCCGTCTCGCTGAACCGGCTGTTCGCCCAGTGGTACGTGATCACTTCCTCGCCCGAGGGATAGGCGACCGCGTCCTTCTTTCCGTAGACCTGGGTCGTCACCACCAGATCACCGCGGTCGATGGTCCCGTAGACCGCCGGCTGCTCGGTGGTGAAAACGTTCTCGTACGTGCCATCGGCGCGGGGCCGGTACACATAGGTGCCGACGCCCACCGAATCGCCGCAGGTCATCACGTTCACGACCACGTCGGCACCGGGGCCGCCGGTCAGCTTCCCGTACGAGGTGTCCACCGGGTACTCGTCACCGGTACAGGGCTTCAGGTCGGTCCGGACCCGTTCGCTCACCTTAGGGTCCGCCTTGAGCAGGGCGACGGCATCGACCCGCGGGGTCGGCCTCGCCCTGGACGGTGTCGTGGAGGCCGGCGTGCTCCGCACGACCGGCTGGGTCCCCGCCGGGCCCTCGTCGCGGGTGCCGGTACCACCGGTGGAGCAGCTCACGGCGAACAGCCCGACGACGGCGAGCCCGGCCAGAGCCGTACTGCTCGCCGCCCATCCGGTCAGCCGTCGTCCGCGTCCGCCGCCGGTTCTGTTGCCGCTTCCCCCGTCGGTGACCGCGTCGCCGCTCCCGCCGTCACCGCTGCCTGTCAGGCCGCGCACCGCTCCCGCCCCCGCTCGTCATGACACCCGATCCCCCGCGCCGCGCTCCGTGTCCGTACCGGAGCAGTGGCCGATGCGGCACGGGCGGCCGGCCGGTGCTCCCGGTCCTCGCGGACCCGGGCCTCCCTGGCCGCCTCTTCCCTGCTCTCCAGCTCCTGGCGCAGCCGCGCCAGGGCACGGTGCAGCGTGCTCTTCACCGTACCGGCCGACATACCGAGCGCCGCGGCCGTCTCCTCCGTGCTCATCTGCTCCCAGTGTCGCAGGACGACGACGCTGCGCTGCTTGGGAGCCAGCACGCCCAGGACGTCCATCAGCAGGGCACGGTCGGCGCGCTGTTCGGTGCCGTCCTCGATGCTGGCGTCGGGGAGCTGCTCGGTGGGGACCTCGTCCAGCCTGCGGGCTCGCCACCACTCGGTCCGGGTGTTGATCATGACGCGGCGCAGATAGGCGTCGGCGAGGGACTTGTCGGCGATGCCGTCCCAGCGGCGGTAGGTACGCGCCAGGGCGGTCTGCAGCAGGTCCTGCGCGTCCACGGGGTCGGGGACCAGCCGGCGTGCGCTGCGCAGCAGCGCCTCCTGCCGGGTACGCACGTACTCCTCGAATCCGAGCACCTCGCCCTGCGCCATAACAACCGCCTCCATCCCCGTGGATCCCCGTAGTACCGCTGCCAGCCGGCTTGGTCGTCGGGCTGACGTCGGTGACGCTACGGAGCGGTTGTCACGAGGCTGTGCGGAGCAGCCATACGCCGACGCACGGCTGCCCATCGGTTGTGTAACAGCACAGGAGGAGTGGGGCAAAGAGCCCCCGCGAGGAGGCTTCCCCGGGCCGGGCGCGCCGGGCGGGGCGGGCCCCGCCCGGCCGTCAGGTCAGCGGCAGCCGGTACTGGCCGCCGGCCAGCGGTTCGACCAGGCCGTCGGCGACCAGCCCGTCCAGGGCGCGGGCCCGCTGCACCGGTTCGTCCCACACGGCGTCCAGCGCCGACTGGGGCACCGGTGTCACCGCTTCGCGCAGCACGGCGAGCAGCCGGCCGCGCACCTGCCGGTCGGTACCGGCGTACGTCTGGCCGCGGCGCGGCGGCCCCTGGTGCGCCGGCTTCCCGGCCAGCCGCCAGGCGCACTGCTCCGCGATCGGGCAGCGCGCGCAGTCCTCGTTCTTCGCGGTGCAGACGAGGGCTCCGAGCTCCATCGTCGCGGCGGCCCCCCCCGCCGCCCGCCCCTCCTCCTCCCGCAGCAGCGCGCGGGGCAGGTTGCGCTCCGCGGCGGGGGTCGCGATC
>CBRG010000431.1 GCA_000470535.1 Streptomyces sp. AW19M42
GCCGGGGCCGGGGCCCGGTCCTCGGCGGGGTGCGGGGGTTCCGGGTCCGGCAGGGCGAGGGCGGCGGCGGAGCGTTCGGCGATCGCGGCGGGCAGGCCCGGCACCTCCCAGCGGGGGCCGTCGCCCGTGAGCAGCCGCTCGGCCTCCGCCGCTGTCGGGCGGTCCACCGGGTCCCTCGCGAGACAGGCCGTCACCACGGGCAGCAGCACGGACGGCAGGCCCGCCAGGTCCGGTTGGCCATGGACGGTGCGGAAGAGCACTCCGGCCGCCGTGCCGTGACCGAACGGGCGCTGCCCGGTCGCCGCGTACACCAGGACGCAGCCCAGCGAGAACACGTCGCAGGCCGGTCCGAGCGGCCCCGCGGAGGCCTGTTCGGGCGCCAGGTAGCCGGGCGTGCCGATCACCGCGTCGGTCGCGGTGAGCGCGGTGGCGCCCTCGTGGCGGGCGATGCCGAAGTCGATGAGCCGGGGCCCGTCGAGGGCGAGGAGCACGTTGCCGGGTTTGACGTCGCGGTGCAGGAGGCCCGCCTCGTGGACCGCGACGAGGGCTCCGGCGAGGTGGGCGCCGAGGGCCAGGACCGTCGCCACCGGGAGGGGGCCCCGCTCCTCGACGGCCTCGCCCAGCGAGGGGCCCGGCACGAACGCGGTGGCCAGCCAGGGCTCGCGGGCCTCGGTGTCGGCCCCGGTGACCGGGACCACCCAGGGGCCGGTGATCCGGGCCGCGGCCTCGGCCTCGCGCCGGAACCGGGCGCGGAATCCGGGGTCGGCGGCGTGCTCGGCGCGGATCACCTTCACGGCGGCGAGCGCCCCGCCGGTCGAACGGGCCAGGTAGACCACGCCCATGCCGCCCGCCCCGAGCCGGGCCAGGGTGCGGTACTCGCCGATGGTGCGCGGGTCTTGCGAGGTGAGGGGGCGCATGCGGATCAGGTCTTCTCGGCCTTCGGCGCGGCGCCGAGGTGGACGAAGCGCCCGTCCCGCACTCCGTAGAGGTAGGCGTCCGCCCCCTTGAGCCGGTGCAGCTCGTCGAAGGCGTAGGTCCGGGAGACGCCCTTGTACGAGGACGCCGCGATCTTCGTCACGAGGGCGGTCCGGGTCGGCCGCACCGGCTTGGCCCCGCTTCCGGCGAGGGCGGTGACGGCGGCGGTCACGAGCCCGGCCGCGTCGTACGCCTCCGCTGCCCAGTACGCGGGGGCGGAGCCGTACGCGGAGCGGTGGGCCGCGGCGAACTTCTCGGCGCCCGGGGCCGTGGCGTCGGTGTAGGGCGCGGTGAACTCCCAGCCCTGCGCTGCCTGTCCGGCGTCCTTGAGGAAGCGCGGCTCCATGGCCGTGTGCATGGCCATCCGGGGGCCCTTGAAGGGGGTGCCGCCGAGCGCGCGTGCGGTGCGGGCGGCCCCGGCCGCGTCGCCCGCGTAGAAGAAGGCGTCGCTGTCGTGCTGGAGCATGTCCTCGATGACGGGGGCCAGGTCCTTGGTCCCGGCGGGTACCACGCGCGGGTAGGTGGTGCCGGTGGTGATCACGCCGGTCTGCATGTTGGTGAGGTAGCCGACCTGGTAGGCGGACTGGCCGCCGACCCGGTCGAGCAGTACCCCGAGCCGTTCGACGTCCGGCCGGAGAACCAGCCTTCGGATGACGGGCGCGCACAGCACGGCGTCGGACGGGACCGCCTGGAAGAACGACTTCTTGGAGCCGGCCGCGTAGGACAGCAGCATCGAGGAGACGGTGACGATCGGCAGCATCGCCTCGTCGTAGGTGGTGAGGACCGCCTCTGTGGTGTTGTCCCCGGTGGGGCCCACCACGGCGAGCACGTCGCGGTCACGGGTGAACTGGGTGGCGGCCCGGACCGCGCGGGTGGCGTCGCCACCGTCGTCGACTGCCTTGACGGTCAGCGTGAAGGGCTTGTCCGCGCGGGAGTTGAACTGGTCGACGGCCAGCCGCACCCCGCGCTCCTGGGCCCGTCCGGCGGCGCTCCGGGGGCCGGACAGGTCCGCCTGTACGCCGATGATCCAGGCCCGTTCGCCGGACTTGGCCGCCCCGGCGCCGGAGCCGTCGTCGCGCAGCCATTCCCGTACGGCGAATCCGCCGCCTGCCGCGATGACGACGCCGGCGCCCGCGAGCAGCAGTCTTCGCCGGCCGGGAAGGGCCGCGGGCGGCGGCGTTGCCCGGTCGGCGACGGTGGGTTCGATGCCGGGCAGGGCGAGCATGGCGGCGGACCGGGCGGCGATCAGCGCCACGACGTCGTCCGGCAGCCAGTCGATGGAGCCGTTCGGCGCGTCCTCGGTGATCCGGGTATCGAGTTCGGCCGCGGTGGGCCGGTCGGCCGGCTCCTTCGCGAGGAGAGCGCCGAGCAGTTCGCGGAGTCCGGGGTCCTCGACCCCTTCGAGGTCGGGTTCGTCGTGCACGGTCCGGTAGAGCAGCGCGTCGACGGCTCCGCTGCCGAACGGCGGCCGTCCGGTTGCGGCGTACGCCAGGAGGCAGCCGAGGGAGAAGACGTCGCTCGCGGGCCCGGCCGCCGTGCCGCCCCCGGAGGCCTGTTCCGGCGAGAGGAAGCCGGGGGTGCCGACCACGAGGTCTGCGGCGGTGAGCGCGGTGGCGTCGGTGGCCCGCGCGATCCCGAAGTCGATCAGGCGCGGCCCGTCGACCGTGAGCAGCACGTTGCCAGGCTTGACGTCCCGGTGGACGAGTCCCGCCGTGTGCACGGCGGTCAGGGCGCGGGAGAGCAGCCTGCCGAGCACCCGGATGCTGCGGGCGGGCAGCGGCCCGCACCGCGCGACGGTCTCCGACAGTGCGGGCCCCGGCACGAACGCCGTGGCGAGCCAGGGGCGCGTCCCCTCCGTCTCGGCACCGGTGACCGCGACCGCCCACGGGCTCTCCACCCGGCGCGCGGCCTCGACCTCGCGGCGGAACCGGGTCCGGAACTCCTCGTCCTCTGCGAACTCCGGGAGGATCACCTTGAGCGCGGTCAGGGCTCCGCCGGCCGAGCGGCCGAGGTAGACGACGCCCATGCCGCCGGCGCCGAGCCGCCCGAGCAGCCGGTGGCCGCCGATCGTCGAGGGGTCTGCGGGACGCAGCCGTTCCATCACGCTCTCCGCTCTCTCAGCTCTGCTTCTCGACGGCCGACTTGAGCCGCAGCAGCATGGCTGCCTGGGCCTGGTTCGTCAGCTCGTCGAGTTCCTCTTCGGTCCGCCCCTTCGCCCCTTTTCCGGTCACCGCCACGGTGAACTGGAGGGTCTGGGCCTGCTGCCAGACGTACGGGAAGGGGCCGCCGAGCGTGGAGCTCCTGTACTGCCCGATCTCCGTCAGCGCGTCCGCGGAGTTCACCTGGCCGCCTTCGCCGTGCGGCAGTGTGGCGGCGACCAACGAGCCGATCAGTTCGCCCTTCTGGAGCTGCTGCGTGGGGCAGCGCATCGTCTCCTCCACCGATTCCGCCATCTCCCACCGCGCGCCCTCGCGGCTGCGGTGCACGGTGACGACGGCGGAGAGCCGTACCGGCCCCTTGCCGTCGGCGGCGGGCACCTCGAAGGAGCGGCTGCGGGTGGCCAGCACGCTCGACAACGGCTTGTGCTGCTCCCAGACGCAGTCGATGCGGAGTACTGGCCAGGTGGCCGGGTCGCTCTCGTACGGGCTCCGCTTTGTCACGTCCGGCCC
Source organism: Streptomyces sp. AW19M42 (assembly GCA_000470535.1). Taxonomy (GTDB): domain Bacteria; phylum Actinomycetota; class Actinomycetes; order Streptomycetales; family Streptomycetaceae; genus Streptomyces. The sequence continues at coordinate 3,645 of CBRG010000431.1, forward strand.
GAAACTGGCGGGGTCCGCGAGGACCCGGTCGATGAGGTCGAGGGCCTCGCCGCGGGACGTGGGCAGCCTGGCCGGGTCCGCGTCGATGTCACCGGTGTCCTCGACGCCCGAGGTGGTGTCCGGTTCGGGTTCGGAGGTGGCGCCACCGGTCGCCCGAGTGCTCCTGCCCTCTCCGCCCGGACTCCCGCCGCCGCTGGAGCACGCCACCAGCACCAGTGGAGCCAGCACCAGCACTCCGTACCTGTGTATCGGCCCGCCGTACGCCACGATCCGCCACCCCGTCTCCCCGAAGACCACCCTGATCCTATGATCGCGGGCCCGTGCGGGGTGGCGGTCCGCGAAACTGTTGCACCATCAAGACGGGTCCGGTGCACCCCACTTACCGTTTCGCGCGGCGTGCCGACGACGGGAGACACGCGCGGTCCGCCGATCGGGTGACGCCCCCGTGAGCGGCCGCCCGATCCGCTACCCGAACAGCTCCGTCCGGATGGCCCGCCCCCGGGGCGTGCGGTCCACTGGGGCCGACCGCCCCGCTTCTGCGGGCGGCCGGACGGACCGAGGAGCCCGATGAGCCGTACGGCTGCACGGTCCGCCCCTTCATGACGGGGCCCCTCACCGTCATGTGAGACCCGGGCGCCGCCCGATGGCCACCGGCGCGAATGGAGCCGCAATGTCCGCAGAACTCCCCGTCACACCGGACGCTTCCTCGCGAGGGGGCGGCTCCGGCCGCTTCACGCGCGGTGCGGCCCGGGTGCTCGCGGCGGCGGGTCTCGCCGTGGCCGCCTATGTGCACGCGCACCTGGCCGGGCGGTACGACGCCGTCATGGCCGACATCAGCCAGGGCACGCTGTTCCGGATCGAGGCGGGCATGGCGGCGCTGGCCGCACTCCTGGTGCTGGTCTGGCGCCGGTGGCCGGCCGACCTGTTCGCCTGGTCGGTCGCGACCGGCGGACTCGCGCTCCTGCTGGTCTACCGGTACGCGGACATCGGCGCCTGGGGGCCGTTCCCGACCATGTACGAACCTGTCTGGTTCACCGAGAAGCGGGTCACCGTCGTGGCCCAGGCGGTCGCGATGGTCGCCACGGTGTACCTGCTGCTCTTCCCGCCGGGGCACCGGACCCGGGACGTCCGCCCGCACTGAGCGCCCACATGTCAGACGTCCGAGGACACCGTGATGAGAGTCAGGCCCGAGAGCCCCGTCACCGCCCGGACCGAGTCCGCGAACACCTCCGTCGCCCAGGCGGCCACATCCGTCGACCACTCGCGCGCCTCGCAGCGGAAGGCGAGCGCCCGCCGCAGCCCCTCGGCCTGCACCACTCCGGCGAGGGGCTGGGCCAGCCCCGGGGTCTTCACCACGGCGGGCTTAAGAGGCTCGACCGCCAGGTGCCCGTAGGTTCGTTCGAGCGCCGCGTCGCGGATCTCGGCCGCCCGCGCACCGAGGTTCGCCGAGGCCAGGGCGGACACGGTGACCGTCAGCGAGGCCGCACCGGAGGGGTCCGCGAGGGCGAACCAGTCGGAGACTTCGGCGAGTTCGACGCGGGCGTCTCCGGCGCGGTGCAGCGGCACGAGGGCGTGCGTGCCGGTGAGGCGGACGCTGCCGACGCGGCGCAGGGCGTCCGAGAGGACCGTGATGACGGGCAGGACGGGGAGGCGGCGGGCGCGCTGCCGCCTCCCCGGAATGTTCAGGGGCCGGGGAAGCGACGCCTGGAGCCAGGCCAGCTGACGGACCTGCCCGTCCTGCGTCCAGTCACCGTCCGCGTCGTTGTGGTCCCAGAGGTTGTCGGCGGCGGGCTTGTCCGTGAGGACGGTGGAGCTCCAGGCGTAGGCGGACGCCCGCCGCACGGCGAGGCTGAAGACGTCCTCTTCGAGGTCGAACTCGGCGTTCACCCGGTCGATCCAGGGATGCCGGTCCAGAACCCCGTGGAGTCCCACGATGAGGGTGGCGCCCGCACCGGTGTCACTCATGGTCGTACTCCTGGATCGAGCGGGTGTGGGCACCAGGGAATCAGACGCCGCACCTGACCGTGACCGGCTTCGTGTAGGCCTTCTCCGGCGAGTCGGCCACGCCGATGAGGTCGACGTCGATCTTGGTGCGCCACTGGCGCTTGTTGCGGTTCGCGCACTTCTTGCGCGCGACGACCCGACGGGCGCTCCCGCCGTTGCCGGACTTGAGGTTCTTCGCGTTCCTGGCGACCGAGTGCCACTTCTTGCCTGACTTCATCTGTAGCCAGATGGTGACCTTGGCCTTGGTGCCGGGGCCACGCACGTGGGTCCACCAGGCGTGGGCCGACGCCGTGCGTGGTGGAGTGCTCGAAATGTGTACGCGATCGCCGTTGGTGACGAATACGCCGGGGCCCTTCGCGGTGGCCGGCGCGGCCGTCGCGGGAACTACGGAACCGGCGAGCAACGCGGTGGTCAGAGCAGCCGACGTCAAGAAGGCGCGCATGCGCATGGTGTGGTGTCCCCCGTCCTCGTGGGCGGTCGGCAGGAGCGGTGCCGTCCGCGCACACATCACGCTAGGGGGAGACATCGGCGCGAGGCAATCACACAAATGATGGTGATTCAGCGACTTTTCGTATGCGTCCCGAAGGCGCCGCCGGATCAGGACTTGTCGCGCGGCCAGGGCCGTCCGTCGAGGCGTTCGATGTCGCGGTTGAGCCGGGCCAGGCTGTCCGCGAGCTGACTCGCCTCCTCCGGCGTCCAGTCGGCCAGCAGCGCCCCGAGGCCCTCCAGGTTCTCCGACCGGTCCCGGTCCAGGCGGTGCGTGCCCTCGTCCGTGATGACGAACTTCCGGGCGATGCCGCCCTCCGGGTCGGGGATGCGCTCGACGACACCGGCCCGCAGCATGGCGGCGGTCTGCCGGTTCAGCGTGGAGGCGTCCAGGCCGAAGGCGTCGCGCAGATCGCCGATGGACATCGGGCCCTGGACCTGGATGCGGCTCAGGAGGATGTAGGCACTGCGGTCCAGCCGTCCGCCGCCCCGGGAGGCGAGCAGGTTCATATGGCGGCCGAGCAGCATGGTCTCGAACTCGATCCGGTCCACGGGCATGTCCACGCGAGGCTTCCTCCGACTGCGAGTGCGGGCCCGCCTCCCTGCTGGGATGGCCGCCTCTCTGTACAGATATACCATGGATTGTATGCATGCTGCACTCAATATGCATAGACCACTTCGCATGCATGTTACATATCAATTGCATGGTGCATCCTGCCTACGGGCCGGACCGCGGCCACGGCCGTAGACTCGCCGGATGGCGAAGTATTTTGATGTACACCCCGAAAACCCCCAGCGGCGCACCATCAGCAACGTGGCCGACAGCATCCGCTCCGGCGCGCTCGTCGCGTATCCGACGGACTCCTGCTACGCACTGGGGTGCCAGCTCGGCAGCCGTGACGGCATCACCCGCATACGCGGGATCCGCAATCTCGACGACCGCCATCACTTCACGCTCATGTGCCAGAACTTCGCCCAGCTCGGGCAGTTCGTGCACATCGACAACGACGTGTTCCGCACGATCAAGGCGGCGACGCCCGGTCAGTACACCTTCATCCTTCCGGCGACGAAGGAGGTGCCGCGCCAGCTGCTGCACCCGAAGAAGAAGACCGTGGGCGTCCGCATCCCCGACCACGCCGTCGTGCAGGCCCTGTTGGGCGAACTCGGGGAGCCGCTGCTCTCCAGCACCCTGCTCCTGCCCGACGAGGAGGAGCCGATGACCCAGGGCTGGGAGATCAAGGAGCGGCTCGACCACGAGGTGGACGTCGTGGTCGACTCCGGCGACTGCGGCACGGAGCCGACCACCGTCATCGACTTCTCCAGCGGTGAGCTGGAGATCGTACGGCGGGGAGCGGGCGACACGTCCCGCTTCGAGTAACCGGGGGAGCGTGACCGGGCGTGAGCGGCAGCCCGGTTCAGTACACCAGGTCCAGTTCTACGCCGACCGTCTTCCCCGGTACACGATCCAGCACCGCCCACCGGTCCGCCAGCGCCTCGACGAGGACCAGCCCATACCCGCCACCGGCCCCGGGCGGCGGCTTCACGACCTCCCCGGGGCCGGGCGGGCGGCGCTCGCCCCGGGTGTCGGACACCTCGATCCTGAGCCTGCCGAGCGTCTCCGGGCATCCGGCGATCATGCCGAGCAGCAGCTCGAAGTCCCTTCCCGGTACGCGGCCGTGCGTCGCCGCGTTGGCCGCCAGCTCGGCCACCAGCAGCGCGGCCGTGCCGGACACGTCGGAGCGGTACGGGATGCCCCAGACGTTCAGCTGATGAACGGCGAGCCTGCGGGCGAG